>JAIULZ010000171.1 GCA_022565805.1 Balneolales bacterium
TGGCCATTACATTTGGGGATCGACTACCCCTTGAGTTGAGCCGAAAATCATCTGGAAGCTAGCCCCCAGATGATTCAGAACCGGACAGAGTTTAGATTACACTCCCAACAAAAGATCAAAATCCCATGCTTCAGCTTTGGCTGCCTTCCGATTTGGCAAAAAAACTTGCGCATATTTGAACGCATTACCTCTTATCGTACTTTACTATGTGTACCAAAGAGTTGAATTCTTGTAAGAGTTAATATTGACCGACATTTGTATATGTAGTCAGATTAATTCAGTAAGAAACAGCTATAAATTTTAAATCTAAACGGGAATAAATACTTTTTTCAATGGATAGTTTTAACGTACAGGCATTATATGATACAGCAATTGAATATGGAATAAGTTTTGGCACCAATTTACTTATTGGTCTTTTAGTATTTTTTGCAGGATTAAAGGTAATTAAAGTATTGCTTAAGGTAGTCGAGAGCGCAATGGAGAAATATGAGTTTGAGCCATCGCTTCAAACTTTTTTAGGTAGTGTTCTTAACTTTATAATGAAGCTGATCCTGTTTGTTTTCGTGGCGGGAATTTTTGGTCTCGAAACAACAACTTTTATAGCCTTACTTGGTGCTGCAGGTTTAGCAATTGGTTTGGCGTTACAGGGCAGTTTATCTAATTTTGCAGGTGGAGTTATTATTCTGGTATTTAAACCTTACAGGGTAAATGATGTGATTCAGTGGGGAGACGATGTGGGTCTTGTAGAAGAGATTAATATTCTATACACCAGAATGAGGCTTTTTGATTTTCGTATGGTAACCATCCCAAATGGGCAGTTGGCTAATTCTAAGGTTATAAACTATACCGAAAAAGAACAGCGCAGGGTAGAAATGAAAGTAGGAATTAGCTATAGTAGCAGTATTCCTAAAGCAAGAGAAGTGGTTTTGGATATTATTAATAAAGATGAACGCGTTTTGCCAGAACCAGCACCAGTAGTCGTTTTTACTAATTTCGGAGATTCAAGCCTGGATCTTTCCATCCGTGCATGGACTAAAACAGCCGACTATTGGCCTTTCTACTGGGAAACGATGGAAAAAATTAAGGCAGGATTCGATCAAAATGGAATTTCAATTCCTTTTCCTCAAAGGGATGTGCACCTTTTTCAGCAAGACAAAAAAATGGCCGAGAAGTAAATTCTCTGCCCGATGAATTCATTAGGTGATTACTTTTCAACCTCTTACAAAAAGCCACCGAACACCACGATAAATACCGAGCCCTACGTAGCCAAGTATACCGGGTCTTAATTCCCGTTCTGGCTCGGGTTCGGTAATTTTATACAAACTTACCTGAATAGTGGCAAGTGCCGTGAGATTTTCTAGGCGGTTCATTTGCCCCTTTAGCTGATCTATAACGCCATTAAGGCGCTCAAGTTCCCGTTCTACCTGCAGGGCTTCGGAGACATTTTCGGCCCGGTCTAATAGCTCCAGATAGCGCGCTCTGGAACGGAGTGCATTTTCGAGTCTGATGCCGAGATCGGAGTATTGGTCGGTTACGTCTTGGCCACGAATATTCTTTTGGTCAATAATCCCAAATGCTGTAATCTTTTCCAGAGCATCATGAAGTAAATCGGCCTGGACTCTCAGGGTTATGGTTGTATTCCCACTTTCCTGCACATATCCACCAAATTCTTGGGCAAGTGCAGCAATTTTTACAGAAGCGCTATCCGGTAAGTCTACACCCATACGCACATTTGCGTTATAAATAATGAGCCTTTCCGAAGTTGGTTGCACTGTATTTGAAATGTTGGCACTCTCACGCATTCTGGCATTTCCGGATTCTGAAGCCATCCTGCGACTTTCTGCAAGCATCATCTGTTCGGCCCTAATGCTATTTGCATGCATCTGAGCGTCGTATTGTGCAGAAGAACTTTTTGAACCAGAGCATCCAATTGCCGAAATGCCCATAAAAAAAAGACTCAACACTAAGGTGAGATAAGTGCCAGAGATGCGCATATTTATATTCGTAAGAAATGAATATTAAGGGTGAATGCGGTAAAAAACCCAATCTGTATGGGGCTTTAAACGAGTAAAAGTTGCTTTCAGCAAAGCCTGTAAGTAAATGTACGAACAAATGTTGCCCAAAACAGCCCCCACCGATTATTTTCTCCACAAATTACCCGGGAAAAGCGAGTATAGATTTTGTGTGTCTTATGACGAAGGGGTATATGAAATAGTTTTACACAATAGTGAAATCTCAAAGTAAGATTTAAAAAAGCTGGAATGTTTTCATCATAGTTTAGGGCTTAAAACTACAAATAAATATTCCAGAATCTGGAAACGCCTAAGCTCCTCTACGCTTTCTATCCAGGTAGCAAGCTGGTTTTTATGGAATGAAAAGGTGATGAGATCCGGATCGGGTACAACCATTTTTAGCAGAGTAAAGGCATCTTCACCTGCATCTTTGTACAACTTTCGAAACATTCGTAGTCTCCGCTCGAACAGCTGGAAATCGGTATTAGAGGCAAAAATTTCTACCGCATTGGCCATTTCATCGGCACTAAGAGAGCCACTTAGCATATAGCTGGAAAAAATTCGGCTTAATTCGGTTCGGGTAATATCATCAGTTTCCAGCTGAAGGGGGAGTATTCGATCATACTCGGGTCCGTTTTCACCAAAAGTGGTTCTGAGGCAGAAATCCAGAAAAAACGGTGTGGCCAGCTCCGTAGCTGCCGATAACCTGTAAAGCATGGTGTTTGTAAAGCCGCTTAATGAAACAAAAAAATGCGATTTATAGTGGAATAGCGAGTATACAGGGGGGGCGGGCATCAGGTCGCTCACATTTCCGAATTGAAGCCTTGCTATTAAAGTGCCTAAACCCATTTGGTTAAACTCACGAAAATGATGGTCGGAATCGAGCTTTAGAAGCTGTTGCAGGCTTATGCTGTCCCTACTAGCCAGACCAATATCTTCACCCAGTTTTATCTGTTCCTCGAAAATGGAGCTGTAGTTTTGTATCGAGTACATTTGAATCACGTTTGGGTGATCTACCTTTGTACTAATATCCTTTTCGATCTCATGATTCTGGCGAATAAGATGATCGAGAAAAAATTCTACTACCTGTACTTTAAGCGATTTCATGCAGTTGGAAGACTGATTTCTGCTTGTTAATAGATTCCTTTTAATGCTGCTTCGGGAAAAACTCCGGTCATGTACATAATACTTGGGAAAAATCGTTTTTTCGACACAAGTACATCACCAAAATCGAAGTCTTAAGGTTGCGGTTCTGTTGCTACGATTACGTTGTATTTAGCCTAATTTTGGCTGTGGCGGTTACTGCTCTGATTTCTCAAAGTAGTCGCACAGTTAAAAGAAAATGAGTTGTACATAAACGAATTCGCTTAATAAGAGTTCAAAGATTTATTGAAAAGATGCTTAAATGTAACTTACCAAATGAATTTGCAAAATGTAAGTCCTGCGCCAGGTTACAGAATACAGCTGTTTGTCGTTCAAATCACAAAGTTTAGAGCGGTGTTTATATAAGAGATCAAAAAGACGTTAATGAGTAATCCGGTGAACGCAGATGTTTTTTTTGCTTTACCCACAATACCTGATAGTTGCTATATTCCGGATACATTATATACAGTCTTTATGGGCTGTTATTTGCTGCCATATAAACGGAAGCACAATTGTTTCGGTTTTGATAAAACATCTGTTTTGGGCATATTCTGCCGGGGGAAAACTGAAATCTTTACATGGCTTATCCGGTTAAGATTTTGCTTTTATGGCAGCACAAAAGGATAGCTTATTAATGTTTTCGACATTTTTTTTGAGCTTGTTCGGGGCTTGCCGAATGTTTTTAACGAATTAAAATTAAAATCCGACATGATTCGATTTATGAAATTATTTAGCGTGATATGGGTAGCAATTCTTGCCGCCGGGTGCTCAACCGTAGCGCAGGTTTCGTCGCAGGTATGGGTGCCTCAGGACGATAAGAGCTGGAGCGTGGAAGGTGATCAATGGCAAAACTGGCCGGTAAACCAAGTGCGTTTTACAACCAATGAAGGCACTTGGATGAATCTGGATGTGAGTCCGGATGGAAGTAAAATTGTGTTTGATATGCTGGGTAATATTTATGTTATACCTTTCGAAGGAGGTACCGCAGAGCCATTGCGCACCGGGCAAGCTTATGAGTTGCAGCCAAGATTCAGCCCCGACGGAACCCAAATCTCTTTTACAAGTGATGCCGGGGGCGGAGATAATATTTGGATAATGAATGCCGACGGCAGCAATGCCAGACAGGTAACTACAGAAGACTTCCGATTGCTAAATAACGCTTCCTGGTCGCCTGAAGGACAATTTCTTGTTGCAAGAAAGCACTTTACTTCTACGCGTTCGCTTGGTGCAGGCGAAGTTTGGATGTATCATAAGTCGGGTGGTAGCGGGGTGCAGCTGGTGCAAAGAATGAACGATCAGCAGGATTTGGGCCAGCCGGTTGTTTCCCCATGCGGAAGATATGTTTATTACAGTCAGGATGTATATCCCGGTGGCTTCTTTCAGTATAACAAAGACCCGAACAGTCAGATTTATGTTATAAATCGATACGACCGTGAAACTGGTGAAACCCGCCGTATAACCGGAGGCCCGGGTGGGGCGATGACTCCTGCAATTTCTCCCGATGGAGAAATGCTTGCATTTGTACGAAGAGTTCGCACTAAATCTGTTTTGTTTATTCGGGAACTTGAAAGCGGCAGGGAATACCCCGTTTTTGATAATCTTAGCAAAGATCAGCAGGAAGCCTGGGCTATTTTTGGACCGTACACCAATATGAGCTGGACACCCTCTGGCGAAGAAATTGTATTTTGGGCACAGGGTGGTTTGCATAGGGTTAATGTTAGAACACTTGAGCATGCCGAAATTCCTTTCGAAGTAAATGCAGTGCA
This sequence comes from Balneolales bacterium, assembly GCA_022565805.1. Lineage (GTDB taxonomy): Bacteria > Bacteroidota > Rhodothermia > Balneolales > Cyclonatronaceae > Cyclonatronum. The sequence continues at coordinate 4,922 of JAIULZ010000171.1, forward strand.
TTCCTTTGCAGAGGCGTTGCGTGTAGACTATGATCCCGCCCCGGAGGTATTCACGGCAAAAGCTATACGGCATGCTGTTACCTCGCCCGATGGCCATACATTGGTTTTTAATGCCGCTGGCTATCTTTGGACGAAGTCTTTGCCCGACGGAACACCGAGAAGACTTACAAGCGGCACCGAATTAGAATTTGAGCCATCTTTCTCCCCTGATGGCAATACGCTTGTTTACGTAAGCTGGTCGGATACTGAAATGGGTGCCATAAATATGCTTAACTTGAATAGTGCAGCCTCTGCGCCGGTGCGTATAACCAACCAGAAAGGAATTTACCGGGAACCACGGTTTTCGAATGACGGCTCAATGCTGGTTTTTCGTAGAGAGTCCGGGAATAATCATCAGGGGCATACTTATACTTTAAACCCTGGAATTTATGTGATGCCTGCCGAAGGTGGCGAAAAAAGACTGTTACACCAAAGAGGGGAAGACGCCCGGTTTAGCGGCGATGATTCGCGGATATTCTACCTTGGAGGAAATTACCTGAACAGAGCATACATGAGCATGGATCTGAATGGACACGATCATCGCACTCATTTTACTTCTACCTATGCGAATAATTTTGTTCCAAGTCCCGACAATAAGTGGATTGCATTTAACGAGCTTTTTAAAGTTTATATAGCTCCAATGCCACTTGCTGGTCGTGAAATAAGCCTGAGCGCGAATACCAGGGCCATTCCCGTAACTCATGTTGCAAAAGACGCCGGAATAAGCCTGCACTGGTCGGCAGAGGGGGATAAGCTGCACTGGACACTAGGAGATGAGTATTTCACTACCACCCTGAAAGATGCATTCGACTTCCTGAATGGAGACCAGTCTTCTGCCTTACCTTTGGGCGAAAATGATGGCATCAGAATCGGTTTGGAAATCGAATCTGATAAACCAGTTGGTTACATTGCTATTACGAATGCCCGAATTATTACAATGGATGAAAATGATACCATTTTTGAGTCTGGCACCATTTTGGTAAACGGCAATCGGATTCAAGCGGTGGGAACTGCAGATCAGGTGGAGATACCGGGCGGTACTTTTGTTGTAGATGCCGAAGGAAAAACGGTAATGCCCGGCATTATCGACGTGCACGCTCATATCGGTAACTTCAGGCATGGTCTAAGCCCACAGCAGCAATGGGAGTATTTTGCTAATCTTGGCTTTGGTGTAACAACAGTACATGATCCGTCTTCAAATACAGAAATGATTTTTTCTCAGGCCGAGATGGTTCGTGCCGGACACATGACAGGCCCGCGTATTTTTTCTACTGGACGAATTTTATATGGTGCTGAAGGTGATTTTAAAGCAGTAATTAACACCTTGGAAGATGCACGTTCCGCTATACGAAGAACGGCAGCATTTGGGGCTCATTCTGTAAAAAGCTATAATCAGCCGCGCAGAGATCAGCGTCAGATGGTTATGCAGGCTGCACGAGAACTTGATATTTTAGTTGTGCCTGAGGGTGGATCAACTTTTACACACAACATGAGTATGGTAATAGACGGGCATACAGGCATCGAGCATAATATCCCGATTTACCCTGTGTATAAAGATGTACTCACCCTTTGGGGAAACACCTCAGTAGGTTATACGCCAACGCTTGTGGTTAACTACGGCAGTGTTAGCGGCGAGTATTATTGGTATCAGCACACTAACGTTTGGGAGAATGAAAGACTGCAGTCGTTTATGCCCCGTGGTTTAATTGATTCACGCTCTCGCCACAGAACCATGATACCTTATGAAGAGTACGAAGCAGGACATATACGAAGCGCTGCTTTGGCTAAGGCCTTGTATGATGAAGGCGTTCTGGTTAATGTAGGAGGTCACGGTCAGCTTCAAGGTTTAGCGGCACATTGGGAATTCTGGATGTTCGAACAGGGAGGGATGAGCCCGATTGAGGCCTTAAGATCTGCTACCATTAATGGCGCGGCCTACATCGGCATGGATCGCCATCTTGGTTCCCTTGAACGTGGGAAATTAGCAGATTTGATTTTGATCGATGGCAACCCGATAGAAAACTTACGGGATACTGAGTTTGTTACGCACACAATGCTTAACGGTCGTCTCTATGATGCATCAACCATGAATGAAATCGGGCATCAACCCGTTGAGCGTATGCCATTTTGGTGGGAGCGCGATGGCTATGACGAAAGATTTGAGTTTCACGCTATCATACAGGCAGATGGCAACAATCAGTGTACTTGTGGACGCGGGCACTCAAACCTGTTTAATCTCATAAACCAGCAAAATGATGCAGGATCTGCCAATTAATTTGAAGCCTGATATTAAGAGCAATTAAGCAAGAATAAATTTCTATTTAAAGACGGTTCTGTAAAGCCTCATCATTTGGCAGCAGAGCCGTTTTTTTTTGTGAAGGCTTTGGAAACCATTGGTTTCAAATGCTTTAAAAGTGGCTCAAAATAAGGTAGAAGAAGATGAAATTTTTCTGACTCGTATATTATTTGAAACACCATTATAGGTCAAAAAAAGAGTTTTATAGTCTGTATATACTTACTGCGGCAAGTATTAAGAATTATCCGTTTACACAAAAAAATCAAATGGGTATGGTTTATATTTACCGATAAGAGATATTGCTTATATTATTAAATTATTGGGGATGCAGATAAGAGGGTAACTATTTATTAGACATTTGTAAACAAGGTCTATCTGTTTGTGCTTTCAAAATGAAACACACTAAATAATCTTTTACTGTTTAAACAAGCTTTTGAATAAAAGATTAACTGATATAATGAGCCTAAAGGCTAAGTTATTGGGAGATAATTCGTTTAGGGTATATAGAGTGTTACGGTAAATAAAGCAGTAATAGATACTTCCCGAACGATGGTTTACGTGATGCTGTTTAATTAACGAATCTGACTAAAGTTCTCGTGAATGTTGCCGAAATTTAGTTCAGGCCCGATAATAAAGTGTATTATTCCAGGCAACTTTACTCGTATGTTCTCTTATTCCGATTAAAATCCTTTTGAATAGCTTAAATGAGCACAAAAAATTAGTTTCATTATTCGGAGCTAATAAAAAACGCAGCCCACGGTTCTTTTTCGTTAGTATTTTAATATTATAACAAATCAAAAATAAAACCGGAGTATAGGCTATCTATTCGAAGATTTTATTTTTGCTCCAA
>JAIULZ010000172.1 GCA_022565805.1 Balneolales bacterium
GCAAGTAGCAAAATCTCAAGAGCCCATGCTTCAGCTTGGGCTCATTTGAGATGTACGAGTCCACATCAAAAAAAAGCACCCGGCAAATACCGGATGCTTTAATATTTGTGCTGTAAAAAACTGACAGTCAGCTTTTAGTAGCTTCTGTTGTAGCCGGAACGTGTTTTCTCTTTGTCTTTTCCGGGAATTATCACAGAGTCTATTACGTGAATTACGCCATTAGAGGCCATAATATCTGCTTCGATAACCGTTGCGTTGCCTACGGTTACTCCGCCATAATTGCTCTCTATGGCAACAACATTTCCGGATGCGGTTTGCGCTTCATCAATTTGAGTTACCGCATCGGATGTTACAGTGCCCACAACCACGTGCGAGAGCAGTACTTCCTGTAGCATTTCACGATCGTTCATAAGTGCGTTTAGCGTCTCTTCTGGCACATCTGCGAAAGCTTCGTCTGTGGGTGCAAATACTGTATATTCTTCACCATTGCGAAGAACATCGGCTAAGCCGGTTTCTGTTAAGAGCATGGTTAATGTGCTGAAACGATCATCAGATGCCGCAATGTCTAAAATGTCTGGTGCAGTTGCGTTTTCTTGCGTCTGCGATGCGTCTGCGTATTGCGCTTGCAGGTTAAATGCCGCAAATGCAGACATTAATGAGGTAATTAGAACTATCTTGAGAGTTTTCATGGTAAATTAAATTAGATGTTTGGATTCTTGTGCGTTACTCCAACAACCAATAAAACCCAAACACTGCTTTCAGCGTTTGAAGACAGCATTTACAGTATCTTACATATATAAAAGCATCTAATAGTTGTTGCAACAATGTTTTAGAATACTCTCTGAAAGGCGGTTAGATAAGGAATCATCGCATTGAAACAACACTTAACAATTCTGAGAGCATTCTTAATGCATAAGCTGTCCATCAATTAGATGGATCCCTTGCTTGATGCGCGTGCTATTTTATCAGCATTCAATAACGTTTACAGGAATGGTTGCCAAACCACCTTCTGAGGTTTCCTTGTATTTGTTGTTCATGTCTTTAGCGGTTTCCCACATGGTGAGGATTACATCATCCAGCGAAACACGCGCGGTGGAGGGATCTTCATCGAGGGCTATATTTGATGCCGTAATTGCTTTAATTGCTCCCATAGAGTTACGTTCGATGCACGGTACCTGAACCAGGCCGGCAATAGGATCGCAGGTCATGCCAAGGTGATGCTCCATTGCAATTTCTGCAGCCTGCAGCGCCTGTTCCCGCGTGCCACCAAGAATTTCGGTTAAACCAGCCGCGGCCATCGAGCTGGAAACTCCGATTTCGGCCTGACATCCCCCCATTGCCGCTGAAATTGTGGCACCCTTTTTATATAAAGTTCCTACTTCTCCGGCTGTTAGCAGGAAATCGATTACCGAATCATCATCGAAATTTGGGGTAAAACAGCAGGCATACATTAGCACAGCCGGCAAAACTCCGGAGGCACCGTTAGTTGGTGCCGTTATAATTCTGCCAAAGCTCGCGTTCTCTTCATTTACGGCCAATGCAAAAATCGTAACCCATTTATTTACGGTGTTAAAATCTGATGGGCCGTTTCGAATTATCTCAATTAACTCGTTGGCATCAGAGAATTTTTTGCCGTCTAAGCGCTTTCTGCTGAGCTCGAATGCTCTTCTGCGCACGTTTAAAATACCCGGCAGCGTGCCTTTTCGGGTTATTCCACGAAATATGCAGTTTTTAATCTCTTCCCATATATATAGAGCATGGCTTCGAATTTCCTGTTCTGTGCGCCAGGTTTGCTCATTTAGAAAAACAAGTTCCGAGATGCGTAAATTTAGTTTTCTGCAATTTTTTATGATGTCTTTGGCTGAGTGGCACGGATATGGGGTAACCTTGGAATCATTTATGATTTCATCATCATCCTGACCATCCCTAACTACAAAACCGCCGCCGATGGAAAAGTAGTAGCGATAAACCAGCTCACCGTTTTCAAGTTCTGCTTCGAATTTCATTCCGTTCGGGTGAAAATCGAGCGTAGTTTCAAATTCAAATATTATATCCCGATGATAATCAAAAGGGATTTTACGGCTGCCTCCGAGCTGAATTTCTTTAGCAGCTTTTATTTCGTCTACCCGGCTCGTAATTGTAGTAGTATCGATGGTGGTGAAGTCATGGCCCGATAGTCCCATGACGATGGCGATATCGGTGCCGTGCCCACGACCGGTTTTGGCCAATGAGCCGTACAGATAAACTTTAACAGTTTTGGTTTGGTGAAATACGTTTTTGGCTTCGAGTGCGGCCGTAAATCGTTGTGCAGCATTCCACGGCCCCATAGTATGAGAGCTTGAAGGACCTATACCGACCTTAATAATTTCAAAAGCGCTGATGGATTCCATTTATAAATTCTGTTTCGGATTAGATAATAGATAATAGAAAATAGATTTCAAGACCCGGCCGGGTTAATCTTTTGCGTCTGTATTTTTCCTTGTATTACACTAGCAACAGAGGTAATCACAGTCGAATTAAGCCATTTAAAAATAATAGTAAGTACACTTTAAAATTTGTCTGTGCTCTTTCTGTAAAGCATAGATACAATCGCGTTCATATGCATAAGTAAACGAATAAACTGCCGCTAAGGGCTCTGAAAAGCACATATCTATGATAGAATTATTTACAAATAGTTAGTCTGCAAAGTCGAATCAAAAGAAACAGTAGAAACACAAAAAAATAGCCTCCGGAATACACAGACATTTTGCGCATTGGCAAAATCTGATTTCGCCCATATTTCCCCCGCAAGCCACTGCCTAAGTTATCACTAATTCTCTCAATCGTAAAGAACCCTTTTAATTAGAAAGTATTACATAGCTCATTAAAACCCCGTAGCTGACAGACACACCCTTTTGCACTTTAATATCAGAATTCCAGACCCAAGATTATTTTTTAAAATTTATGGAAGGCATTGTAAAACCCGCTTACTTTCAAGCAAAAATCTGAGCGAGAATATCTTGCTGATAGATCCCGTAGTAATAAAAGCTACAATTTAAAGATTGTGAATAAGCAAAATGAAGCTCGTATTCTCCGTATTTCAAGGAAAAATCAAAGTTGGGTTTAAGCGGCCAAGCTGAGCCATCTATAAAACTTTGAGGCCTTACTTAATCCTGAAAATATGATCACAAATTATTTTTTAGGGCGTGGCAACATTTTTTGCCACCTTTTGTTTGCATGGGAAAAATAGAACTTTGCGAAAGTAAAGGTCATAAAAAAAGCTTTGCACACTGTAAGATTAGCAGTACGCAAAGCCAAAAAAAAAAATTCTGTGTGATTTAGCGAGGACCTGTGTCAAGTTCTGTAATAACAAGTTTCCCGCTTGCAAACCCACCGTCGCGATAAGTTCCGATCCAAATATCGTACCTGCCATTACCATAGCCAAAGAGATTTAGCATGGGATTCAGAGTTTCTTCATAAGCATCATCATTGCAAATCCATTCTCCGTCGGGTGTATTTATAATGAGAACTGTGTCATCATTAGGTTCATCTGCTTCAAAATAAATTTTCAAATTATTGGTACTACCCGACCAATAAAAGTTAAAATCGGGAGAGCTGGCTGCAAACCCGGTACAATGCCCAAGGTTTAGAGAAACATCTATAGATCCGCCGGCTAAAGCCTCATGAACACTAGGATCGGGCAAAAAACCCGACTCCAACGAAATAACCCCATAAGTAGACTCTGCCATAAAATTTAGGGTTTCAGCAACTACAGAATCACCGTTACCGCTTTGTCCGGGCAAAATTTCATATTCCGAAAAAATAAGCTGTCCAGAAATGTATTCCCCTTCGGAGTAGCTTCCCACCCAAATATCGTAGCGACCGCTGCTTGCTTCGAGAAACTCTACCATGGGATCATAAGTATCAAAGGTTGCATCGTCGTTACAAATCCATTCCCCGCTGGGTGTATTTATAATAAGAGTAGTATCATCTAATGGATCATCTGCTTCGAACATAATACGTAACCTGGACAATGGTTCGCTCAATCTTAGATTAAAATCCGGCGAAGTCCTTGCAAACCCGAGGCAATCATCCCCCCAAATAAGATGCGTCTACAATACCCCCGGATGTAACAGAGACTACGTAAGGGTCTGGCAGAAAGAAACGTTCTAGCGTTGTTTCTCCAAAGTTACTTTCTTCACTAAAGTTCAAAATAGGCGGATCAATAGTCTGGATTGTTGATTCAATAGCGCCAAACACGGGAAGGGGTAGCAGCAGCACTAAGACTAATACGAAAATTTTTAATGAGATATTTAAATCATTATACATACACATTCCTTACAAATTAGATAGCAATTAGGTATTCAGGTATTGAGCCCCTGAAAAGGCTATCAAACTACTTTTCAAAATAAACTATAAAGACATTACTTTTTAGTTTCAGTCCATAGAATAGCCACAACCACTATCCATCTTTTCACTTAGCCTTAGAATTATTATTTGAATAGGCTTAGCTAATACAAATGTATTTAGCTTTCATTCTATATTCAATAGGCTTCTCAAAAGCATCTTTGCTACAAAATTATAGAGCTTTATATAAGTTAACGCCTCAACTATTTACTGTTCTATGTGCTGTTATGAACGAACCGGCTTTCAAAAATTGAAAACCCAAATATAACATTGCAATAAAAAACCCGACAGGAAAAACCTGCCGGGCCGACCTTTCTCCGGTGTATTCCAAAATAACACCGGCTACCTCTTGGGTATTTCAGGATTTTTTAAAGCTGAAGTTGGTCTAAATGTATTGTTAATTATTGTATATCTTATTTTTAAGCATTTGGTACAGATTAAATCAAGAGCATTTATACCCCTCCATATCCACATTTCTATCCCAGCTTTTGCTACAACTAAGACTTGGACAAACCACTTATACCCTGCATGACGATTAAACAATACCTTTATAGTGTAAATCACCGGCAACCTTAGTACAGTCCGGAAACCAATTCTTCATATTTAAATCCTACGCTAAAGACACTTATTTTCTGAAGAATACAGTTCCCGGACTGACCGAGGGATATTGGGAAAATGATGCTACCAATTCTTGCCTAAAACCCTATAGATGCACCGAAAACGAAGAACATACGCTCGGCATGCGGATTAGTAATCAGCGAGGCCGATACTCCAAATGGCGTAGCAGCACCAACAGTAAACTCACGAGACAAAGTAGCCCCAACGTTTATAAAAGCGAACGCTGTATTCTCATAGAGCTCGGTTGCGCCGGTTGTAAAGCCGGAAAATAATGCAAGTTCGAAATCTTCAAGCGCCTGTGTAATTGTTACTTCGTGGTACATAGCGTTATCATCGTCGTTGTATACAAACATATTTGTACTTAAGCCCAGACTTGTTTTCTCAGAAAGCGCAGTCTCATACGAAAGTCCGATTTCCACAAAGTGAGCATCACCGGTAAAAACAGAAACAGGCTCATCCGGGAAAAAATAATCGGTAACGTACAGAGAAAAATCTCCGGCAGAAGTCTCTAATGTATACCCTGCGAAAAAGTTCATTTCTGTTCCATCAGGATTACCATTGGTGGCATAAGCCGCCCATGCGCCAATTTCAAACCCGCCGTATGTAAACGATATTTCGGGCATAATGCTGGGCGAGTTACCAAAGTCTGCACCACGCCAAACATAGCGGCTATTTAGTTCCAGGCTCATATCAAACTGAGCTTCGGCTTCGGTAGCCACTACACCCAAAAGCGCGGTGCTTATAAGGGCAACTTTGGCCATACCGGCCAGAGTAGTAAGTATTTTTTCCATAGAAGTGGTTAGATTGATTACAGATGTGCCCTGCGTGCCCCCTCAAGCCTGCAATAACACATTTATTGTTTTTATTAAGGATGCCATTGATCAGATTGAGCCGAATTACTTTTGTTATCTAAAAAACTTAAGTAATCAGCATTTTTTGTAAAAGGGTCTCCGGTTTGATCAGACCGGAGACCTTCTGTTAACTAATTGATAGTTGATATGATTGAGAAGACCACCCGGAGTTATGCATCCATAACGGGCTTTAATTCAGGAGCTTCAAACCCATTGGTTTCAACACCAGCAAAGTTCGGATATGCCGGCACACCATGTTCTGCAATATCAAGTCCCTGCGCCTCGAACTCTTCGCTTACACGAACGCCAATGGTATATTTTAGGGCTGCAAATACCCCGAATGCGAACAGAAAGGTAAAGCCGTAAATAGCAACTACCCCTATGAGTTGTGTGAGAACAGAAAACTCCGCTACAAAAATACCCACAGCAAGCGTGCCCCAGATACCACAAACACCATGCACGGCAACCGCGCCTACGGGATCGTCAAGTTTCATCTTATCTAACCCAATTATGGCAAATACCACAATTGCACCGGCTATTGCGCCTACGATGGCCGCATAGAGGGGCGAAATTACATCGGCACCAGCGGTAATACCTACCAGACCGGCAAGTATGCCGTTTAGTGCCATGGTTGCATCCAACTTGTCTATAAAGAGCTTTGTTACAAGCATGGCGCTAAGAGCACCTGCAGCAGCAGATATAGCAGTGGTTACGAATACAAAGCTCACGGCAACCGGATCTGCGCTAAGTACCGAGCCGCCATTAAATCCAAACCAGCCAAACCACAGCAGAAAAGCACCAACAGTGGCAAGCGGGATATTATGACCCAAAATCGGTTTTATACTACCATCTTCTGCGTATTTACCTTTTCGCGCGCCTAGTAGAATTATACAGGCAAGACCCGCTACGCCACCTACTCCATGAACAAGCGTAGAGCCTGCAAAGTCATAGAAACCAAGCTCATCTAACCAGCCGCCGCCCCACAGCCAACTGCCTGTAATAGGGTAAGAAAAGGCAACCAGAAGAAAACCAAAAATCATAAATACGTGCAACTTAATACGACCGGTAACACAGCCGGAAACAATGGTTGCGGCCGTAGCAGCAAACATAGCCTGGAAAATAAAATCGGTCCAAATGGTCATTTCTTCGCCATAAGCTGGCGTGAGGTATGCAACAGGATCGGAACTATCGTAGCCGATACCAAAGCCACCAAAGCCAAACCATCCGTTAAAATCCCCGGGATACATAATTTGAAAACCGATAAATCCATAAGCCAGAATACCTGTACAAAGAATGAAAACATTCTTATAAATTACATTTACGGTATTCTTTGCGGCTGTCATACCACTTTCGACCGAAGCGAAACCAAGGTGCATTATAAAAACCAGGGCAGCAGCCAGCAATACCCACAGGTTATCGATAATAAACTTGGTGTAATCGGGAGAAGCCATAAACGCTTCCATCGACTCATACGGAGCCTCTGCCCTCGCCGAAGCGGTAATAAGCATTAGTACCATCAATATGGAGACAGACTTTAGCCCCTTGTTTATTCCTTTACCAAAAATTTTGCTCATGTCAGAATTTATTCTATCAGTTAGTAGTTTGTGTAGGTGCCTCTGCAGCTTATGCAGGACGAACTTTCTTTTCTATATGGATACCGAACCCATCTTTGCTTTTACTTACTCGTTCCCATTTTATGTTCAACCGTTGTTTTTCTGAGGCATAATCCCTGCTAAACATGAAGCGTAGCTTATTGGGTAATGCAGCGAAATACAGCAACCATAACAAGTAAGGTTTAGACCGGCTGAACTGCTCAAAATTTTAACAAGATTAGGTCAATAATCAACTTATTTTTAAGCAAAAGCCAAATTATAACTAATAGTTTTAGAGCTTAATGCAAAAAAGCGCTACCACGTACTTTTTCACTTTTTTGATTTTAGGGGGAGTTTTTACAGCAGCTTTTATAATCCAAATCAGGAAAAGACAGGCTAAGACGTTTAGCTTTAAGCCAATATCAATACATATTTAGAAAAGCGGGAAATAGAGTGTCATGCAGATTTGCTGGATTAAAATGACCGAGGACCGGAGACGGAGGGCGGGGAGAGTGGGAGAGTGAGAGAGTGAGAGAGTGAGAGAGTGGGTGAGGTGATAAACTCACATGCTCAATACGGATAAAAACCGATACTAAACAGGCTACCAAATTTTAAT
>JAIULZ010000173.1 GCA_022565805.1 Balneolales bacterium
CGCAGCTTAAATGGAATGAAGCCTGATTTTTAAGATTTTGATGAAGTTGAGTTAAAGCGGCCATCAGAAGCATTTGGCTACGCTTAAGTTTTTGATTCAAAAAATCCCCAATTTTCCAGTAGTAATTACTGAATCCACCAAAATGCGGCCTCAATTTTAGAACATATTTTTTGATAAGACAGATCACGGGCAATAAACAGGATTGCAAATCATTCTGAGAAAGTAAAAGAAGAGGCATTGAGTCTGTACCATCAAGCTTCGAACAAAAATTTTTCGATTAAAACAAAGACAATGCTGAGCATTTGAATCCTTAACTTAGCGGGTCTTAAAAAGACAAGCAAAAAAAATCTGTTACCAACCTCAATAGTTGATTTTAACCTGCATGACGTATCTCACAGTAGAAAGTGTTTCTAAAAATTTCGGCATCAAACCTTTATTCCAGGATATTACATTTGGATTAAGTAAGGGCGATAAAACGGCTTTAGTAGCTCCTAACGGTACCGGAAAATCTACGCTTCTGCGCCTTATTGGCGGAAAGCTTACAGCAGACAGCGGCAGGGTTACCGTGCGAAACGGAATTCGCATGGCTTTTTTAGAGCAGGAGCCCGATCTTACCAACGCCTTAACCATACAGGAATACATCAGCAAGGCCGATTCTGAAATTGCCGATATTGTGATGCGCTACGAGCTGGCGGTTAAAGCTCAGGAAGAAAACTACAGCGAGGCAACTCAGGAAGCTTTTGATAAGGCGATGGCCGCAATGGAAGCCGCAAGCGCATGGGATTACGAGCAGCGCATGACTGGAATCTTGTCTAAGCTGGGAATCGATGATGTTAGCAGAGATATAGCCACCCTTTCGGGCGGGGAAAGAAAAAGAGTTGCGCTGGCCTCGGTACTGCTCGAAAACCCGGATCTTTTGCTGCTGGATGAGCCTACTAACCATCTCGATGTTGAAATGATTGAGTGGCTTGAGGCATACCTCACAAAAAGCACGCTAAGTCTGCTTATGGTTACCCACGATCGCTACTTTCTGGATCGGGTTTGTTCTAATATTGTGGAGCTGGAGCAGGGCAAAGTATATCATCATAAAGGAAATTACTCGTATTATCTGCAAAAAAAGGCGGAAAGAGAAGAAGTAGAGCAAACCGAACGAGGCAAGGCGGTACAGCTGTACAAAAAAGAGCTCGACTGGATGAGGCGCTCCCCAAAAGCACGGACTACCAAGTCGCGATCCCGAATCAGTGCGTTTTACGAAACAGAGAAGAAAGCCAAAGCCAAAGATCAGGACGAAAGTCTCCGGCTCGAAGTGGATATGTCGCGGATGGGCGGTAAAATTCTGGAGCTTCACGGGGTAAGCAAAAGGTTCGGAGAAACGCGCATTCTCAATAATTTTTCCTACACTTTCCAGAAAGGCGAGCGCATTGGTGTAATCGGGCGAAACGGAACCGGGAAAAGTACTTTTCTTAAGCTGCTAACCGGCGAAGAACCTGCCGACAGCGGTTTTTCGGATACCGGCACCACGGTTGTTTTTGGTCATTACCGGCAGCAGGGCGAGCCGCTTGATGGCGAACAGCGTGTAATAGACATAGTGAAAAACATTGCTGAGTATATACAGCTGGCTGATGGCAACAAAATTTCGGCTTCTCAGTTTTTGGAACACTTCATGTTTCCCGCCAAGATGCAGTACACTCCTGTCGAAAAACTGAGCGGGGGCGAGCGCAGAAGACTCTCGCTTATGCTTGTGCTGCTCAAAAATCCCAATTTCCTAATTTTGGATGAGCCAACCAACGATCTGGATCTCATCACCCTTAATAAACTGGAAGAGTTTTTATTAGGATTTCCCGGATGCCTGATAGTGGTTTCTCACGACAGATTTTTTATGGATAAGCTGGTGCAGCACTATTTTATTTTTGATGGCAGCGGCGACCTGAAAGACTTTAACGGGAGCTATGCAGAATATCGTGCGGCCAAAGAAGCGGCCGAGGCAGAAGAACGGGAGCGACTGGCCGAGGCCAAAGAAGCGCGAAAAAGCAATAAGCCGGCAGAGCCCGTTGTAGAAAAACAAAAGGAAAAAGATGGCTTAAGCTATAAAGAGCGCAAGGAGTATAATAAGCTGGAAAAAGAAATAGAAAAGCTGGAGGCTCAAAAAGCTAAAGCAGAGCGCGAAATGAACCAAACCGGGCTTAGTCCGCTAAAGATAGAGGAGCTTTCTGAAGCTTATGCCAGCCTTACCGAGCAGATTAGTGAGCTCGAACTTCGCTGGCTGGAGCTTGCAGAAAAAGCTTGATAAAGCAATAACACGAATAGCTCGTTTAGATTATTTTGCGGCTGCAAGGCGCTGCAGAGTCTGCTGTGTATAAAGGTGTTCGTTGCCAAATTCATTGCTTAATACATCGAGGCTTTTACCAAGTATCGTTTGTGCTTCGGTATAGTTTCCAATATTGGCCATTGCTTCGCCATAAGCGCTCATAGCGATAGCGGTGCGCCAGTTTTGCAGGGTGAAGCCTTCCTTACGAATATTGTAGGCTTGTTTTAACAGAGGGTATGCTTTATCGGCATTGCCGGTATCAAGATAGAAGGAGCCTGCATGGAAATATGGATCTGCCATCCTCGGGTGATTTGGGGGGAAGATTTCGCGATAATCTCTAAGGGCGCTGTTAAAAGTTGAATCTGCGCAGGCGTAATCGTCTTGAGCTGCACATATTTGCGCCACAATAAGCTTATTACGCGCGATATAAGGATGAATCTCGCCATAAATTCCAATTAATATTTCATTGGAAAGATTCATCAGAGAATCGGCGAGCGGTATATTTCCTTTTAAGTAGTTAATATTGGAGAGGTTGCCGTAGGAAAGTCCGGTGTCGATATTTACATCCCCCAGCTGATCAAGGAAAATACGGAGCGCGCTGTTCTGGAAATGAGCGGCATCTTCGAGGCGAAGGTATTCGCGGAGCAAGATAGAGTAGTTGCTCATAGCCACACCCACAGCAGGGTGGCTGCCAAGAGCTTCCTGATACATATCTATGGCCTTTTCGTAGTTGTAGGAGGCCTCCCGGAAAAAGCCTCTGCTGTGCTGCATGGCGGCCAAATCGTTATAGCCTACTGCAACATAATTCGGCATATGCCCGTGGTAAGTAATGCGATTGTGCAAAGTTTCGGTAAGCAGCGAATCGGCAAGCTCGAAGTTCCCCAAATTAAACCACTGGAAGTTTCCATAAAAGCTTATGGCACGAATGGCTTCATAGCCTGTACTACCTTCGGGCAGCTGCATGTAAAGCGAGATAGATTCCTGAAGAACCGAATCGGCAGCCGCAATATTTCCCCGCTCCTGATATACTCGCCCCAGTTCAAACAAAGAATTGGCAAGCTCTCTTCGTGAATCTAAGGGTAGATCGCTCAATAAACTAGTAGACTGCGCCGAGAGTTGCTCTGCGCGCTCGAGTTCGCCGAGACGAAGAAACATTTTAGAAAGTGTGAGACTAATACGAGCTTTAACCTCGGGCTGTTCACCCAGTTTTTCGTCCATACTCGCAATACTAAAATCTAAAATACTGCCTATTGAGGCGTTTAGACCTAAAGCTGCATTGTCTTGGGTGTAGGAATTTGCGCTATCGAAAATACTTACCATGAAATCAGCAATTTGCCTTGATTTAGCGCTTTCTTTTTCGGCAAGACTTCGCTCATGCTCGGCAAGGCTGCGCTCTTGCTCAAGCTGTATAGTGTAATAACTCACCATCCCGATTATAGCTACAATAAGAAATGCAGTAATGCTTACTACGGTTTTATTGCGATGCAAATATTTCGAAAACCGATACATCCTGCTTCCAGCTTTAGCTCTTATCGGTCGGTTTATGCGGTACCTTTCGAGGTCTTCGCCCAAACTAACCGCCGACAAATACCGGCTTTCGGGCTCTTTTCGCAGCGCCTTTGCTACGATATAGTTAATGTCTCTGTTAAGCTCGCGCAAGAGCTCCGATTTAGACATACCGTAGCGCTCCCGAATGTCGATTTCTGAATGGTCGGAGAGGAGCTGACCCGGAAGGGCAGGGTCTGATTCCAGAATCAGCTTTTCGGTTTCGTGCAGACTTTTGTTCTCAAAAGAATAGGGAAGTTTACCACAAAGCATGTTGCTGAGCAGTAAACCCAAAGCATAAACGTCGGTCTGCACCCGTATCGGCTTTTCCAGAATTTGTTCGGGTGCGGCATAATACGGGGTGAAAAGTTTCTGACCCGTAAAAGTAAGTTCCGGCGATTGTAAATCATCGGAAAGCATTTTGGCAATACCAAAATCCAGCACCTTTACCTGCCCGGCTTTGTTCACCATTACGTTGCTGGGCTTTATATCGCGATGTACGATAAAGTTTGAGTGCGCGTATTGAATAGCATCCACAACCTGACCAAAAAGGGAGAGGCGTTCATTTAGGGAGAGCTTGTTTTCGCAACAATAGCGAACAATATCTATACCGTCTACATATTCCATTATGAGATACGGAGAGCCGTCTTCACAAACTCCACCATCAAACAACCGGCCAATATTCGGATGATCCAGATTGGCTAAAATGTTTCGCTCCTGCCTGAACCGGCTTGCTTTAGTCTCGCTGAATTGCCCAGGCATTAGTTTTATTGCCACGGTCTGCTCAAAGCTATCGTCGGAGCGCTCGGCTTTATATACATAGCCCATACCGCCCCGCCCGATTAGTTCCCGTAGTTTATATGGGCCGATATTGCTTCCCGTTAACTGTCCCGGAGTGCCGGCATTGCCAAAGTCGCCGGTAAAAGCTTCTTTAATATCGCGTAATAAACGGGCGTGTTGTTCGCTGTTTTTTTCGGCAACGCTCATAAAGCCACGATCATCCGACTCCGAAAGTGAAAACAGAAGTTTTCGAACTTCCTGCATCAAAGGCTCATCATCGCCATAATTCTGCTGCAGGTACGTGAGCTGCTTTTCTTTATCTAAGGTTAGCACCTCATCGAGTATATTAAAAACCTGATCCCAGTTGGTTTCGTTATTTTTATCCATACTTTTTATCGGTTCAAATTAAACTTCATGATCAGTTCAGAGTCTGTAGATGAAGGCTTCGTATAACCACCTTTAAGAGGCTTTAAAAACCGGTTTCGAAGAAACAATAAAGCTAAAATCTGCCCATGTTTTACACCGGAGTAAAAAGAAAACTGTAGTATAGCCTTCTAATAACATTTTCTTAATTGTTTATAATCAAAGGCAAATACCTGCATCTGCTAAGTAGGTTACCTTCATATTTTGGTTTTGACTATGTTATTCATTTTGTGCAAAATGCCAAGGGCATATCCCCTGCAGGCTTTAATAGTAAGGGTGCTAAAAAAGCACTTATACCAAATATCAGCGCCCTAAAAGGTTCTGTAATTCAGTTACTAAGAAGATGGTGTTGTATTAAAAACTAGTCTACAGTCCGGTTCTTTTTTTTCTTTAAAAAATGAAATTTCCATCAACTATCTACAATTGTCGCAGATATATTTAAAAACCGTGGTTGGTTACAACAAAAAAACAGATGTATTTTTTATACACTTTAGTATTGGAAGTGTATTTTCGACCTCATTACATGCATTTAAAAAACGCCCGCTGAAATTTTCGTATGTCCAATAGTTAGTATTGCTAAAGTAAAAGGATTTTCAAAGCCTTTTATTCGCCACTCAAAATGTTTATCCCAAGCTGCCCGACAGAATCGAATGAACGTTACCCGTTGAGCCAGAAAAACCTGATTGGCATTTTCTATAGTGTCATAAATTGCGGTAAACAGCACAAAAGAGTACCCTAATAGCATTATCCATACAATGTTTATTTCCCCACAACATGCGCTTTCTGCAGAATCCATTTTGCAGCGCAGTAACATTTTGGAACATCCATATATGCGTAGATTTTATGCAGAATGAGTCATTTGTAAAAGATAGCTTTCTAAAACCACTCTTTTGTCTGCTTTCTTCATATAATGAAAGATAAAATCCTCGAATAAATAGCCTCTGGTCCGGTTTTATTTATGTTCTTGCGTCGAATGGGATGCAGGTTGAAGCTTTTTCAAAGCTTTCTGTAAGACTAATTTAATTTTAAAGGGATTACGTATAACCAGATTTCTAAGCTAATCTGCGTATTAAGTAAATGGCCGCAATTTTTTGTCATACTTGCGGCTGCTTTACCTTATTATTAGCTATCACTTCGGTTTTATCCTTAATCGAACGATTTCCGACCAATAAAAGTGGTGTATGTTTCGGTATATTGAGGCAGTTGATGGCGGAAAAATCATCATAAATTAAATTTGCTCAGCAAAATAGTATCGGATTGAAGGCTCTTTTTACAAGAGAAGCCTTTTGCAATAACAGAACTTGAGAACCATGACTTTAACCACAGATCTGAGATTAACTCCCGAGCAGGCGTCTAAGCCAGAGCGGATACAACGGGCAGCGGCACAAAAACTGAAATTGACTGAAGCTGATATCTCAGGAGTGAAAACCATCCGGAGATCTATTGATGCGCGTAGCAGAAAAGTGCTCTATAATTTGCGTGTGGAGGTTTTTACGGGCGAAAAGCCACTGGAAATAAATTTCACGCCCACACTTCCGGATTATGGTGATGTATCCGCAAAGCAGGAGGTAATTGTGATTGGGGCTGGCCCGGCCGGTCTTTTTGCGGCGCTTCGTCTTATCGAGCTGGGGCTAAAGCCAATCGTGCTGGAGCGCGGAAAAGATGTGAAGGCACGAATTGCAGATTTGAAGGCTATTAACGTACGCCATATTGTAAACCCGGACTCTAACTATTGTTTTGGAGAAGGTGGTGCCGGAACCTACTCGGATGGTAAACTGTATACGCGATCTACCAAGCGGGGCAACACAAAGAGAATTCTAAATCTGCTTACCGGTTTTGGCGCCGTAGAAGACATTCTGATTGAGGCGCATCCTCATATTGGTACCAACAAGCTTCCTGCAATTATCGCAAATATGAGAAAGGCTATTCAGGATTCGGGTGGTGAAATTCGGTTCAACACCAGGGTTACGGGTTTTTTACAAAGCGGTAACCAAATTAAAGGAGTTGAAACGGCAGGGGGCGACACCATAGCGGCGAGTTACGTCATATTAGCTACGGGGCACTCGGCAAGAGATATTTTTGAGTTGCTGCACCAGCAGAAGATTGAAATTGAGGCCAAGCCTTTGGCAATAGGCGTAAGGGTAGAGCACCCGCAGGCGCTTATCGATGAAATACAGTATAGCTGCGGAACCGGCGGACGTGGACCTTATCTGCCTGCATCGGCCTATTCGCTTACAAGACAGGTTAACGGGCGCGGAGTGTACTCTTTTTGTATGTGTCCCGGTGGTGTAATTGCTCCCTGCGCCACGCAGCCCGGCGAAATAGTTACCAACGGATGGTCGTCTTCCAGAAGAGCACGGTCTACGGCCAATTCCGGAATTGTGGTAGAACTGCGCCCGGAAGACTTCAAACCGTTTGAAAAATATGGTCCGCTCGCGGCAGTTGCCTATCAGAAACAAATAGAAACACGCGCCTGGGAAGCCGGTGGAAAAACACAAACCGCACCCGCGCAGCGTCTCCAAGATTTTTGCTCCGGAAAACTCTCAGAAAACCTACCCGTAACCTCATATGCGCCCGGCATAACTCCGGTACTGCTGTCTGAAGTATTACCAGACTATATTCACGCAGCCTTGCAGCACGGTTTCAAAAAGTTTGATGCATCTATGAAGGGATATTTAACCAACGAAGCCGTGGTTCACGCGCCCGAATCCCGCACATCATCACCGGTAAAAATTCCCCGAGACCCCAAAACCCTTGCCCATATTCGCCTCGCAGGACTCTATCCCTGCGGAGAAGGAGCCGGCTATGCGGGAGGCATTATGAGCGCAGCCATGGATGGTGAAAAAGTAGCGAATGCAATAGCCGAGAAATGCTTCAGCAGCTAATCTAAGGAAATGGAAGTGGTGGGGAGATTGAGTGAGTGGGAGAGTGGGAGAGCGGGAGAGTAGGTGAGCGGGAGAACCGGATTTTAATTTTTTAAC
>JAIULZ010000174.1 GCA_022565805.1 Balneolales bacterium
ATTGATATTCCTATTGTTTTTGAAGATATAATGTTTGAAGAAGGACTCCGGCTGGATGTAATGGTCAATGATTCAGTCGTCTGTGAGCTTAAAGCATTGGATCAGGTGCACCCCATTTGGCAGGCACAACTTCTGAGTCATATGAAACTGACAGGAAAGAGGCTTGGATATCTAATCAACTTTAATGTGCCGCTCATTAAAGATGGAATCCAAAGAATGATTTTGTGATAGATTCAAGAACTCGTGGTATAGCCACGAAGACTCTAAGACTCTAAGATACACAAAGGTTTTAGTGAAGAGATTCTTCGTGAATCTTTGATCCGGGCTAAAGCATACGGCAAATGTATCGTATTCAGCTTGGCCCCTTCGATATTCAATAATTAGTACTCCCACAGGGGTTTAATCCGACAATCGCTGCGTCTCTTCTTGAAGGGCACTGGAGCGTCGTTGGGCGGCTCGCAGCTCCTGGTTACCAAAACGCCAGGTTAGCGATATGCCAACCCTTTGGTTGTCAACAGACCTGATTCCTGCTATATCAATACCCCCGTAATTTCCGCTGTAAATATAATCACCACCTTGCCTCAGCACATCCGAACCGGTGATTCGTAATTGCAGCCTGTCTTCCAAAAAGTTTTTCCGGACCCCGATATCGATCCTTGAATATGACTGAATTTCTAAGGATCCTCTCCATATAGATGGACTATTATATGAGTATGTGGCATCCATGCTGATTCCGGCCGGTAATGTAACCGAGTTCTGTAATCTGAAGTTGTACGTCGTCAAGCTCAGGTCAATATCCGCATTTTGAAGCTCCCCACGATAGTATTCGCGGTTAAGGCTGCCAAATGCCATAATTTCCCAGTTATCCATCACTCTGAAAGGGTAACTGACGTTGAACGAAGTGATGCTGATCTCATCCATATTTTGTGGAATCATCATGCTTTGCTCTGTTCCAAGTACTTCCAGTATGGAGGCGAAATAATTACTTGTTACGCTGTGGCGAATGGACCCGGTCAGTTTTTGATGGAAAGAAAAATTAAACTGGTAGTTCATTGTCGTTTCGGGCACCAAGAAAGGATTCCCCTTAAAAAAGACAAGCTCACTTAGCTTTGTCTCAAACGGATTGAGCTCCTGGTAGCTTGGCCTGTTAATCCGTCTGCCTACACTCAGCCCAAGCATTGTCCTTGTGCCATTTCTGTAGGAGATACCCACATTTGGAAACAGGTCGGTGTAGCTTCTATCAACATTCTGATTTTGTATTTCTTGTACGCTGGTGAGTGTTCCCACAGACATAGTATGCTCGAGACGAAGGCCAGTACTCAAATTGACCTTTTGACCAATGGGCATCTGCAAAATCATGTAGCCCGCAACAATCTCTTCTTTGTATTCAAATTTGTTACTCCTGTTGACGTCCAGTATCTGTGTTCCCTCCACGATATCATAAAAAGCAAAATCGTTCACGGTTGAGATGCTGGAGTATTTACCGCCTGCCGAAAACTGAACGCTACCAAAACGCTGTTCAAGATCAGCCTGGGCAGCCCATAAATCGATTCCGGAATCTGTCAAAAACCGGTTGTTCACTTCTCGTTGTACGGTACTGCCATTAGGCCCGAACCAGGTGTTTGGCTGATCGGTATCACTTGTTCTTGAAAACGTACTGTAACTGGCATCTATATCGATGGTTGTGTTACCGGATGGCTCAAACCGGTAATTCCCGCTGAACAAATAGTTATTCGAATTGATATCACTGATTACATTTGAAAAAAGAATTTCCCGAAGTGAAGAATCATTTGCGTTCATAACGGGGGTATTGCTTTTGTTGTCCTCATTTCTGTCGTTAAGAATGATGTTGCTTGTAAGGCTAAATGAATTTCTTTCATTCAGCGTATAAATGAGGCCACTTGAAAAGTTTAATCCCATACTTCGGTTCAGTCCCAAAGCTTCCTGGTCGAGAATCAGGTTGTTCTGGATTCTCGTATCTACAAAATCGCTCTGAAAGTTGTTGTAAAACCCTGTGAGGTTACTGTATACATTTACTCTTCCCTCCTGGTAATTTGTATTCAGGCCATGACTGGTTCGCCCATACCTGCCCTGGGTAAAATTAGAGTTGAGTGATCCGTTAAAACCAAGCCGAACGTTTCTCTTAAGCCGGATATTGATGATTCCCGCATTTCCCTCCGCATCATACCGTGAAGACGGATTGGTGATAATCTCTATGGACTCAATATTGTCGGACTGCATGCTTTGAAGCATGGCAGTGAGGTCGTTTCCCGATAAACGCGTGGCCCGCCCGTTGATATAAACGCGCACACCGGTTCTGCCCTGCATAACTATATTGTTATCAGGGTCGATCAGAATGCCCGGCGCTTTACCCAACAGTTCAAGGCCGTCATTGCCAGCAGCGTTGATGCTGGCTTCCACGTTAAAAACCGTTTTATCAGGATGAATTTCGATAACTGGCCTTATTGCTGTTATACTCACATCGTCCATCTGGCTTACAGATCTGAACAAGCTAATGGTGTCGAGTACCTTTGATTCACCGGCTGCAATATCAAACAGGTTCGAATAATATGTTACAAAAGCTACATTCCGGATTTCAAGACGGTAGGTTCCCGGTTCAACATTCCGGATCATAAACTCCCCGTCTCTATTGGTTACCTCACCCTTAACAAAAAGGGAGTCGGCCGTGAGTAGAGAGACCGTGGCAAATTCTACAGGCTGATTTTCTGAATCTTGAACAGTCCCGCTGATACTGGCACTGGCAGAGATTTGTCTTGCTTCAAGAATTTGAAATGAAAGTAGGATGAAATTGAGTAATAAAACTCCTATGCAGCAAAATGATTTGAGGTACATTCAATTTAATAATTGGTTCTTGGATCAATCTTTGATTTATGATTGATATTACCTCAGATAATCGATTAATACTTGGACTATCCACGCAAATGTTTGGACTTTTCGGTCAAATCGGGAGTTTTCTGAATGCTGAGGGGCTTTTGCCATACTGCTTTTTGAAGGCGCGTGAAAAGTAGGCCTGATCATTAAAACCGACTTCATAGCATATTTCAGCGATGGATTTGTCTGTCTGGTTCAGAAGTTCAGCCGAGCGCTGCAATCGGATGGACCTGATGAAGGTTCCGGCCGGCTGATCCACAAGCGCGTTCAGTTTTCGGTTTAACTGGGAAACGCTCATGTTCAGGGAATCAGCTAAACTCTCAACCCGGTACTCTTCATCATGCAGATGTTGGTCGAGTACATCAATAGCTTTTTTCAGGAAAGCCTGATCCACCGTACTTTCTGCAATGGCTGAAGGCTTGAAATAGGTGGCAGTGCTAAACTGCTTTTTCAGGTTCTGCCGCTGTTCGATGAGGTTTCTTACTCTTGTTTGCAACTCCCGGATATGATACGGTTTGGTAAGGTAGGCATCGACCCCGGTTTCAAGCCCCTCGATTTTTGAATCCATACCGGCCTTAGCTGTGAGCATAATCAAAGGGATATGGCTTGTTTTTTCGTTACTCCGGATTTTTTCACTGAACTGGTAACCGTCCATTTCGGGCATCATCAGGTCGGTGATAATGAGGTCGGGAATTACAGCCTGAGAAACCTCAAGACCTTCCACACCATTTGCAGCTTCAAGCACGGTATACTCTTTTTCGAGCTGTTCACGAATAAAGGAACGGACTTCAGCATTGTCTTCTACAATCAGTACAATTTCGTTGTGTTCAGATAGGAGGGAGGAGAAATCCGGCATTGCCGGGAGTTCCGCAGTAACATCAGGTGACGACTGAATTTCAATTCCTGAATCCGCTTGTGTCAGAACGCCATTTTCCTCATACGGGAACTTAATCACAAATTCCGTACCCACGCCTTCTTCACTGAACACCCGAATGGAGCCCTTATGGAGCTCCACCAGTTCATAAACCAGCGACAGACCAATGCCCGTACCTTCATATTTACGGGTGCCGGACTGATCAACCTGGTAAAACCGGTCGAAAATATGCGGAAGGCGGTCTTCGGGAATACCAATTCCAGAATCCTTAATAATAATTTCAACCGACTCCTGTCCGGCTAAATTTATAGTAACGTCTATATGGCCGCCCTTCCCCGTAAACTTGAACGCGTTCGACAACAGATTTATAAAGATCTGCTCCATTTTTTCAGTGTCAAACTGCACGGAAATAATGGCCTGTGAAGCGTAGAAATTGAGCTGCATCTGGTTTGCTTCCGCATGCGATTCAAAAGAGAAAAGCAGGTTCTTCAGAAATGAAACAATGTTTTGTGACTTTGTTTTTAATTCCAGTTTCCCAGCTTCCAGTTTTGATAAATCCAGGAGCTGATTGATCAGTGTAAGCAGCCTTTCCGCATTCGAATTAACAGAAATGAGTTTTTCTTTTTTTCTGCGGCTGTCTTCCGTTTGCAACAGCGCCTCTGTCTGGCCCATGATTAGCGTAAGCGGTGTTCTGAACTCGTGAGAAATATTGGCAAAGAAATGGGACTTTAACTGGTCGAGGTTTCGGAGCGAATCGGATTGCACCCTTTCAAGCTCAAGCTGGTTTTTCAGGTTTAGCCGGTTCATTTCGTACCACCGGAGGAAATAGATAGCCGAAAGAAACAGAAAACCATACAAGGCATATGCCCACCAACTGTGCCACCAGGGAGGCAAAATGATAAAAGCATATTCAAACGGCTCACTCCATACACCACTCTCACCTATGGCACGCGCCTGAAAGGTATGGGTTCCAAAGGGCAGGTTACGGTAATCAGTAATTGGGTCGGCGGTTGGCTGGCTCCAATTTGCATCTAAGCCCACCATTCTGTAGCTGTACCGGATTTTATGCGGTGCCGCCCAATCTATAGCTGCAAAATAAAAAGTGAGGTGGTTTTTATTGTATGGCAGTTGTAACCCGAGCGGATAGTTCGCAAAGTTTTGCACACCGGTAAATGTGATTTGATTTTGATTCCTGGCGGGGTTATCCGGCATGTTGCGATAGTCTATAAACTGCTCATTAATTCTTAATTGGGATAAACGGGGTTGAGGTATTCTATCAGAAAATGCAAGGGTATTCAGATCCAGCATTGTTATGCCATTGCCTGTGCCCCACCAGGCACGGTTTTGCCTGTCGATAATGGCACCTTGGTTAAATCTCAAGCTTTTTAACCCATCTAAGTTGCCAAAATTTTGAACACTAAACTCATATTCGGTACCACCGGGCGTTGGATCTTCCGTCAACGAAATTATTGACAGCCCGTTTTCCGTTCCTGCAAAAACACGGGTTTCATGTAAAGGTGCACTTTTATCCTCTATGATGGAGAAAACGCTGTTATGGGCTAAGCCTTCATTTATGGTAAAATGGGTAAAGCTTTCTCCGTTAAATATGTTAAGCCCTCCGCCTTCAGTAGCCAGCCATATATTGCCGTTTTTGTCCTCTAGAATAGACCAGACGTTATTATTGGATAATCCTTCGTTCACGGTATAATGGGTAAAGCTTTCTCCGTTAAAAACACTCACCCCACCACCCTGTGTGCCAAGCCAGATATTTCCGCCTTTATCCTCTATGATGGAGAATACAAAGTTACTTGATAATCCTTCGTTCACGGTATAATGGGTAAAGCTCTCTCCATTGTATACGCTCACCCCACCGCCACCGGTGCCCAGCCAGATATTTCCGCTGCTGTCCTCTAAGATAGAGGAGACACTGTTATTTGATAAGCCCTGATTTACCGTATAATGGGTAAAGCTCTCTCCATTGTATACGCTCACCCCACCGCCACCAGTCCCCAGCCAGATATTTCCGTTTTGATCCTCCAGAATGGACATCACGATACTATTGAATAAGCCTTCGCTTACAGGGTAATGGGTAAAGCTTTCTCCGTTAAATACACTCACTCCGCCGCCCCAGGTGCCCAGCCAGATGTTTCCGCTTTGATCCTCCAGAATGGTCCAGATGTCATTATGGGATACGCCTTCTTTTGTGGTGTAATGGGTAAAACTCTGGTCATTAATCAGGTTCAGCCCTCCGCCTTCAGTTCCCAGCCAGATATTTCCGCTCTGATCTTCCAGAATGGACCAAACGGTATTATGGGATAAGCCTTCGTTTTCGGTGTAATGGGTAAAGCGCTCTCCATTAAATAGGTTAACCCCGCCACCTTGTGTACCAAGCCAGATTTTGCCGCTTTGATCTTCGAGGATCGAGAAGACGGTATTTTGGGATAAGCCTTCGTTTGTGGTGTAATGGGTAAAGCTATCTCCGTTAAATACGTTTACACCACCGGACCAGGTACCCACCCAGATATTTCCGTTTTGATCTTCCAGAATGGACCAAACGGTATTATCGGATAAGCCTTCGTTTGTGGTGTAATGGGTAAAGCTATCTCCATCAAACACGTTCACTCCGCCGTCCAAAGTACCTATCCAAATATTTCCGCTTTGATCTTCCATAAGCGAGAAGACGGTATTTTGAGATAAGCCTTCGTTTTTGGTGTAATGGGTAAAGCTTTCCCCGTCAAATACGCTCAGCCCGCCACCTTCAGTTCCCACCCAAATATTTCCGTTTTGATCCTCTAATAGGGCCGCGACGAAATTATTGGATAAGCCTTCGTTTACGGTGTAACGGGTAAAACTTTCGCCATTGTACACACTCACCCCGCCGCCACCAGTGCCCAGCCAGATATTTCCGTTTTTATCCTGCAGAATGGCCCTCACGAGATTATTGGACAAGCCTTCGTTTACGGTGAAGTGAGTAAAGCTATCTCCGCTATATACGCTTACGCCACCACGGGTTCCCACCCAAATGTTTCCGCTACGATCCTCTAAGACGGCCCTTACGTAAGATGAAGCCAAACCATGTTCCACATTTAAAAATTGCAGGTGAGCAATGGCGGCATCCCTGCTTGAGGGTGGCATGGCTATGGTGGCTCTGGAATGAACAGCATTTACCGGTTTACCGGCAGCCGGGATTGGAACACCGCTGGGTACCGTTTCTCCGGCGGGGTTAACCAAAGCAAAATCAGAATTGCCCTCCCCCAAAGGTATGGTTCTGAGCTGGCTTCTGTCCAAGGGTATGGTAGTTAGTTGGTTGGGTACCGGGTGCCGGTTGGGATGGGCATTTATTCTGGTTAATGCCTCACGGTCAACGGGAAAGGATTGTGGCCCGGTCACGCTGTCGGGGTGGATGATTAACGGTATAGCCGGGACAGGTGGGCTTGGTGTTAGCTGAACCGTTTGAGGCTGAGGGAAAAGGTGGGGTGGGAGTGAGGCGTCTTTATCTCCGGAGCTGACAGTGCAGGCAGGCAGTAAAAATAACGACAGCCAGAGAATCAGCATCCCGGAAATCCCTGCCTTACAGTCGGGTAGCAGGGTAGCGGGCATTAAAATTATTTGCCTAAACATGCAATGCAATGTAGTGATAAATGTTGTTCCTTCAGGTTTTTTGTATTTGATATGGATGGTTCCAACACGCGTTTTGCGAAATTTCCTTTTTTATTTCAATTGTATCAAGTTGACAACTCCTACCAAAGGGTGTGGCCATATGCGATTATATAATACAGCTAAATATCCAAATACTTCGGCCCGTATTTGCTTGCTATTCGTGACCTCATTTAAATTAGCCTCTTTTTTTAGTGTAGCAAAGAAGTTCTCAATAGGGCTGTAATCCCAGCAATTTGCCTTTCTGGACTTACCGGCCACCAATTTATTCTTTTCTAAAAACGCACGAAACTCAGCACTTGCATACGGTCTTCCACGATCCGCTGAAAGATCTTAATCTAACAGATTGGGGGGCGATGGCCATGTTATGGTTGTAATCCTTTGCTGAAGCTCTGTAAGCTCGTTTAAGACAAATGTTCAGATTATATAATTTTATGATTTTTGGTGTACGATTTCGTGAAATAGCTGCTTCCAAATCCTCTATTAGTCCTTTTTAAGAGTCGGGAGCCATAGCAAAGAAAGCGTTTGTTGTTTCTTACGTTCAGTTTAATATCAAAAAATTAACTGTCTGAGTTTTCGATGCTTTGCCCTTGGCTCG
>JAIULZ010000175.1 GCA_022565805.1 Balneolales bacterium
GCCCGGCCGTGAGCCCCGGGTGAGGAATGGAATTAAAAAGCCCGAGCCGAGATGTTTTTGAAATCAGGGAATCTGCTGATGGCAACTATTTAAACACATCAAAGTGATAATCTCACATGATTATGTCGCCCATAACTAAATTATAGGCTATCAAAAGGTAGATTGATAATCCCTTTTGCTCATCATTCAATTTTAACTGCGAAAGTTGAATAATGCTCCAAGACCGAATCCCAAGGCAACAGACTAACCGGGGGAGTTTTGGTACGGCTCGATAGTCTGGTATATCGATACCGATTGTGTGAAAAATGTTTAAGGAAGAAATTATAATCCATTTTCGTATTTAATTGGCGCATCAAGCAATAAAGGGGGGGGAGTTTCGAGTAAAGCAAATTGGTTGGATTGCGTGGAAAAGGCGGTAGTAAACATGCAGCAATTCAAGAGCTCGTCAATAAATATGCCGTCGAAAGTCAATTTCAATACATAAAAAAGTAGAAAATAGGGCCAGAATAAATTAGGGAGCATCCGAAATTCATGAAATAAGAGAGCGATTTCAGTTGAAATTTAGTGAAATATTCAAAAAAATGATCTTTTTCTACCCTTTTAAAAAAACAAACTGGCGTAAACTGACGGAAACTGACGAAAACACGCAGAAACTGCTTCAGCATGCTTTAAAAAAGCTTTTGGGCGCCTTATGTTTTGGCTGTCGGCAGGATAGGTCGCAGCAGACAAACTGCTTTGGCTACCTGCCATAATTTAACCCTTAAAAAAAATGGGAAAAATCAAACAAGGCATCCTTGGTGGTTTCAGCGGTAAAGTTGGAACTGTTGTAGGATCACAGTGGCGCAATCTCGATGTAATACGCGCCTTGCCGAAACAAGTTCGAGACCCAAAGACACCGAAGCAAATGGCGCAGCGGGAGCGATTCCGTCTGGTAGCCGGCTTCATGAAAGTGGTACGGCCAATGGTTAGTATCGGCTTTGAAGTAAGCTCCGGTAAAAGCTACGACAGCAATAATGCAGCTCTGGCTTATAACTTACGCTATGCAATAGCGGGGGAATATCCTGGACAAGAACTGGATTACCCTAATGTGCGCCTAAGTATGGGCAGCTTGGAAGGGGTACTGAATGGTGCTCTTGGGACCGGTAACCCGAATGAGTTGGAGCTAAGCTGGGTTGATAACTCAGGTATTGCAAATGCCAGAAAAACGGATTCGGTTATGGCAGCTGCATACTGCAAAGAGCTAAATCAGGCTGTTATCCTGGATGGCGAATCAAGCAGGGAGGACGGAGCCGCCACTCTGTCGCTCCCTGATACGTTTGCAGGAAAGGAGATATATGTCTGGATGGCTTTCAGAGATGGAGAGCGAAAGCTTACATCCAACTCTGCTTACCTTGGCGTAATAACTGCGGAGTAGCAGTGTATTTGCTAATAAGATAGCTTCCTTTCAACTATGAGGAAGATAACTAATAACTGATGAGAAAGCCATATGATAACAACGTTATTGTATGGCTTTCTATTTAATAGACGCTCATCGAACCCCATTTCTACCTTGATTCATTTGTTAGGTAAAACCCCTGAATCAAGTAATTTTATAGTTAAATGCAAATATCTTTGGTTATTGAACTAAAACTGAAATAATAAAATCATTAAGATTTCGATTAAAGAGACGTATGGTTTGGAACCTTCTCATTGTAAAATGCCTAAAATTGGGTTTAGTTTTTTAGCTTTGTCTCAATTGCTTAATTTTTATGGTTTAAGCGTTTTTAGAAGTTAAATAAATTAATTAAATAATTTAATTAATCGTCTATAATCCTCAATGGTTGGGTATAGTACTGTACCATTAAAGAGGGATTAAATTTGTTTGATTTTTTATGAGAAAAGAATTGAAAATGTGCTTAAAAATCTTTGCTAACTCTATGTTCATAAGTTGTTGATAAAAAATTTTAACATGCTTTTTGAAATCTACTAAATTACCTGTAGCTATTGTATGTCTGTATTGAATACAGCTTGTAATTGCGTTTGTTTAAAGATCAAATTGAATTGGGAACTACTCAATAAAAATGAAGCAGACGCTTGAACAATTAGAAATAGGAGGCTTTAAAAAAACCTTCAATAAACTATATCATGAAAGAAATTACCCCACATCAAGATAATTTTCAGCTACTGCATGTAATGATTTCAGGTTCATTACATCCCGACAGATTAGAAAAGAAAACGAGAGACCTGTTAGCAGATTTTGGAAGAAGTTTACCTGCTAACTTGGTGGTCTTATCTAAAAGACTTGGTGAGTTATTCAATCTAAATATTGAAATTACTACCGAAGTTAATGATTATGGTACCGAGTACGTGACCGGCACGGCCTATGATAATTGTAACGGATTTTTACTTCCGCTATGCGCGATATCGAATGCCTATTGCTATCTCATCAACAGACAAAAAAAACAGCTATGGCTGTACTGGAAATCATTGCTTGAGAATGTAAAACAACCATCAACTCAATACCATGTACATATTTTGACAGAAAATTTATTATGTATACTGGCTAAAACGGAAAAGGAATTGGAAGCATATAGTGGTAACAGAGCCCATGCGCCTGAGCTGTACGGAGAAATTCCTGAAAATACGCCTTTATCTTTACGGAGGCTCAGTATTGTAGAATATGTACTTAGAAAGCTCCGACTCGAGCTTGTATTGCTTCTACGGTCGATGCATTACAGTATTTTGGGTGAAAAAACTAAAAACTTGCCAGACTGGTTAAGAAACCGGATTCCATCCCCTGATAAAGTCCATCGTCTGTATTTAAATATGCCCCCTCCAGAATCATTCCCTGAATATGATATGGAGAAAGAGTTGGGTAATAGAGAGAGAAGTAGCTGTCAAGAAGAATCATGCTCACACAATTATATTTCACTGAAAAAGGCGCTAAAGCTATTTAATCAAAAAACGGGTATGGATGAAAACATGTCTGGATTCAAACAAATGCTTAACAGTAAAGATATTGATGTTTTACAAAAAAACAGGCAAAGTATTTCAATAAAGGAATGCGATGTACTTAGAGTAATCAACAGTTTTATAAATAATCATCTTACCAAGGTTTAAAAAGTATTGGAAAGCTTGTTTTAAAAAAAATACTAAAATCGTGAATGTTTTTCCCTATAAACTCAAAAAGTAGAAACCATGTTAGTTAAAAGAATAGATACCCAAACCCAAACACTGGAACAATCACATGGGCAGAAAAAAGTAAATAAGCTAAAACTCCCTGCCCAGGAATTGTTTACGAATATGATACGACTTAACAGACCGGATAAAGCAAAACCCATACGTTTTAACATTGAACAAACGAAAGGTTCAGTTCCTATACCATTAGATGAAATTATTTTAAAAGAAAAGATTGTTAATGAGAAATTACCGAAGTTTGTGTACACCAACTTCGATGAGAATGCTAATGAGGAAATGTGGGAATATGCAGCTTCATGGAATGCAAGTAATAGTCCACAAACCTACAAAAGGTATATTCTGCATAAGCTATATATATACTTTGAAGATAAAGAAAGGGTGCTTACAAAATCGAATTTCGTAAATCATTGCGAAGTCTTTTTAGAAGAAAGTATGTTTGATAAACCTACTAATACTACGGAAGTACCCGGTTTTATTACTTGGAGAAAATTTACTTTTAGTACCGATTATAATCGGGAGAATAAACAGATTTATCTGGTCATCTCCTATAATGGGCAATCTTGGATAAGCAATAAATCGCTACTTGAATACAAGAATGTTGGGGAGACAGGGAAATTCAGATATAAGCATACTATAATCAGTCAGTCAGAGGCTGATGAAATGGAGATTAGCTCAGCCGAACTTTTTCCAATTCTGAATCACTCGATTAGGCAGGTACTCGGCTTAAAATGGAATTACAACAAAAAGAAAAATCCTCCATTAGAGGCCAAAATGAATTTGGAATGGCTTCTAAAAAATTGCATTAATAGTAATTCTTTTGCTAAATCATTTCCGTATTTGTACGGATCCCCCAAAAAGCACGTTTTTTCGAAAGTCCTGAAAAAAGATCAATATAGTGTGGATCCTAAGTATATGATTGCCGAATTTGGTCAGGGATCTTACGACATAGGTCTAAATACATATACTGTAAAGTTTTTGGAAAAAGGGTTCTATAAAAGAATTAGAGGAAGGGAAATTAGGGTCTTACTTGTATTACCTAAGGATGCTGAAAACGAGGTGAAAAAGATAAAAGAAGAAATCATTGATAAACAAACAAGCTTACAACAAGTCCTGTTTACACTCTCAGAAACCGTTATCTATTACGATACTATCGCTACCGGTGAAGAAGAAGTTCGTAGGCAACTATATGAATTTCTAATAAATAAGCCCAAACCAAATCTTGTATTGTTTGGAATACCTTTCAGGAAACATGATGTTGCACCCAACAATGGAGCCTTCTATTACAATATGAAAGCCTTATATCGGGAATTTCAAATTCCGTCTGTATTTATAAGTACAGAATTTATCAAAAGTCCGCAGCTCAAATACGGAATTTCGAATATATCGGCAAAAATTTGTGCACGTTTGGAAGGAATACCATGGAGAAGTAAATACGTGTCTAATGAAAATCCTTCGCTGATGGTTGGTGTAAATGCATTTGTTAATAAGCAAAAAGGCAAGCGCTACGAGGCAGCAGTTACCATGTTCCGGGAAGATAATCCATCCGTTCAAGAGCTTTACCGCCATGAATCTACAGCTGGTTTGCTTGGGTCGTCAATATGTGCCGGGATTGAGTCCTGGCAAAAAAATCATCAGAAAGGTGGCCGGATAATAATTCATGTTCATCCGAATATTAAAAAGCGAGAGGGGCTAACAGATATGCTTTGTGAAATCGAAAAGGTATCAATAGCAACCGGTCTCGATCTTTACGTCGTGTTGATCAATTCAAATCCATTCAGGAATAGGTTTGCATGGAACGTAAATTCTGCAGGTTTTCTTCCTAACCCGGGAACAGGGATGCGCTTGCCCGACGGTTCTTTGCTGTTGTTTATAAATCATCAGAAAGAGTCGATAGAGGTAATGAGAAATGCAGCCTACCCGATAGGTAAAAATGGGAGCAAGTCTGTTACAGAACGGTACCCATACCCGATAAAATTTAAACTATGGAAGGTTTCCAAATCAAGCAGCCAAGATGAAAATACTGATAAAAACAGGGTTTCAATTCAAGAACCTACCAAAAGAGAAACCGAAGCGGTTATGGCTAATATGATGCGCATGGCAGTAGTAAATTGGGGCTCTGTCGTGCCATCGACAACACCCTCAACCATAAAATATCCCAAACGAATCGCACGATTGAAAGCCAATACTTCAGCAGAAATTACGGAGTCTGCTATAAGTCCTTTTTTTGAAGGTGTATAATTTCAGCATTTGATAAAATCGGAAAATGAAGTGCAGAAGGCTTGGCAGAACTAATTACTTGTCAAGCTTTCTTCTCACTGATATACAAGACTGAAGCATGTCATAGTTTAGTTTTAGCTCTTCAAGAAATAGCATCCGATACTTTAAATCTAAATAGGGCAGAAACTTATTTTGAATGCACGTCTTTTAATTAGTTACAGTCAAATTTTAAATATAGCTCTCGGGCAAAATATGCTACTTGGGATGAAGGGTTAAAACGATAATGGTCTCAATGATAGCCATGCCCGAAGGGTATAAAGTTTAGTAGTCAGAAGTTAAAAACTGGAAATGAGAATTTTCATATATCATTCAGAGAAGCCGCTAAACAATTGGCTGCCATATTTATAAATGAATTGGACAATTACAATAAATATTAGCCCTACTGATGTGTTGCGCCCAACAGAGCACTGCGGCTTGGCCGGGGCCTTTCAGCCGGTTATTGCCCCCGCAAGTAACCGGTTTCGCGCCTTCAGTAAAGCTAAAAAAAATAAACCACACATCGAAAGGTAGACCCCCGTGGTGTGACAGACCATCCAAGGAGCCTTACAGCCAGTTATAGCCTCTGTCGGCAACCGGTTTCGCGCTTACGATGTGTGATTATAACATTATACTCAACCTCAATTATAACCAATCTAATTTTTAAAATCCGCTGATACCGGAGGGATTCGAACCCACGATATTGGGGCTATTCGAGCTGGAAAACACCAATCGCTCCCCATGCGATCATCGGTATAGCGAATATTTTAATATTACAAACTCATAAATAAATCGATTATAAGAAGCTTCGTTAAGCATAGAGGGATTCGAACCACACAATAGCGACCTTATAGAGGGCACACCCGACTCCTATGCGGGCCATTATACTTACGAAGCATATCTGAAAAACTCCAGTAAGCAGGAGGGATTCGAACCCACGATCTTGTAAGCTTTGATGCCCAAAACTCACAATCGCTCCCCATGCGATCATCAACTTAAAGGAGTAAAATTAATTTACTCAACCTCAACCTAAACCTCAACCTTTCTATTTTTTGGGGTAGTGACATGTTCGACTGCCTTA
Source organism: Balneolales bacterium (assembly GCA_022565805.1). Lineage (GTDB taxonomy): Bacteria > Bacteroidota > Rhodothermia > Balneolales > Cyclonatronaceae > Cyclonatronum. The sequence goes on from JAIULZ010000175.1 coordinate 6,512, forward strand.
GAGTTTCACCAACTCAGGTTAAACATGATGAGAGATTAAGGTTTATTCGAAAGATGATGCGCTTCCGGCACATTATTTCATAATAGCGAAATTAAAAACCGAGTATTCTTGAACAGAATAAGATACTTCAGAAGAGGCTTTTTTAGGATCAATAGTTCAGGAAACCAGGTCTAATGGTGCAAGCTCACTCATTATTAGAAAGAATAAATGGAAAGCTCTGGTTCGGAGAGATCCAAATGTTGGCGGTATTGGCGGTATGTGTTTAGGTACTCACAAAGCGGTTGAAACATTTGCTATTTTGATTGATAGCTAAAATTATAGAATTAATTACTCAATACTATTAATATATGCTTTCAACTCTTCAAGATCTTTAAAAGCTTGTACGGGTCTTTCCATCGGGCTTTTGTCTTTAAGCTGACCATAAAACGGTTCGCCTTCTGTACTTTCGTGGGCGTAGCGGGGAGTTGTAGTGAAATTGCCTTTGCCTCGCTTATTAAGAATAACGGCTTGTAGTCCATGATATACCCGAATTTGAAGTCCTGTTTCTTCACTTTCGAAAGAATCGTGGCGATTTTGGCGCATTTTAACCTGCTTACCCTTAAGCTTGCTCTCGGGACAGTAGCCATCGCAGATCATAGAGAGTTCTTGTATCATGATGATAGTGTCATTGTATTTGAGATTATAGTTTAAGTGATGAGCACGCTTGAATTTAGATAAGTGCTCATTTTTAATTTACGGCAAGGCAGAAGACGAACAAAAAATGATTTTGCTAAGCAATCTACCAGAGTCGGGAGGTCAAGGTTATAGAATTTGGAGCGCGCGTCTCATGGAATTTCTCTTATAATAATAAATTACCATGTTTCTTTTTCGGTAAATTTCTGGTGCTATCTGATTTGCTATGAAAAGCGTTTCGGAGCAAACAGGTACTCAGTTTTGATTGAACCAAAGAGGAATGAGAGCTTCACAACTTGTACCGTGTACTTCGTATTATTTTTTATTTACTTAGATCAACTTAATGAAAATCTCGTAGATCAAGCTTCATTCCATTTAAAATGCGTTCGGTAGTGCTACATCTATTATTTTTATAGAGGAGCACGTTTTCTCAAACGATTCAGGTAAAGGGCACCATAGGTGCGATATATTTCGAGATTGAATTCAGGAATTGAATAATACCCCTCCGATGGCGCTTCATTAAAATTTGGCAGCCTGTTCAGTAACGGTTTTTATCTGTTTTGAGCATGTGGGAATATCATGTTGATGTGTTTAGATGGTTGCCCTCGGCAGATTTCCAGATTTCAAGGACATACAGGCTCGGGCGTTCTTTGTGTTTGTTGTAATCCCCGGATTTCGGACTGCTTCGCGGAGTCCTTCATCCGGGGTTACAATACCGTTCATGCCTAACGGCATTGTTCGGAATCGAGTTTC
>JAIULZ010000176.1 GCA_022565805.1 Balneolales bacterium
TTATAATGAGTGATTCAAGATGATAAACCTATCTAAAGTAATGATGCACGAAACCTGTATTTGTTACACTTTTTATTCAACTTTTTTAAATACCGAACTAACCAATTGAAATTCAATGCTTTATAAGACAAAAATTTAAGGACAAAAAAATGCTAAAGTATGTATTCGATCTCATTTTAATGATCCCTTTTTGGGGGATGTAAGTGTTTTTTTCCGGATCATAGCAAAGCCAAGAACTACAACCCCTTGCTTATTACAAAATGCTTAAACAGTATTGCTTTAAAAACCGGTTTTATTTTAAGCTGTCTAAATCAGTTGTCTAAGCTGCTGTTCGGTTTTGGTCAATCCACATTTCTTTAGTGGGCTATAATACCTCATCTGAAGTAGCGCCTGAACCCATTTATATTAAGGGCTAGAGAACCAAACTTTGTGTATTCATGGCATTCAGAATAGAAAAATAAACTCAGTATTAGAAGGCTTTGAAAAACCTCCTATTTTGTTCGTTTTCTACGCCGGAGCAAAAATAAAACCGGAGTCCCCGACGGTTCGGGGTCGAGGTTTTTATTTTTTTACTCCTAGGAAGAAGGCGGGAAATAGAGTGGTTTTGGAAAGCCTTCTACAATGTTAAAATCATAGAAAAACAAATAACTACAATAATGCTGATGTCCGAGAATATTTTGCCAGAATAAAGCAGTTATTGGCTGGTGTGACATCGCATAAGCTTATGAACCTCAGATCGAAATTAATTTTAAGAGAATATAGAAGTTTATATGAATAAAGATTATTTTTTTTAACAGGTATCTTTAAAATTGGCAACAGACTTTTGATACAAAGAGATTTAAAGCGAATCAATTGCACTTAAAATCACAAATCCTCAAGCTGGAAAATCCTAATTTACAAATCGAACTCAGTCTAATTATAACTCCACATATGAAATCAATCCAAGAGAATGAAATTTTTCATACGTATTAGTTTCTAAAACAACGTTATAACGTTGTTTACCAATTCTGTTTGTAGTCATTATTCTAACAGTCACAATGGCTTTATCTCCAGGATTAATACTTAGCTTGTCAATATCCACATCGTATATTGTACAATCTGGTCTTATTCCGTATATATATAAATTATTTACACCCACATTTTGAATTGTAAATTCTTTTTCAACATGTGTATAGGGTAAAGTAATACCGTAATTTTTTAATCTATTTTGTATATATATTTCTGTATTAGAATTGTAATTATAATAAGCCGATCCAGACAGAGTCTGGATATACCTTAAAAAAGAAGCTATTTCCGGATATACCTCGTTCAGGTAAAAAGGTGATCTGGGAGCGCCATTCTTATCTATTATTTCCACGAATGGGCCTCCGGAGTTGTTGATAAATTGTTCTTCAAGAGAACTCTCATGCTCAAAATCTTTTTTTATCTGTTCTATATCGAGCCATTTAAATCGATCAGCAATATCCATATATACATTACTGCTGTAATGGACTAATGGATTAATTTTGTATTGTTCAAGCATACGGAACTCGTTGTCTGAAACTATTCTTTCGGTTTCAACAGGATCTTCAATGAGGATTGAGCTTTTAAAGGCAACTGAATTGTGTTTGTGGGAAACGCTAATTTCACTCAAAAATAAATCATCCTGAAATACACTGAAGTGAATTTCGGCCTGAACGGTAATCCATCTCTGGAACAGTGGCTGATAAAAAGGAACTCTGTCCAATTTTATTTTTTTCAGATTAAAGTTTTCATCATAATATATTTTTCCTGAGTAGTCTGAAGGCGCATCCTGACTGAAGCGTATAATGCCGTGAGACTGTTCTGTATGATCCTGCTCAAATTCAAGCATATAGTTTCGGGAGCTTTCCAAAACACCTCTTTTTTCAAAAAAACGGAACATAGTAAATGAAGACCCGATAATTGGCTGAATATCTGATATTTTTTGATGATCAAATATAGCGTAAGAGTAATCAAGAAATGAGAGCCAAGCATCAGAACGATCACTTTTAGCGGTTTCTTCAGCTATAAAGCTAAAATTGGACACAGGGATCAGACTGGCATAGCCGGAAGAATGCAGGAACCCTTTTTTCAGTGTCAGGCTCCCATATTCATCATCGAAAGAGCTCAGCTCTGCGTATACTGCCGGGGAAATGTAGCCTTTACTGTATATGCTGTTTGAATAGTTCTTGGCCACCTTTCTCATTACATCATCAGGATTCCCGGGATCGAATGATGAGCATCCAAAAAATAAAAATGTGAGTACCAGTAACAGCACATTGTAATAAAACTGCGGAAGGGTCTTATACCGGAATACTGATTTCATAGGTCACCAATCTGAAGTCTGTAGATATATTTTTGTTCCGTTGATTCATCAAAATGAATATTTGAATAAAGCCACGTATCACTAAAACCAGTGATTTGGAAATAATTTGCGTTCTGGTGATCACCCGTTTGGGGTACCAGAATATCGGCAACAAGCACGTTCTCTTTATAAATTTGGAGACCGTCATGTTGATCATCTGATGCGATTCTGTAGGATCTGAAACATAACTGCCGCTCAGATATACAACTTATGGTTGTGTAAAAGTCTCTGCTTGTCACCTCACGAAACACATGCCGGCCTAATTCATCCGGATTCGTAATATCGGGTAAATCCCCTATATGCTGACTTTTATAACGTCCGGCAAAGCCAAAGGAGCGTTTATGGTTAAAGTCCAGGTCAAAGACGTGAACCAAAGTATCTGCAAAGAATGAAATAACAAGCTCCCCGCTGTTAAGGATGTCGAAATCGAACATTGAAAAAGTTCTTTTCCGCTCATCCTGTTGATATACCGGAGAAAAACGCCCAAAAATCCTTTCAATCTCACCGGAATCCAGATTCATTTCAGCAAGTATCCTTGCATCGGTTGCATAAAGATCTGTAAACATATAAAACTGGCTGTAAGCTGGCGGAGCAGAATAGAGGGGTAAATAAGCAAATGAACCATGGACTTTCATATTACTTATGTTGTAAGCAAGATTATAGGATCTTTGTGCTTCCGGCGTTGGATTTCGGGCTAAATATTCAGTAGGATGATCTCTTTTCCAGCGGAGTATTTCAACATGGGTACGATTAAAGTCATTATCAAAACGATAGAAATCGTTTGAACTTCCCAACATGCTAAAGCCATTATCATCCAATGTAAAAAACTGTATTCCGGTCATTGGAAGTTCCCGCGGTCCGTGCCCCTGCCCCATTTCACGACTCAGCAAATTCCCGTCAGTATCAAAAATGAACATCCAGCCAAAATTCGCGTCAAGAAAGTGAATTTTATCGTTTTGAACCAGAGTAAAACCGTTAAATGATGACGAAATCTGATCCAGTTTTAACGTATCTATGATTACCTCTATAAAAGCCTCTTTTTTCTCACTAATGGGCGACTGATAAAAATAACTGAAATGATCATCCCCGCCCCTGCAATTAGATAGTAGAAGTATCGTTGTGATTAAAAGTACAAAGCGTTTCATTTAAAAAAGATTGTCGACAGGGAATTAATCCCTGCCGAAAGTTCATAATTAATTCTCAACCACCAACCTCTAATTCAAGTTCTCGATTTTTACCGCCACAATTTGAATTTTGAGATTGACAATTTGATGTATTTGTTGTGTTACAAGTTGCTCCGGCATTACTTGCAAGACATTTATTATTTCCAAAAGGATTCCAATTACTCGAACATTGGCAAGAAACTTCATTGTTTAGACTTGCATTGAAATTGGAAAAAGAAAGAATGTCATTGCTATCATCGAATAAACTTTGAGAACTAACAATATCAGTAAGATCGAAATTACGATCTAACCCGTAAGTATTATAGTTCTGAAGCAAAATCGCTCCAGTGAAAAGTGTAATTGCTATTATTATTTTCATAATTTTCATGATTAAGTTTGTAACGTTAAGAAGGCTATGTTAAACCGTTTATTTTTTTGATAGTTTAGATCCTTCGTTCATTTACAGTATATACAATGAACAAACAACTACAAATAATTTTTACTCCTTAGTTTTACTCCTTAGTTTTACAATCTTTAGGAAATGTGTCTAATGAGTTCTAAAAAAAAGTAGTTCATAGCAAACGTTTTTTTATTTAGAAATCCACATACCGACGCCCAATCCCTAAGTGTTAAGATTTCAAACAGCTTGTGAATAAAATCCGGTTTGCCATAAACAGCTCTTGTGCTCTTGTGCTCTTGTGCTCTTGTGCTCTTGTCATAAGATGATAAATTTATATGCGGGTAATTGTTAAGGTACTATTGGTATGATGCACGAACCCCAAATTTATTACACTTTTTTCGATTAAAATATTTAACCCAGACAACCCCTTGTGAACCATTGAGTTAGGAATATTTAAATATGCTATCGTTTTAGCCTGTATGATGCGAAGGTATAGTCGGCGACATTTTTAAACAGCAGATTTACGTCGCCATTTTCCCCTATGGCCGCATCCTGAACCAGCATTTGCTCAGGTAGCATAAATCGCTGCATTAAATTACCATCAGCGACGGAGCGAACATCAATCCAGTATTCCCAATCATCCCGGCTACCCTCCATAACCACATATTGAACAAGAAAGGAGCTTTGATCCAGTGGTTTCATGGTCCAAATCCGGGAATACATACCGACTGAATATTGCTCAGGTGTTACTTTAATGTGTCTGTCCCATGGTTTCTCAAACACAGCATCCTCTACTTCCCATACAACATTTTGTTCGGAATCATACTTTCTGATTATGTAGGGAGCGTCTATATTTACGATCAGATTTTGCCCGGAACCAATCACAGAACCAGTATATAACTGACTGCGAATCATTGGGTTGATGGTCTCGATTCCGGTGGCATCCCAGTCTATAAATTCGGCAAAAGATGCTGCATGCCCGAAGTTTTGAAAGTCGTAAAGGTGAATAAGTTCGTCGCTACCCTCCTTACTGCCAACCAGTGCAAGATATCCGTCAATTACTGAGGCTCTGCTAAGAGCAGATATCAGAAAATCGATTTTGCGAGAGTTGAGGTGAGAAAAATCTGATAAGCTAAATTCGTGCACAAGTTGATTACCATTATCCAGTATGAGCAACGCATCGCCTGAGGCTGTCTTGGAAATATAGGCCGGATGACCAACCTCACCCGGTCCTCTTCCTTGTCTCGATGCGACTTGCGTCAATTCTCCGGAATCGGAAAACCTATGCAGTACAGACCGGTTCAGATCAACTACTACTACATCACCATTATAGAAAACAGCTTTACTATCCACCGAAAAGAAGATGTTCTCATCTTCGAAATGTCCGACCATTGTTAGCTTGTCCTGACCATAAACCGTGGCGCCTAATGCTACAAAAAAAAACGAAATCAGGATGATAAATCTGCACTTTAACATACTCATGACATAATCCTTCAATAAAATTAAAAGGGCAGGCAAACACAACAACTACCGGATAAGTATAATCAGAGTGCTGGTTAGCCGTCTGTTGGTTTTAGCATTTTATAACTTTATCAGGTAATTAGCAAGAAAATATAGAATAAAGTCTCCTCTAAAAGCTCTAACTGTTACAATTAATCTACCTCCTCAAGTTTCGGAAACCCCAAAAAGGGTGATGAAATCAACTTCTCTGTTATGTAGAAGCAATATGTCATCATCTATATCGAATCGCAGAAAATTACCGGCTGCCCTGAAACTGTTTTTTGTATTCATGACTATATTGTATCGAAAACATCAAAAACGGTTAAAATAACCACCTCATTTTCTTTTATATGGCATAAAATTAGAATTACATTTAATCTTTCGCTAAATCTCATCAAATGAATATTTAAAATGATTATTTTTTTTAAATCCACCCTGCAATTTCTACTACTTCTATTAATACCAATCACATCATTTTCTCAATCTTTTTTTGAGGTACTCGAAGTATCAACTGATGAAGAGGTTACTATATTTAACGATTTTGTGATGATTGATGAGTCAAGACTCTATTTAATCAACAATCGAACGCAGCTCTATAATGTAAAAATCTTCAATAGAGAGGACGAAAGAATTAAACAGAGTTTTGTCAGAAATGGACGAGGTCCCGGTGAAGTAGATCAACTTGGAGCGTTCACTATGGATGAACAGAAAGAGCATCTTTTTCTGAATGATTTCTATGGGTTGAACATAAAGAAATTTACATCAGACGGAGAATTAGTGAATGAACAGCCTCTACATGTACTCAATGTTTTATCACTTACCCACTCAGGTTCCACTTTAATCGCTACAAACGCTCTTCAGTTTACCACTTCAGAAACAGGAGGGGAAAAAGAAAAAATGAGCACGCTAATAGATGATACAACTCTGGAAGTAACCGGGGCCCTTTACTTTGATCTTGCAGAATTGAGTCACCTTGAAGAGGTTGAGAATTTCAATCAAATAGGGTTTATCAATGTATTTCCCAAGACTATTCAAGTGGGGAAAGATCTTTACATTGTCGTTTTTGAAAACATCAACAAAGTGTTTTTGATAGATTCTGATTCTAAAATTGTTGATCAAATTACGCTTCCCATACCCAATTACCGGTTATTAGAAGCTACCTATAGCTCTCGTTTTGATGGGTGGCGCATCGATGAAAGTAAAGTTTTTTATGACTTTGTAAGGGTAGAGGATAGCATTCTACTGGCTTTTGGCGGTCGCCTGAGAGATGTGCCTTTTGGAGTTGCAAACATTACCGTAGAACAGGGCAGACTATTATGGTCTATGAGCCAAGTATCCGACCCGGATCTAATTCCCCAAGAAGAGTTTTTAATTACATCTCATAATGGTACCGTCTGGGCATTCGATGGGGACAAATTCGTTGAAATTGAGTTTACGGAAATCAAGTAATTATCATTTACCCACTCAGTTGGTTTAACCGCAAAGGGGCGCAAAGTGCGGTCACGAAGTACGCAAAGGTGAAGGTTAAGGTGTCAATTTGCTTCGTGCCCTTCGCGAAATCCTTCGTGAATCTTCGCGGTTTAACTTCTTTGGATTAAAATCAATCGTTGCATGCCATTTTTGAGATGTGCGATGTTGAAATAACTAAAAGCTAATTGAGGGAATCGACAGAATTCAATAAACAATAACTCAATAGTTCGATTTTATTGGTCACCCAGTTGGTTTAACCGCAAAGGGGCGCGAAGTGCGGTCACGAAGTACGCAAAGGCAAAGGCAAAGGTTAAGGTGTCAATTTGCTTCGTGCCCTTCGCGAAATCCTTCGTGAACCTTCGTGGTTTATCTTCTTTGGGTTAAAATCAATCGTTGCATGCCATTTTTGAGATGTGCGACATTAAAATTTACGAGCATACCCAATTCGCATCCTGATAGTTTTAAATAGGTAAGTATTTGAGCCCGATGGGTATCGTTTACAGCCTCAACAGACTTTATTTCAACGATTATTTGATGCTCAACAAGTAAATCTACACGATATCCAGCCTCGAGTTGAACATCTTCATATACTAATGGAATTGGTTTTTCTTTCTCGACCCACAGACCAGATTTATTCAATTCATAGAATAAGCACTCCTTGTATGAGCTCTCAAGTAATCCCGGCCCTAAGTTGCTATGGACTCTATAACATGAATCCATTAACTGTTTATAAATGATTTCACGCTGATTGCTCATGAGTAATACCTAAAGCTAATTCAGTGATCGACAGAATTACATAAACTTAAAAACTAATAACTAATTTCCAATGATTCGTTTTCTTTAGCGCCCTGTTGGTTTAACCGCAAAGGGGCGCGAAGTGCGGTCACGAAGTACGCAAAGGCAAAGGCAAAGGTTAAGGTG
>JAIULZ010000177.1 GCA_022565805.1 Balneolales bacterium
GGAGCAAAAATAAAACCGGAGTATAGGCTATCTATTCGAGGATTTTATTTTTGATACAAGGAAGAAGGCGGGCAAAATAGTGGTTTTGCAAAGCCTTCTAGAAGCTGTTTTTATTTTAGCTTAGATTTTGATTATGACCAAAATTCTACCATCGCGTATCTTGGATTCTGATTATTCAAAGCTATGAGCAAATATACCCAATAGGTGTACAGGAAATATTTTAAATTAGTTATTACTAAAATATCAAGTAGCTAAAAATAGTCTAATAAACACTGAGCTGAAATATTTTGGAGGTTATCAGATGTAAATTTGGATGATAAATATATATATAATCTGTTTAATCCTGCATTCAATATCTTCAAACCATCCCTAAATCAATATATCAGATAATTTAACTTCAGGTATGCAGTAAAGTTCCTGTGATTAGCTCGTTAAAACATAAACTTAAGAATTAAACGAACAGCCCTATTAGCCATATTAAATTTGATAAAAAAGAAAAGCCCGAGTCGTTCAGGAATCGGGCTTAAACTTTGTAATCAACTTCATGTATTATATATGGAATACATAAAGTTCATACTTAAAATTCAGAAAAAAGTTTCAAAAATTAACTTGCCGCAGAAAGCATGCCTTCCAGCCGAATAGCTTGAGTGGCCTGCTGCGAATTCGGGAAATCTTGCTTAATACGTCGAACGTGCTGTTTTGCTTTTGCATTGTCCCCGGCGGCCATTGCCGCTTCAGCGGCCATCATGAGGTTAAACGGAGTTGTAGAAGAGTTTTCATCCCAGCGCGCAGCTTGTTCGAATTTGCGTGCTGCGTCAGAATATCTTTCGAGTTGCATTAAAATCATACCGTGCAAACTCATAGGAGCAACGCCCATTACGCCAGAAGGTACATTAAAACGGTTTATCATTTCAAGAGCCTGCTCATACTCATCCAGCTCTGCATGTGAAACGGCTGCATAATAAAAGGCAAGATTTCCGGCAGTTGTTCTCGGGTAACGGCTTATAATTTCGATAAGCCCGGCTCTTGCTCTTTCGTCGCTTCCATATAAAGCGGTTTCAAAATTTCCGATAAGAAACTGCTGTTCTGCAAAGGCCATAGCCTCACGAGAATTACGCTCATTTGCAGCCGAATTCGTAAAGTACCATATTAAGCCACCCACCAAAAACAGAAATACTGCTATACCACCATATAATAAACCCTTGTTTTCTTTATACCAAGCCGATGCATAGGCGTAACTGGTTACTAGGGCATCTGTTTCTAATTCTTCTTTTGAAAGTCTATTTGCCATTTGAGTGTTTGAAATTGGTCTAAGTTTACAGAAAAGTTAAAATACAGCCTTAGCGTGACTAAGACAAGTAATGAAATGCGAAATAGTTAAGCTTCCCCAACATCAAATAACTGTTTTGTTAGGGGCAGTATTTCAGAGACATCAAGTGTTTTGTCGGGATTCAAAAATTTTACCGCTTTCTATTTCGTAGGTGATGTCGCATCTGCTTGCAATTGTTTTATCGTGAGTAACCAGAACCATTGTGAGCCCATACTCTTCTTTTAATTGCAATAAGAGTTCTATGAGGCTTTCTGTGTTTTTATCGTCTAGATTTCCGGTAGGTTCATCAGCCAGAATTATATCGGGTTTATTTATGAGAGCTCTTGCTACTGCTACGCGCTGTTGCTCTCCGCCCGAAAGCTCCGAAGGTCTGTGATGCAACCGATTACCGAGACCAAATGTATTAAGCAGGGCAGAAGCCTCTTCGGTTAACTCCTTATGATTTCTTCCGGCGATCATACCTGGCATAAATGTATTTTCAATAGCGGTAAACTCCGGAAGCAGATGGTGAAATTGAAAAACGAACCCGAGGTTTTTATTTCTGAAAGAAGCCAGACTATCGGGTTGCATATTATTCAGTTTAATATCTTTATACCAAACCTCGCCTTCGGTAGGGATTTCAAGCCCGCCCAGAATATGTAATAAGGTACTCTTTCCCGAGCCACTTGAGCCGACAATCGAAATCATTTTGTTTTCAGGTATTACGATATCTATATCTTTTAATACCGTAAGGGAGTCTTTGGTGCTTTCTTTATTAAATGTTTTGGTAATGCCTTTTCCTTGAAGTAAAGCTGAGTTCATTGGTACAGCAGTTTTGGTGTAGTTTAAAGAAAGGCTTAGAGCTTTGATTAACGTAACGACAGCTATAAATTAAATCCCTTTAGCTGAGACTATTTATTCTTCAGTTTGAGTTTTAAACGAGGGTACAATAACCGGTTCGATGTGTACGCATTTACCCGTTTCCAGATTTATTTTGGAAAAAAGCCCGCACAGCCGATTGTCTCCGTTTGCAGAACTGTATTTATGTGGCGTTTGCAGAAGAAAACGCTTAATCGCTGTGTCTTTATCCATGCCAATCACAGAGTTGAAGGCACCTGTCATACCAACATCTGTTATGTACCCTGTTCCTTTTGGCAGAATTCTGTAGTCATTCGTTGGAACATGTGTATGAGTGCCAACAACAACGGATGCCCGCCCGTCTACATACCAGGCAAATGCCTGTTTTTCTGCAGTCGCTTCTGCATGGAAATCAACAAAAATGAGATTAGTTTCCTCTTTGATTTTATCGATTACCCAGTCTGCTGTGCGAAAGGGATCATCTAATGGCTGCATAAACGTGCGACCCTGAAGATTAATTACGCCTATTTTCTGATGAAGACCGGGTATTTCATAAATCCCGTATCCAAAACCATGAGCACCTTTCGGATAATTGAGAGGTCTTAATAGTTTAGGATCTGTTTTCATATAGCCATAAACTTTCCATTTTGCAAAGCTATGATTTCCACCGGTAATAACATGAGCACCGAGAGAGTAAAAGTGCTTTACAATTTGCTCATTTGTCCCCATGCCTTCATGGGCATTTTCTCCGTTTACAATTACAAAATCTGCACGGTATTTCTGTATGAGGGAGGGCAGGAAAGTATCGAGGAGGGCAATACCGGAGTCGGATACGATATCTCCGATAAAAAGTAAATTCAGTTGATTTGACATAAAATAAAAAAAGGACAGCGGGAATTGCAAAGAACCGTTTTTAACACGGTGGGAATCCTCTCAACCGGGTTCGACTTCCACTATTTCAAAAGAACATGAGGCCTGTCGTTGCCGGCCGAAGCCGAACTCCCTAATTTATAAATATCGTTCAAGCAATTACCAAACGCTGTCCTATAGTTAATATAACACCTTTCGGCCTTAATTAGTATGATTAATTTCGCGTAAAAGATTTTTTAGTAAACTTTTTGTTTCATCGAACAAGAGGCTTTGAACCATTACGTTTTCTTCGCTATTGTTTTTTCTGGCCTGAAAAAGCTCTTCAGCAATACTTAAAGAACCCAGCACTAAAATAGTAGCCTCAGACTGTGATGCAAACTGCTTTTTGAAAAGCCGGAAGCGTTCGTCTACAAAGCGGGCAATATCGTACATGGCTTCTTCATCACCATCCTGAACCTTGAGGGGATACTGCCTGCCCAATATGGTAACTTTAATTGATTTCATTCTGCTTCTTGTAAATGACCATCTATTCGACGAACTAAATTCATAATCTGCTGCTTTAGAATAAGGCGGTCTTTATCGGAAAAATTGGATTGGATTTTATTTTGCTGCATCGCTTTCTTCTCAAGACTCGCTTTTAGTCTTCCAATTTCATGCTTTTGATGCTTATTCTCCTCTTTCAGGCGCTTATTTTCCCTTTGCAATACATTAAATTGCTGCTCAAATTCCTTGAGTAATAATCGGAACTCTTCTATTTCATTCTTGCTGATTTTTGGAAATTCCTGATTATCCATAGAAATATAATTCGTTTTGCTTAGCCTCTAAGCTCAGCTTCAAATACTTTTTCCAAATCTTTAGTGATCCTGGAAACCAGTGGCTCAATGTCTTCCTGGCCAAGAGTTTTTGTTTCATCTTGAAATCGCATTCTAAATGCGATGCTTTTTTTGTTGTTTCCGATACTCTTGCCTTCAAAAACATCAAATACATGAATATGACTTAGCTTATTTCCTGCCGATTTTTTTATTTGAGTCTCCATATCACCAGCAGAAATTTCTTTACTAACCAGCAAGGCGATATCAAATTCTACAGCGGGAAACCTTGAGACCGGCTTATATGTAAAATGAGCCTTTGATGCGTAGAGTTTCAATAATTCATCAAGATCAATTTCTGCAATAAAAGCATCTTTATCAAGCTCGAAATACGATTTCATTTTATTGCTAACTGTAAGGGCTTCAGCAATTTTTGTGTTACCACTTCGAAAAATAATAGATTCGGCTGTAACTTCTTTAGTAATCGAATCCTGAAGATCGAGACTTTCGAAAAATGCTTGTGTTATACCGATTAAATCTTGAATTGTATAGCTTTTTTCCGGCTGATTCCAGTAGGCTTCAGCAGCATTTCCTGCTAAACCAAGCAGCAAACTTCTGTTTTCATTAAAGCCTTTAACCCAGTTACCTTCTCCTTTTTGGAAGATTTTACCAATTTCAAACGCCCGAATTCCGGTTTGTTTACGGTTAAAGTTATAGGCCGCGGCTTTCAGGAATCCATGATGCAGATTTGGGCGCAAAACAGATTGATCCCTCGATATCGGATTTAAAGCCGGAACCAGCTCTTCAGAATCAAGCAACGTAACGTAGCTTTGGGGCAGCAATGAGTTAGAATAAAATTCCTGAAGCCCTAATTTTGTGCAGCTTAATCGCACTTCATTAAGAAACCGCTCTTCTTTGGGTAATTTGTCAGGACGCGAGAACGAAATCCTGCCGCTTGTAGGTATGTTATTGTAATCGAAAATGCGGGCTATTTCTTCAATAAGATCAATTTCTTCGCTAACATCTGGTCTGTAACCGGGAATAGTGCAGATAATTGTACCAGCTGCATTTACTACGGGATTAAATCCTAATCGCTTTAATATTTTAAGCTGATCTTCAGCAGGAATATCAGTACCTATAATCTTTGCGGCGCGTGCCGGACGTAGCTCAATCTCCTTCGACTGATAGGGGCGTGGATGGATATCTAAAACAGGTTCGATTATTTCACCACCGCACCACTCCAGAACGAGAGCCGCGCATCTCAAGGCGGCATAGAGCGTACCTTCGGGGTTTACGCCTCGCTCGAATCGGTAAGAAGAGTCGGTTTGGAGGCTCAACTGTTTGGATGTTTTACGGGTGTGAACGGGGTCGAACCATGCCGACTCTATTAGAATAGAGCTCGTATTATCATCAATTTCGGAGTTTTCACCGCCCATAATCCCTGCTATAGCAATGGGTTCATCCCCGTTGCAAATAAATAAACTTCCGGCCGGCACCTTTCTCTCAATACTGTCCAGCGTAGTAAAATTCATTTCTTGTGGAAATGATTTAACCACAATAGTACCGCTTGTAATTTTGTTTAAGTCAAAAGCGTGCAGAGGTTGTCCCAGCTCGTGCATTACGTAATTAGTTGCATCCACTACCGCATTACGTGGGCGCAAACCAATGGCGCGCAGTTTGTTTTGGACAAATTCCGGAGATTCTTTTACAGATATATTTTTTAGAACTATACCCACGTATCTGCTACACAAGTTTTCATCGTCTATACGAATAGTTACATGTGGATTAGCAGACTCCTTTTCTACTGCTACTTTTGAAACAGAGTCGCTAAGCCCGGGCAGAGAAAAAGGCTCGCCTGTTACTGCATGAAGATCTCTGGCAACACCAGAATGGCAGGAGGCATCTGGCCGGTTAGGAGTTAGGCCAATTTCTAATACAGAATCTTCATAGGCACCATAAGCCTTAGAAAAAAGAGTCCCTGGTTGCAGAGAAGAGTCTAATACCATTATACCGCTATGATCTGTACCAATACCAAGCTCATCTTCGGCACATATCATCCCAAAAGAGAGTTCGCCACGAATCTTGCTTTTTTTAATTTTAAAAGGCTTCCCATCAGGAAGACTAACCGGCAAAGTACAGCCCACTGTTGCCACAGCCACTTTCTGACCCGCGGCTACATTAGGCGCGCCACAAACAATTTGCACAACTTCGGATCCCAGATTTACTTGGCAAATCGTGAGTTTATCGGCATTGGGGTGCTTGGCAACTTCGGTAACTTCACCTACATAAATGCCATCAAAGGAGCTGCCTAAGGCTGTAACTTCTTCAACTTCGAGTCCGGTAAGGGTGAGTTTATTTGCAATTTCGGCGTCCGAAAGATTCGTTTTAATGTAGTCTTTAAGCCAGTTGAGGGAAATCTTCATAATGTATAATTAGAACTGTTGCAAAAATCTGAGGTCGTTATCATATAAGTGTCGGATGTCATCGATGCCATATAAAAGCATTGCTATACGTTCTACACCCATGCCAAAGGCAAAACCACTGTAGATCTCCGGATCTACTCCACAGGCTTTTAAAACATTAGGATGAACCATGCCTGCGCCAAGAATTTCCAGCCATTTTCCGTTTTTTTCGTCTCCCCACCAAATATCCATTTCGAGGCTTGGTTCTGTAAAAGGGAAAAAAGACGGACGAATCTGGTAGCGAACACCTTCTCCGTAAATCATTTCCACAAACATAACGAGAGTGTCTATAAGTTCTGCCAGGCTCACATCTTTATCAACATAAAGGCCTTCCACCTGATGAAAAAGACAATATGATTTAGCGGTAATAGACTCGTTTCTATATACTCTTCCGGGCATTATAGAGCGGAATGGAGGCTTCGAAGACTGCATGAGGCGAATTTGTACTGGCGAAGTATGCGTGCGCAGAACAAGATCGTCTTCATCATCATTGTCTGTTTTTTTGATAAAGAATGTATCCTGCATGTCTCTTGCTGGATGCTCAGGAGGGAAGTTGAGAGCCGTAAAATTATGAAAGTCGTCTTCGAGTTCGGGCCCATCCGAAATAGTGAATCCCAGCCGAAAAAAGACATCCTTAATCATTTGTTGCGTTTGCGAAAGGGGGTGGAGTCTTCCAAAAGCAGGCGGGGCTGGCATTAGCGTGGGGTCGTCTAGCGCGCGAATGCCGGAATTATTGCCTTCATTGTTTTTTTCAAGCTTTTCTTTGGCCTCGCTAAACTTTTTATGCGCCAGCTCTTTAAGATGGTTTACTTTCTGGCCAAATTCCTTACGTTCATGAGGGGCAACACTGCCGATTTTGCTTAAAAGTTCTGTAATTCGGCCTTTTCTCGAAATATATTTCAACCGGAAAGATTCCAGTTCATCTTTGCTGTTAAGAACAGCTTCGTGTATTTCTTCTTTAATACGATCAGTTAATTGGCTCATTCGAATCGGTGCAATATGCAATAGAGTATTATAAAAAAGGCAAGCTAACGAATGTAAGCTTGCCTTTAACTACTTCTTGTTGTAATAACCTTAATTAACAGCTTGTTTAACAATAGCTGCAAATGTTTCAGGCTCATGAATCGCGAGATCCGCCAGGATTTTGCGATCAATTTCAATATTATTGGCCTTTAAAGCCCCTATTAATCTGGAGTAAGAAACTCCGTTAATTCTCGCTGCAGCATTTATACGCACAATCCAAAGTTTTCTGAATTCGCGTTTACGGTTTCTGCGGTCCCGATATTGATACTGAAGGCCTTTTTCGACCGCATTTTTCGCGACCGTATATACCTTACTTCGTGCTCCCCAGTAACCTTTCGCAGACTTTAAAATCTTCTTGCGACGGCGACTGGAAGCCACTTTGTTCGTTGAACGTGGC
>JAIULZ010000178.1 GCA_022565805.1 Balneolales bacterium
TTTATTTTTACTCCAAGGAAGAAGGCGGGCAAAAGAGTGGTTTTGCAAAGCCTTCTTCAAGCATTTGTGATTGTTTTTACTATGAACAGCCGCTCGTTGCCCCGCAGGTGTCGCATTTCAGACATGTACCGTTTCTTACCATGGTCATGCTGCCGCAATCGCCACAGATGTCGCCGGTGTAGCCCATGCTACGGGCGCGTTTGTACTTAACCATGAAGTTGCTTTTTGCGACTGGTTGTGCTGCAGCTATAGGTTCAGTTTCCGGGTGCACCTGCTCGGTAGCCGTATCTGCCAACCTAGTGCTGCTTATCGCATCGGCTTTTGGCTTTTCTTTGCTGATGATTTCAGATTCGGGGCGCAGACCGCGGGATTCAATATGTTCGGGCCCTACATGGGCTAAATCATCCCGCTCCAGATACGTAACCGCCAGTTCGCGGAAGATGTAGTCGATTACCGAGGTCGTCATTTTAATATGAGGATTGCCATGAACCATACCGCTTGGCTCAAATTTGGTGAATACAAATGCATCTACAAATTCATCGAGCGGCACTCCGTGCTGCAGGCCTAAAGAAACAGAAATAGCAAAGCAGTTTACCAAACTTCTAAAGGCGGCGCCTTCTTTGTGCATATCAATAAAGATTTCACCAATCTGACCGTTTTCGTATTCTCCTGTTCGCAGGTAAACGCTTTGTCCGCCAATTTTACATTTCTGCGTATATCCGCCTCTTCGGTTTGGCAGACGGCGTCGCCCTGAAACGTATTTGTGAATAATACGCTCAGCGGTTTTCACGACAGCATCCTGTGCTTTTTGATCTTCTTCTGCAAAATCCTGAACATCAGATCCGGCATCTGCATCATCCTGCTCAAGTACTTCCATAACATCGGCTGTAGAATTAAGCGGCTGACTTAGCTTGGACCCGTCTCTGTAAAGCGCGTTTGCCTTTAGCATGAGCTCCCACGACTGCATGTAGGAATCTTTCATCTCATCTACCCTTGCTTCGTTGGGCAGGTTGATAGTTTTCGAAATAGCTCCGGATATAAAAGGCTGTGCGGCGGCCATCATTTTAATATGGCCGAGTGCCGATATGTAGCGGGTTCCTTTTCTGCCGCATTTGTTGGCACAATCGAAGACCGGAAGGTGTTCTTCTTTGAGACCCGGCGCGCCTTCTACCGACATGGTGCCACAGACATAGTCGTTGGCCATTTCTATATCTTTTTTGGTGAAACCAAGATGAGCGAGCATATCAAAGTTCCAGTCGTTAAGCTGCTCATCGGTTAGACCAAGCGTTTCGCGGCAGAAATCTTCTCCCAGGGTCCACTGGTTAAATGCGAATTTAATTTCAAAGGCACCTGGCAGCGCCTGCTCAATAGCCTCTATTTTATCATCGGTAAACCCGAGTGATTTCAGGCGTTCATGATTAATACCCGGACATCCACGGAAGGTACCGTGACCCTTAGCATATTTCACAATTCGATCGATTTGCTCTGCGCTGTAACCCAGGTTTTTTAGCGCAGCCGGCACGCACTGATTTATAATTTTGAAGTATCCGCCGCCCGCCAGTTTTTTGAATTTTACGAGGGCGAAATCGGGCTCTATTCCTGTGGTATCGCAATCCATTACCAAACCAATAGTTCCGGTTGGCGCAATTACGGTAACCTGCGCATTACGATAGCCATGTGCCTCGCCGGCTTCTAAAGCGCGGTCTGCGTCTTCACGCGCAGCATCAACCAAATAAGAAGGACACAGTTCGTAGTTGATGTCCATCGGGGTTATGGTAAGGCCTTCGTATTCGTTGGCGGGGGCGCCATAAGCAGCCCGGCGGTGGTTTCGGATTACACGAAGCATGTGTTCGCGGTTGCGGTCGTACCCTTCAAATGTACCGAGCTCGGAAGCCATTTCTGCGCTTGTGGCATATGAATGCATGTGCATTATGCCGGTAAGAGCCGCGGTATGAGCAAGAGCCTCGTCGCTGTCGTATGGGATTCCCTGAATCATTAGCAAGGCACCAATATTGGCGTATCCCAGCCCGAGGGTGCGGAATTTATAGGAAAGCTCGGCAATTTCTTTGGAGGGAAACTGAGCCATGAGCACCGAGATCTCCAGAGTGATGGTCCATAATCTTGTGGCATAACGGTAGCCCTCGACATCGAAAGTGCCTTTTTCCTGATCATAAAACTTAACAAGATTGAGCGAGGCAAGGTTACAGGCCGTATTATCCAGAAACATATATTCTGAACATGGATTACTCGCATTGATAGGGCCGTCTTCGGGGCAGGTATGCCACTCGTTAATCGTATCGTGGTACTGAGTACCGGGATCGGCACAAGCCCAGGCTGCAAATCCTATTTGGTCCCACAGCTCAGAAGCTTTAATCGTTTTGCAAGGTGCAGGTTCGCGACCTTCTGCAGCCGCTTTCTTTTTTTCTGTTCTGTGGTATAGATGCCAGTCGCCATCTTCGGCCAATGCCTGCATAAAAGAATTGGGAATACGCACAGAATTATTAGAATTCTGTCCGCTTACGGTGGAGTAGGCCTCCGAATTCCAGTCGGTGTCGTAGGTTTCGAATTCTATATCGCTGTATCCTTGCTCGGCAAGCTGAAGCACCCGTTGCATATAGCTCATGGGCACCATCGCTTTACTCGCTTCTCGAATGGCCTGTGCCAGCGCCTTATGTTTTTTCGGATTTCTTGAAGTAGAGCCGTTATAGCTATGACCATCTATCTCTACCGGAGTATGGCACAAGCGGATAATTTTTTTCAGGTGATGCTCTACAATTTTAGAACCTGCAACGATAGCGGCTACTTTCTGCTCTTCGCGAACCTTCCAGTTTATGTACTCTTCGATATCGGGATGGTCCAGGTCGAGAGTTACCATTTTGGCTGCCCTGCGGGTGGTTCCGCCCGATTTAATGGCACCGGCGGCGCGGTCACCAATTTTAAGAAAACTCATAAGTCCGGAAGATCTGCCACCACCGCTCAGAGGCTCATCGGCACCGCGAATACTGGAAAAATTGGTACCCGTTCCGGATCCGTACTTAAACAAGCGCGCTTCGCGAACCCATAAGTCCATAATACCACCTTCGTTTACAAGGTCGTCTCCGATGCTTTGTATAAAGCAAGCATGTGGCTGTGGGTGCGAGTAGGCGTCTTCAGACAATTTAACCTTACCTGTTTTAGGATCGGCATAATAATGCCCCTGTGCCGGTCCATTAATACCATAGGCCCAGTATAAGCCAGTATTAAACCACTGTGGACTATTCGGAGCTACCATTTGTTTTGCAAGCATATGCTGCAATTCATCAAAATAGGTGCGGGCATCTGCTTCTGAGCTAAAATACCCATGTTTCCACCCCCAGTAGGTCCAGCAGCCTGCGAGACGATTAAACACTTGCCGGCTATCGGTTTCCATTGTATACCGCTCGTTCTCCGGCAGCCCGGCAAGAGCATCAGTATCGGCTTCGGACCTCTGCAACCATCGGGGTACTCCTTTTTCTGATACTTTCTTCAGTTTTACAGGAACACCGGCTTTTCTAAAATATTTCTGAGCAATAATATCTGTCGCAACCTGACTCCAGCCAGCAGGTACTTTGGCTTCTTCCAATAAAAAAACGCGTGAGCCGTCGGGGTTTTTTATTTCTGATTTTCTGGTCTCGAACTGCATGGAGCCATAAGGAGAACTCCAGGCTGCTTTTGTATAATTTCTTGAAACTTGCATGAGTAGATCTTCTGATGGTTTTAAAAAATGGAATCGGGATGGATAAGCCTGTATAGCTTCACAAGAAAAATGACAAATTATGGGAACACGAATTTTTAAACCGGTCTGTGAATAACCAAGCCTCTCCTCTATGTGTGATTTATGAAAACGATTTTTTAGTGAACATTAAATTAGCACCAGATGAGACACGCCTCAAATCTATTTACCAACAACTTATTAACATCACAAATCACTTATCCACCCAAGAACTTTAAGGGCCGTTTTGTGGATATCTTGTGTATATATCCACAAAATATGCCGAACTAAAAGTTGATTCTAAGCCAACATTTCATTTTAAAGCGGAAATCCTAAATAGCTGCACACCATGCCATACAGCCCAATTTAGCCGTTTCCGAACAGCTACCCCGTACCACCTAACGGTGTTTCCAGACAATTAAAGGGCTTCGTCCTAAACCACATAATGTAAAAAGAAGCGCCTAAGTAAAATGAGGGCTTCTTTTTACATTATACACGTATCAACGACACTTATCCACAAATAGAAAAGCCGGACTCCCTGTTCGGAAATCCGGCTTCATATCACTCTTTTCGAGTAGAAGTAAGGCAGCTATTGCGTATTATTTATGCTTCCAAAGCAAACTCAATAATTCGCTGTATATGGCGGGTATGAGCTCTCGTTTCCGAGTTCCCGCGGCTTCTGTTTTGCATCATATTCTGAATTCGCTCCAGGTTATAAAGCGCTGCAGAACGACTAATGCTGTCGTAAGGATTACGCTCGGGGCTAACCATACCGGCCAGTCTTGTTACGTAATGTATTTGAAGATTCTGGCGAAAGGTATTCACATTAGAGCGCAAATCGGCTTCAAAGATAGCGGCTGTAAGATCGCCCATCATTTCGGTTAGCGAGTACTCGTTGCCATACAGTCTCGAGTCGGTAATTCGCTTGGTTGTATTAGGATGCAGCAGATGCGCAAGTGCATTCCGGTGCAGACCTAAAACAAGATCATGGATTTTAGGATCTTCGGAAGTGGCAAAGAAATTAAAGCCTCTGCGCTGTCTTTGCAAGTGGTTGTATACCTCATGCGATTCATAAAATGCGTTGGGTGCAAATAGGTTACGAGACAAAGACTCCATTGCCTTCTTCTGATCTGCCTTTGCCACCG
Organism: Balneolales bacterium; assembly: GCA_022565805.1. Taxonomy (GTDB): domain Bacteria; phylum Bacteroidota; class Rhodothermia; order Balneolales; family Cyclonatronaceae; genus Cyclonatronum. The sequence continues at coordinate 4,876 of JAIULZ010000178.1, forward strand.
GCGTATATGGCGCGCCGGAGCCGGGCTGACCCGCAAAACCACGATCTACATACACACCACCAATATGCCTTGTGGTTACATTCATTGCTGTTCCCCACTGCCCCATACTAGACATAAATGCGCTAAACAGTTCCTGGTAGCTCTGGTTTTCTACTGTGTAACGTTCAAGCAGATTGTCCAGAATCTGACGCACAACCTTAACACGCTCATCGGCATATGCAACGGGATCGTTCGTCATATCGCCAATCATTACCCGCGGATCAATGGCTTTACCGGGAGCGCGCATATCATCTGCATCGTTTCCGAAAAGCAACTCGGGTTCTGTAGACCTTTCCAGTATAGCACGTAAACGCGCGGCTTCTGCCTCAGCATCTTCTAATGCAGGCGAATAACCAAACTCAATAGCCCAAATATCATACGGACCCGCAACGGTAGTGTAAAATTCGCCCTGTTGTGAGCGATCGAGAGCCACATTTATTGCAGGATAATCCATCACAGAACCGGCAAGACCAACTTCCATTGTAAAATCACGGTCATGAACCTGATCAGGGCTAAGCATAGAAGATGCCGCCATATTGTGGTTAAGACCAAGCGTATGCCCAACCTCGTGCATGATCAGATATACCAGCGCATCATGTACCAAGCGCTCCTCGTCTACTTCTCCCAGGTCGAGTGCACGCAAAGCTGCGAATCCGAACATATTGTTGAAATGCATAAAGTGACCCAAAGAACAGTACATGCCGTGTTCATGTGTATGCGGCTTACCTTCTTCATCGGCAGTGTAGGTACTCAGGAAGTAATCAATCACATTTTCGCTGAACAGCTTTTCACTATTGGCAGCATTTCTTAAAAACACCCATTCCAGCATAATATCTGCGCCAATAATCTGGCCTGTACGGGGATTTGTAAAACTCGGGCCATAGCCGCCAAAAGGTGGCGTAGGGGATGAAGTCCATCTCAACACATTATAGCGAATATCGCCGGCATCCCAGTCGGCGGTATCGGGCTGCACTTTAACCTGCACGGCGTTTGTAAATCCTGCAGCTTCAAAAGCAGTGTTCCAGCGTAATACAGCTTCTTTTATAGTAGGACGAAGCTCATGCGGGGTAGTGTTTTCAATCCACCAAACAATGGGCTCTTCAGGATCAGACAAGGGTGAATCAGGATCTTGTTTTACCAGATGCCAGCGATTAATTACATCTCGCCATGGGGTGGGTCCTGTTGCAGTTTGATCGTTAACGGTTTGTGTAAAATAACCAACACGCGGATCATCGAAACGCGGCACAAAGTCGTTATCGGGCATTTCGATAAATGTATGCTGATACGAAATGGTGATCGCACGAGCATCGGTTACCGCACTGCCGCCCTGATTAAGCGGGAAAGGATTATCATATACATAATCCACAATTACAGCCGTATTCTCGGGATAGCTGCGAATATCGCGAAATTTGGTCTTATCGCGGCTCAGGTTGCCCAGCTGCAGCATAGCTCCCGGCGGAATTCCCGGAAATGGAGATGGCTTAACCTGATGAAGGCTTTCGGACAAAAACAACGGGTCGGAATTGATTAAAAAACGCCCGTCGCTCTCGGTTTCAATTTTAGCAGAAAAAAGAACCGAACGGCTGATGTTAGCGCTCTCGGCACGACTTAGCGGATTTTCCGGATCAAAATAGAATGATGTGTTCTGCACGATAAACTCGAGCCGATCGAAATAACGCTCTATGGTAAAGATCTTATTATCGCGATAATTTCCACGAAAATGACCAACCTGAGGAACCCCGTCTACGGTATGCCCCCAGTAAATAAATTCTTTACCAATCTGATCTTCAGTAATCAGCATTTTGGTACTACCGGTATTCGTATCCTGAAAAATCGTAAACAGCCCTTCAATGGCTTTGTTTCCAGAGGTAGCCCGCTCTATTGCATCCCTTTGATCGGGCTGTGGCGCTTCGGCCGGAGCTGACCGAAAGACAGAACAGCCGCTCAAGAGCAGCATAAAAGAAATAATCCCCGCCAGGGTATAGCTTGATTTCATTAGCTTGTTTGTTAGTTAAGTATTCGTTCGTTATAAATAGATTAATCCAAGTCGCACAATACTGACCAGCATCATCTTGGACATATTCTATATGAAAAAGCTCCATCCCTGTTTTAACCATATCATTTTAAGGATTTATCCCCAAATTCTTCCTGTGACAGAATAAATCAGGGCAATATACCTTCAAAAAGACGCAGCAAAACGCGGACAATGCATCAGAAGTACGTGCACACATCGGGGAAAACGTGCTACGCAACTTTTCCCCGGATGATTCAGCTTCATGATAATCAGACTTTATTAATCAATATATCGCTGATTATTTATGAAGAATTTTACCGTGCCATACCAACGGAAACCCATTTATAGGGAAAGAATGACAAAAAACATTCTTGTTTAAGGTTTTACGCGCAACTGCATAAACACCGTCTGCGAATCTTTTCCATAGTAAATAAAAATCGGGTCTCTGAAATACTCAGCACCGTTTCACCATTTCGGTGAGCACGTTTAAGAGCTCACAGGCCTGCAAATGTATCAAAGAATTTCAGTATAAACCAGATTTAGATAAGTCGTAAATGTAAGCAGAAATATAACACCAAGATGAAAAAAGGTATAAACGAAACAATCAATTTGCCTGTAGCTTTCAGAAAGCGTTAGCGCCGGCTGAAGAATTTTTATTCCATTTCTTTACGGAATCATGCTTTAGCTCGGGCAAAAATTTGGGATGTATGAATTCGCTCCGGGGTTAGCGCCGGCTGAAGCGCGGCGCTATGGA
>JAIULZ010000179.1 GCA_022565805.1 Balneolales bacterium
AAACCCCCACAGTGGACTTTCACCACCAAGTTGATTGCCATGCACGGCACACATATAAAAGGCCGCTCATTGGCGGCCTTCTTTATTACCACATGTCAAGAAAAAAAGTCTCTTATCTCGATTCTACAGGAGTATATTCTAAGTCCCGCTCACCTAAATAAAGTAACCTTGGACGAATGAGTCTGTTTTTAGCTAGCTGCTCTAGGTAGTGAGCTGTCCAGCCCGAAACTCTGGCCATTGCAAAAATTGTAGTATATAAATCGGGCTTAATACCCATTGAGTAATATACTGTTGCTGAGAAGAAATCCACGTTTGGGTCGATATTTTTCTCTTCCTTCATAACCTTAACAATAGATTCTGACCACTCGTACAGATATTCCATATCTACTTCAGAAGCCAAATCTTTAGCCATTGTGCGAAGGAATTTGGCGCGAGGATCATAGGTTTTGTAAACCCGGTGACCGAAGCCCATAATTTTTTCTTTGCGCTCCAGCTTGCCTTTCACAAATTCAATTATATCGGTGTCTTTGTCCAGCTGAAGAAGCATATTCATTACGGCAGTATTCGCACCACCATGCAGCGGGCCTTTTAACGAACCAATCGCTCCGGTAACAGCAGAATGCAGATCAGACATTGTAGCGCAAATACTTCTACACGTAAATGTGGATGCATTCATACCGTGCTCGGCATGCGTAATTAAAAGTACATCCATTACACGTTCGGCATTTTCGCCTGGTTCTTCGCCATTAAGCATATACAGAAAATCGTATGCAATGCTTTTTTTCTTAAGGGGCGCTAATATTTCTTTTCCTTCCCGGCTGCGGTCGAAACCAGCAATAATAGCAGGTAGCTTAGCTGTGAGGCGCACAGACTTTCTCAGCGTTGCTTCTGCAGAGGTATCGGCCGACTCCGGATCACTGTCTGCAAGCATAGATACTGCGGTACGAAGCACAGACATTGGCTCCGATGCCTTATTTGCTGTTCTTAAATAAGTAAGTACTTCTGCCGGTAAGTCTCTTTCTTCGCGAAGTGTAGTGTTTAAACTGTCGAGTTCGCTTTTATTTGGCAAGCGCTCGTGCCATAAAAGGAAGCAAACTTCTTCGAAGGTTGAGTTTCTGGCCAGTGTATCAATATCATATCCTGCGTAATATAATTCCCCTTTTTGACCGTCGATGAAGCTTTTTCTCGATGAAAACGCCACAATGCCTTCCAAACCTTTATCCATGTATGGATATTGTGACAAATCTATTTCTTTAGTGTTGCTGCTCATTTATTGCTCCGTTAATTTTTGGATGTTATTCTTTTAAAAAATAAGGCTAAGGCAGATCAGACACGAACAACTTTGGTTAATCTACCTATCCAAGCTTAAAATTGTTTAAAATATTTTGACTTTATAATGTCTTCAGAAAACTAAAAAAGCTATCTATTAATAGTTATGCACAAACATGCGGGAAGAAAATATTCCAAGTAAATCTTTTGGGCTTTTTCACCAAAAAATGAAAATTACCAACTTGTCTGAGATACACGTATTCAAAACAAAAATGAGTTGAGGCTCTTATGCTATCTTCTGCTAATACGTGTAATATCTCAAAAATATGCTCTGTAACCGCCCGCTTTAGAACAAATTTAAAAATCCGATTTACCCATGTTGCCTTAGTCATTTCAGTTCATTTATAAGAGCATTTTAATAAAAAGCGCTTTTCATAATACTGAAAGTCTCAAAGATTCATACAACAATTTGCTTGCCCGACATAAATAGTAAAGCAAAAATAATCAGATCTTTAAACCAATCGATAACCGCTTTACAGAGTAGTTTTATATGAAATATAAAATTTATATTAAATCAAAGCGTTGGCAGTAACCTACTTAGACCGCTTTTATTCAATATGCTTACCGTGCGAAGATAAGAAAGTTAAGCGTAAATTCGCTGGAGTTTTTTTTAGTAACTGTAAAAGCTGGTTCAGGATGTTCTCAACTTCATTTTGGCTTCGTTCCAGAGCTCATCCATTTCTTCTAATGTAGCGTTAGACGGGGTCTTTCCTTTTTCCAGCAATTTCTGCTCTACATACTGGAATCTGTCTCTGAATTTATTGTTTGTTTGCCTGAGCGCATTTTCTGCATCAAGGCCTGCGAGTCTACCTGCGTTTACCAGTGAAAAAAGCACATCTCCAAATTCTTTCTCCTGTTCTGCTTTATTATTGTTCCGGAAGGTTTCCTGTAGCTCAAGCAGTTCTTCATCAAGCTTTTTCCACGCTTCCGGCCACTCTTTCCAATCGAACCCGACGGCACCGGCCTTTTCCTGCATACGCTGTGCCTGTAATAACCCCGGAAGTACGCGCGGTACGCCTTGAAGCACAGATGTACGACCTTTTTCTTTTTGTTTAATTTTTTCCCAGTTCTGTTTAACAACAGAGGCATCGCCGGCTACGCTGGTCGAAAAAACGTGCGGATGTCGTGAAATCAGCTTTTCCTGTATAGCAAATATAATATCACCCATATTGAAAGAATCTGTTTCCGTGGCCATTTCTGCATGAAAAACAACATGAAGCAGAATATCGCCCAGCTCTTTTTTTAACTCCTCCATATCTGCCGCATCAATAGCATCTATAGCCTCGTAAACCTCTTCTACCATAAGATCCCGGATAGACTCGTGAGTTTGCTTTTTATCCCAAGGACATTCTTTCCTGAGGATGTGCATTAGCTGTACCAAATCTGTGAATGACCGGCTTGGCTTTATATGAGAATAGGGGTGATCAGACATAGTAGACTAAAATCTTCTTTGAAGAGCTCTTAAGAGTACATTTTTAATTCAAAAAGCTTTGCAAAACCGTTTATCTGTCCGCGTTCTGCCCTGGCCTTGCTAAACAACTATAATTCTAAAATAGACAGTTTCTGCTGCGGTTTTTTTCTTGCTCAAGCGTTTAATACGGCCGAATATAGGAATTTGATTAAGATAATAGAAGGCTTCGGTAAACCACACCTCTTTTGCCATATCCTTAAAGGAAATCAAGAAATAGTATCATTTCCTATGCATATGCCTGGGCGCCGCATGTGTACCAAATAAGCGTACATGGCTTAAAACGAAACAAAATTTTGCCAGCATGCTCTACTGTCACAAAAATTGAAATCTTACAACAGAAAGGTTGTCTTACAGTTTTTTTTGTAGCACCGGCTTTTCCTGCGAATAAAATAGAAGGTTATTCAATGCCATTTAATATTGAGCCTTTTGAATGAGTAATTCGCAATAAATGTCTCATCCCTTCTATTACTTCATTTCGAAAGTTTACCACAGAAAGTTAATCTACAGCTTTATCTTCGATACCAGTTCCAAAAAAATTATTCATAAAGTGGGTGAAGAGTTCATCATCCATACCGGTGTTCATGTGGGTTTTAAGCTCCTCGCGCTGTGCAGCCGGAAACAGAATATTGTTAAGAATAAGTCTGTAACCGGGGCTGTTTGGGAATAAATCCAAATCCGTGGGCGGGTCACCCACGCGGTGGGTGTAATCCTCGGGGTCGTGGCCTCCGTAAAAGGTCCAGAAGCCTTCACCGTAATTCCCATGGATGTATTTAGCCTCGTCTCTTCCTGAGTTTCTGGCCAAAACAACTACGTTAGATTTAATGGTCTCCATACGGAAAGCGGTGGTCTGTCCGTAAAAGCCTTTTATGCTACTAACGTGATTTTGGGTAAGCATGCTTGGTACCGGATCCCACTTTGCCGAGAACTCAAAAAGTGTGAAAAAATCCAAGGATTCATCTAGCTGCCCAAGCCTTACGGGCACATCTATATCGGCATGGCGATACTCTGCCGGATCGAAGGTGAGGCTAAAATTTTCGAAAGCCAGTGTTTGGCTAAAATCCAGTTTCTCATTTGCGTTTGGCGTAACGGGATCACCATCGAATTGTGTAGGCACAATATCTATCTCAAGGGCTGCTAAGGCAATATCGAAGGTGTCGGTAGCCGAGCACATCGCAAACATAAAGCCACCCAAACCAACAAAATCGCGTATTTCTGAAACTACCGCTTTTTTCATGTCGCTAACTTTGCTAAAGCCATTTCTGCTGGCCATTTCTTCAAGATCGCGTACCTGCCGCTGATACCAGGGCGTATTTCGGTAGGCTGCCCAAAATTTACCGTACTGACCCGTAAAATCTTCGTGGTGTAAATGGAGCCAGTTATAGTTTTCCAGTTTACCTTCTAAAATCTCATCGTTATAAATTACATCGTAAGGAACTTCGGCATAGGTAAGAGCAAGAGTTACGGCATCGTCCCATGGCAGTAAATGCGATGGAGAGTATACAGCAATAGTTGGCGCCTCCTGTAATGGCACCACTGCTGTGTTAGAGCTATTGCTTTCTACATCCCGAATAATACGTGCAGCCTGCGCATCCGAAATACGCTCTATACTTACATTTCTAAGGCGGGCATTCCGAACAATATCGCCACGCTCTCTGGCAAGGAAACTTCCACCTCTATAATTTAGCAACCAGTTAGCATCGTAACCTTCCAAAATATGATTATAAACCATCCCATAGGCCTTAAGATGATTCGTCTGGTTTTGATCCATAGGAATAAGCACATATTGCGCAAAAGCAGAGATAGGTAATAGCAGTAAAAAGGCTGTAAGGAGTATTTTTCCGTATAGTTGCTTTATCAGAACTGTAAAAAGCAAACTGCTTTCTGCTGAAGGTTTTTTTAGCATGATCTTTCTTTTATAACGTTTTGCGGTAATTAAAAATCGATTGGGAATTAAGCTATTTGCAAGAAAACTAAATGGCGCGCTGCACTTCCCGAATACGTTCTCTGGCCGCGCCTGCGTAAAAACCGGAAGGGTAATCAATAATCAGATCTTCGTATAAGCGAATTAAAAACGCTCTTGATACGCCATCGGCCACATCTTGCTTCGAACCGGGCGCCAATTTTGCCTGCAGTTTACTAAACTCGGTAGTAAGTGCAGCATCTGCACCTCTGCTTTCTATCTGTTCATTAAAAAAGAAGGCATCTGCAAGCCGTACGCGTTCCCACAGAAGTCTTTCTCTACGGTCGGATGGCAGGCCGGATTCAATCATTGTGGTGAGTAGGCTATAAGTTAAGACGGCATCATACATTTTTGTTATTTCAGCAGCCAGTAATACAGCATCGGTTAGCAACGGCCGGGGGGATTCGAAGTCTAAAATCTCTGCAAGATGCGACATAGACCGAATGTAGTTGCCAGAAGCAAACTCGTATTTAGCTTTTGAAAAAGCCACAATTTCGGGGTTCACTTCCTCTTTTTGTACACCTTGCTGCAGGTAAGCTCTTAGCCGTAATGCGTCGTTTGCATAGTAAGATGTTGTTTGCCGCTGCAGCGATCTTAGCTGAAGCCGTGCGAAATCGAAATCTCCCGCAAAAAAATCATTCAAACTTAGAAAATAACGGGTACGCTCGGCCATGTCACCGGTTCCGGCTGCTCTGTTTGCTCGTGTAAGAGTAATACGCGCGCGGGAAAAATCCTGCTCCATCATGTGTATACGGCCCTGCAGATAATCCCGCTGTATATTTTGCCGGTCTGTACGAATGTTTGCATCGTAATAGCCGAGCCACTCTATAGCTTTATCTAAATCTTTGAGATATTCCAAAGACAGTTCAACCAGTCTTGCATATACTTCCGATATTCCTCTGTAATTTCTATGTGTCTCGTGCAGTGAAGACAGCAGATCATAGGCATTTTGATACAAGGTTTCGGCCTGTACGCCAAAATCTTTGTTGTAATCACGAAGGAATTTAGCCTGCCGTATATACAATGATGCCAGCTCCTGCCTCGAAACAACATACAGCTCGTGACCTTGCAGCGAGGTATAGCGGCTGAAGGCATCGGCAGCCAGCTCAAACTGATTGAGTGAAGCCAGTCTTCTGCCCAGATCAAAAACCGGGTAGCGGTTATCCTCTATTCGTTCTTCGAGATTTACGGCCGTAGTAAACGATCTGCGGTAAAGCTCCCTTTCGTTGTATAGCCAAATAAGCATTTGCCGATGTGCAACCCAAGCATCTGTTCCGGGCCGGAGATTACGTGATGCCTCCTCAAAAGCAAGCACCCCGGTATCTTTGAAAAAATCGTCTTCGTATCTCGCAATTTGTCGCTGAATCGCGTTCATAAAACCCGGGTTAACCGTAATTAGATGGCTGTACTCTTGCATAGTTTCTTCGTACATACCGGCGGCTGTAAAGTTTTGCGCTATATCAAAACCAAACATTTGGCTGTTCTGCATAACCTCTCTTGCCTCGATATACAGCCGGGCTGCGGCCTCGTGTTCTCTTCGGGTTACCATAGATTCGGCAACCAGTCTGTAAACCTGAACATTGCGGGGATTTTCATCTATCATAGATCTCCACCACGCACGAGCTTTATCCCGCTGACCATCCATGTGGTAGATTTCACCTACTCTTACAGATAAATTGGGATAGCTGGGATTTCTTTCGGTAAAGTCGGTGAGTAACGTAATGGCTTCATCATAGCGCATTAACTGTATTAATGCAGTCGCTTTACGATCTATTACCGGGATATTCTCAGGGTTCTGGCGAAGTAGAACCTCGAAAACGGCGATTGCCTGCTCATATTCACCCTGCTGCATCAGCTGATTTCCCATTTGAAAAGAAGCCCTGCTCTGCTGCGCAACTGTATCGCTCACAAACAAACAATGCGTAAACAAAAAGGAAACAACAATTATACTAAATATAGACTGGAACAACTTTTTATTCATAAAGTGATAAATAATAATGCTTTCAAAGAAACAAGAGGTGAGTTACATATTGATGTGAGCTATGCTTGAGCAGGTTTTCAAAAACTGGAGAAAAACAGACTCGGAACAAAATCTGTCTTAATTTTTATTTACTCATTAATTATTTGACTTGAACCATTTCCAACGCTCAAACGGGAAAGATTCATTCATATAAGGCTTTTAAAGAAAGCACTACAAGTTTCTTTTCGCAAATGTGATGGCGAACTTTTCATATCTGCCCGATAAAATTGAGAAGCGCCAGTTTACAAAACGACCTTCTTCTCTATTTATGATGTAAAACTCACTCAAATCCTTTTTTTACATTGGAGAAGTACAACTATTCTGCCAAAAGATTTCTCCATTTCAAAATACCTTAAAACCAATGCACTCACAAAGGCTCTTATCTGCATTATTCACCAAGAAATTTGGTTTTCGACAACGCGGCTTGGGCATGGTGGCGGAAACCTACCTCAGCATGTTGAACAAACCATTTCAGAGCACAGAGAGTACAGAGGTAAAATGCAAACCTAAAATGATCTATATAACTGAACAGCATAGCGATACATTCATTCAATTATTTTTTGTGAATTAATGCAGGCTAAAATGCTATTACTTCTATAGAAAGGCATTACAAAACCGCTCTTTTGCCCGACTTCTTCCTTGGAGCCAAAATAAAATCCTCGAATAGATAGCCTATACTCCGGTTTCATTTTTGCTCCGGCGTCGAATACGAACAAAATAGAAGGTTTTTCAAAGCCTTCTA
>JAIULZ010000180.1 GCA_022565805.1 Balneolales bacterium
AAGCTCCGGTTTTATTTTTGATCAGGCGTCGAATACGAACAAAATAGAAGCTTTTCAAAGCCTTCTAGAAAACTTTGTGTGTGTGCGTACATGTCTGAAAATTCAAAATTCCTGCATGCTAATGTTTAATTAATCGCATGTAGGGGCAAGAATCTAATTTATTGCATTATCTCATTGATAGGCATGTATTTAAAATGAATTTAAATAAATAAAATATACCATCATGAATGAAGATATATGGTCTGAGGTATCGAATTACCCAATTCCGGATAATGAAATCGAGCGTTTAAATGCGCTTTATAGGTACGAAACCATGGGGGTAGATCCACTGCCAGAAGATGCTTTCGACCGCATTACTGAGCTTGCATGTACAATTTGTGAGGTACCGGTAGGTTTTCTAAACCTGATTACCGCAGACAAGCAATTTCCTAAAGCCTGCTTTGGCGTACATGGAGAAGCTCAGGATCGAAAGACCAGCGTGTGTCAATACACCATCATGCAAGAAGATATCTATGAAATTGAAGACATGACCAAAGATCTTGTTTTCAAGCATAACCCAAATACGACCGGTGGCCTAAAAATAGTTTATTATGCGGGTGCACCTCTAAAAACCCCTGATGGGTATAATATTGGCACGCTTTGCTTAATCGATTTTAAACCTAATAAACTAAATGACTCGCAGAGAAAAAGCCTTCGCATTCTGGCTAATGAAATTGTGGCGCAATTCGAGTTGAAGCTTGCTAAAAACTTGCTTAAAAAACAGAATGAAGAAAAAGACGAGCTAATAAGGGCTGTAAGTCACGATATGCGAAACCCACTTACAGGAATTATTGGCTTTTCGCATATGCTTAAGGAAGATACTAAAAATATCGACCATAGGCAGCAATTACTGGCCATTAATGAAGCAGGAAAGTCTCTACTTGGTATTGTAAACGTGCTTCTTAACAGTAGCTATATTAAGAATGAACCCTTTAATCTTCATCTCGAAGAAACGGATGTAGCTGAGCTCACCAGAGAAATTATTAGACTTGTACAACCGTCTCTTCATTTAAAGAAACAGCCATTATCAGAAAATTTACCAGAATCTTTGCACTGGTTAATCGATGCCGAAAAATGGAAGCAAATTGTGGGAAACCTGCTAAGTAACGCAAGTAAGTTTACTCCAGAAGGTAAGCCTATTCACATTGATTTAAGTAAAACTGCTGAGGAATCCTTAATACTTGAAATTACCGACAGCGGTATAGGTATTCCAGAGGCTATACTGAAGAACTTATTTACCGGAAAGAAAGAAATCCTGAGAAAAGGAACCCGAAACGAGCCAACTACCGGGGTCGGAATGGTTGCTGTCAAAAAATTTGCAGATCTGCACAATGCTATCATTAATGTTGAGTCGGAATCTGGAAAGGGCACCAAGTTTACGCTTGAGTTTCCTTCATGAATTAAGCTATATATAGCTTAAAATCGGCTGATTTGAAAATTATCAGTTCACAAATTTCATAAAAAAAGCATCGCCCTACTTATTGTAAGACGATGCCCTTTAATAGTATAACTTAGCGATGATTATTAAATGCTAACTATTTAGTAGTGCTCTAATAAGCTATTTAATTAGCATCATTTTCCGAGTTTCTGTATATGCTCCTGCCGTAATTCGATACAAATACGTACCGGAAGACAGAGCCGATGCGTCGAAACTTACAGTATGCACCCCTGCCTGCTCAATGCCGTTAACTAAGGTTGCGATCCGCTGACCCATCACATTATATATTTCAATTCGCACTTGTCCTGTTTCGGGCAGTTCGTATTGAATATTGGTAATCGGATTAAACGGATTAGGATAATTTTGCTTTAGCGCAAACCTTTCCGGTAAATCACCGGGGGTATCTATTCCGGTAGCAGATGGAACCACTTGCAATGTAAAGCGACTATCGCTGCTTAAAATGGATGTCGTAAAATTAGCAAGCATTTCATCGGGATTCAAAGCAGTATTGGGGGCCGCTGACTCATGGTTAAATGTTAAGACTCCGGTGCGAAGGTCTACGACTTCCCCAGTCTTATTATCCGTTAAGGTGAAACCCCAATCATCGGGGAGATCACTTATTTCGGCACTTAATTCAAACAAACCGCTAAAGTTTGTTATATCAAGGGCTAAATCTACCTCAAACTCCTGATGCAGACTTAGTGGTCTGGAATCAATAACTTTGTGCACGACTTCTCCATTTCTGTCTCCTAATACAGAAAGTGTTGCCGCAGTATAGTTAAGCGATCTGATTTTGGAGAGATCAAATCTGTCCCAGCCGTGCTCTGCATCATCTGTGAATAGCAATTTCACGCTATTGTCGCCGAGCTCGACGCCTTCGTTGTTAACACCTGTCAATGAGAATGAGATCATAGGCTTAGAAATACCTCTTAAAATAGGGTTCTGTTCTTCCATAACCACGACTCCATCGCTAGTTTTCTCGACAAAAAATCCGGTAAAGGGTGGAATAGAATTTTGAGCTTCGAACTGACCAGCGACCGGGTTCCAAACCTGTACATTGGCTTGAATTGGACCTGAAATTCCTGCTGTTGTTAGCGTGGTTGGAAATGGATTACCCAATAAGGTAAAATTATCTTCTGTATTTAAGGTCCGCTCTACAGGCATTGACGGCTGCAAACCGGAAGCCGAGAAATCGAAAGGCAACTCTGTAACAAACGGACCTGGATTTTGATAAAAGAACCAAATAAACCCCTGACCGCTTTGGATTCTTGTGTTAACCGATTGCGGAGCCTGCCATCCGGGATGTGTTCCACCGTTATCGTCGGCAACATTATTGAATAAATAAATATTCGGGCTACCCTCATCATATCCGTTTGTTCCGTAAAATTCATTCAGTCCCGGAACACCCTGTACATGATTTTGTGCGGCCAACTCGCGAATCCGGATATTTCCGGCAGGTAACGACATTACATTCCAACCCGGATGTATCATCTCTTCCTGAGCTACCTGATGCACCCCAACATTTGCCAGATGGAACCTTTGGTCCGGGCTTGCGCCACTTAGTCTTTGTATATAAAAACCAATCTTAATTTCGCCTGAATATGCAGACAAGTCTATTGTAAAGGTTTCGCCAGTTGGGGTAATGAGGTCTTGATTTGCGCCATCTTTTTCAAAGATGATGTTATTAGACGACCATGTTGATCCGTTATCTTCGGAAATAATAACTCCAAAATAGGAATTACTGGCAAGCTGAGACGGAACAGCTTGACCCCATAAGGTTAATCCAAGATCGAATTTTAAATATGCATCATCCTCAAAATCATCTAAATTAATGGTAGGTGTTATTAACCACCACTTAAGAGGCGGAAAATTTGGTCCGCCTACGTACAGATTTGCTCGTGCAGAAGTTCCGTTTAGCGCATTGCCGTAGAAATTGTCAAGAACCCATCTGTTTAGCAAATTACCGGCAGGAAAATCTACAAATGTTGTTTCCTCTTCCAGCAAACCATACCTGAGCTCCCAGTTAGGAGGTGGCACGCTTGTAAAATCTTCGCGGAAAGGTTCTCTAAGGCTAGGATCAAGCCCAATTCCCACCAAGTTTACGGTTTCCGTTTTCTCTTCGCCATCATTATAATTTACCAACAGCTGAGCCGACTTAGGACCTCCAAATGTTGGTGAAAACAACACGCTAAAACTTATTGTCTCGTTAAATTCGAGATTTCCTCCTGTAAAGCCATCCAGAAGAAACTCGTCTTCATTAGCACCCGCAATTTCTGCAGATAGTACACTAAGCACGCTACCGGAGGTATTTGTAACGGTAAAGACCTGCTCTTTTTGCAAGCCTCTGTCTAATTCACCAAAATCAAATGTACCTTCCGGATTTATGGCGAATTCAGGCACTGCGGGGATAGTACCCAACATAAGATCATCTATATCCAGGTAAACTTCACCGGAATTCCATGTTCCGACTATCCCGATAACTGCCGTCTCATCTGCATAGTTGCTAAGATCTATGGTGATGTTAGCATAATCCAGACTTACGTTATGATCAAGCGGATCGTAGGTCCACAATACATCGAATGTTTCTGTATTATCGGTACTTATTACCACTTGAAAATCTATACTTGTGGCGTCACCTGCTACAGGGTTTGCTACATATTCCTCAAAGTTGACAATTCTGTAGTAAAAGGACAGTACCGGATTTGTACCTAAGGAAACAAAAGATGTTGTGAACTCGCTGGACTGAAATGCAGCTCTTTGATCGAAACGTCTGGTTAAACGATGGCTGTCTTCTTTCCCACCAAATGTTCGAACCTGGAAATTACCTGTCCATCCTGCTGGAATTTCTCGTGAAGGTACACTATTAAAGTTTTCGAATAAAAAATCGCTAAACACAGCTTCAACAATTAAAGCAGTTGTATTAACAGTGTATATAGAGTTTTCAGGATCGTTAGTGCTTAAGTTAAAGTTAGCTGAATAATAACCGCCGGAGAGAGCATCTGTATTTAATGTAACATTAATTGTTCTGGATTCTCCAGCTGGTATTGTAACAGGAAGACCGGAAAGCGTTAATCTGGCATCAGACGAAGACTCATTCACAACCAAAGGAGCTCCCCCATTATTGGTAATTTGATAAGGCATGGTTGATGCCCCCAAATTAAATCTTGTTCCAAAGCTAAGTGCTGGTGCTGCAAAAAGCCCCGGGCCTGTAGGCTGGAACAAAGAAGGGCCTTGAATAGTATCCAAAAGAACGGAACACTGATCTTCAGACTGATGATGAAAGGCAACATAAACATCTAACCCTTCAAAAAAAGACAAATCTATATCGTAAGAGGTCCATTCATTTGGCAAAGCGGGTATATTGAATACCTGATCTTTAAAATCTATAAGGTCTTTTCCAGCTGTTGATACATACACGGTTAGAGGATCCTGGAATCCTGCACATATAGATCTCGCGAAAAAGTTTATGGTGTTCTCAGCTGCAGATACGCTCAGTCTGGGAGTAATAAGCCAGTTGTCTGCCGTTAGTGGTCCCGTTTCAGGCAGCCACGAAGCAGATTGAGCTGAAAAATCTCCTGTATGTGCTCCAAAACTTGGGGAGTTTCGAAACCATGACTGCCCCTCTTCGTCTGTTTCCGGTAATCGACTCCAGCCAAGGGGTGGAAACATCGTTGATTCAAAATTTTCAACCAACGGTCCTGATCCCGAATGAACAGAAGTGTAGGGCTGTAAAACGATATCGGAATTCAGCCATGTTACAGAATTGTTATTTTGATCCCATTCAGAGACCTGTTTTCTTATTTCATTATTATCAGCTAACTGAGCATAGATAAGTCCGAGTTGAGCAAAAAAAACTGGTAATAAGAATAAGCCTCCTAAAGCAAAGACCGCTAAAGAGATTTTTGAGGTAAAGGTAGGTGATTTCATAGTTTTGGGGTTATTAACTCAAAGATGATTTGGTTGGAAGAAAACGATGAATGTATTAGCAGATCAGAAATAGTTATTAATCAGACTTGGACAACGAAATGGCTTTCGCGTTTTGACTATCCATGCCTTATATGTAATGAAGACAAAGTATTTTTTTACATAAGCATACATTTTAAGCTAATCGGACCCTCCTTCAAAAGAACTAGTCCAATAATTCCGTTACCTGTTAATCGCTGTTATTCATATTGATGGCAAATGCAAATTATTGCCACATTCAAAACATAACTCCTAAACATCATTACTCTAAATATAATTAAATATTAACAGGCTTCGAACTAAGATTAAATAACTCTAATTTTTTTTTAAAATCTTTTCTAAAATGGCTAAATGATTCATGTTCTATTGCATAAAACTAGCGCAAATGCTTCCATATCTAATGCGTATGTTAAATATACCAAATTATATATAATTATGTGATTATATACAAGAAATTGTTGATAAAAAAAGCCGGTTCCTTCCGGAATCCGGCCTTTGGGACTGTAGAACTGTACCGCAATTATGCGATACAACTGAAAGAGACAACAAAAGGCTAAACCTTACATAATTATAAAAAAATCTTTATAGACTCTTAACAAACTGATATTATATGATTTAGACTTATATGCACCGACATCTTTTCTCTAACAAAAAACTAAATAAAGGAATTTTAACGTATAAAAACACTCAAATAATTGCAGTTATAAAACAAATAGCCCCTTATTAACTATTCTTAATAAAGTGTAGCCCTTGAAAATTCAGATATAAGAAATGAGTTCTGCTTTTTATCATACACTATCAAAATATAGCTTCGATAAGCAAACATGCTCATGTATTTACAGGCCTTTTGTGGGGTAATAAAAATCCATGAAAGCCATCCTTTAAGTCATCTTAGCTGTAGTATTCTTATTCAGTCTAATACATTACAAGATATATCTGATTTGCACATATTTTAGAACCATTACTATTGCTCTATTTAGCCTAACCGCAAGACTATAGGGTTCTATTTTCATGATAGGTACATATTTGACCCATATGATTGCTCTATACAATACGAATACTGCCAGTCTTCTAAGCTGATGTAGGAGATAATAATTTAATATGATACGCTAAATACTGCGGCTACAAATACAGAGGTCCGAGCACGATTCGTGGATCAGGATAAATTTTTAGACTTTCCTCAAGCTGCTCAGGACTGACAACGCCCGGCATATCTGCGGTTTCAGGTCTTTGAAGAGACAGCTGAAAATGCAAATGAGGAATCCATCCTCCGTTCTCCTTTCTGTTACCAAGCCAGCCAAGGTTTTCTCCAGCCTTCAGCGAATCCCCTTCTTTAAATCTTCCGAGCGAATTTCTGCTCAGATGACCATATAAAGCATATAGCTGTGTATCTCCAATAGTATGAACTGTAATGATGGTTGGTCCGTAATCGAGATTGTTATCATTATCTTTCTCCATCAGGAAAAAACCATCTGCAAAAGCAAAAACGGGCGTTCCGGCCTCGCCCCAAATATCTACACCCATATGAATAAAACGCTCGCCACCAAACAAAGCAGAAGTATACATATTACGCCGGTACTCCAAATACCCCCCGGCACCAATCAATTGAGGCGCATCCGGATTATGGCTATAACCCATTGATAAATCAATTTTAGGCAGCGGCAGACTTGAGTCATATTCCATTACAGGCTTAAACTTCATGACTAACAATATTATTTAGAATTTAAATGGGCTAAACATATGGATTCATTAAATGTGAACAAAAATAATTTTACCTAATCCGAACCGACACCAAAGGTCAACGCCGGCTGAAGCGCGGCGCTGTAGAGATTTTCATTTGGGCGGTGATGACATCCCAAATCGAATCAAAAAGCCTAATAACCAGCCACGACCTTGATTCTGGATTTGGGCGAATCGTGTCAATTAAGCTGCTCCGTGGTCAACGCCGGCTGAAGCACGGCGCTGTAGAAGTTTTCATTTGGGCGGTGATGGCATCCCAAATCGAATCAGAAAGCCCACCAA
>JAIULZ010000181.1 GCA_022565805.1 Balneolales bacterium
AAATAAGTTGATTTGTAGCCACTACACGGTCTTTTTGCGGAAGTTAAGCTAGCTCTTGCCTGTAATGCGGGTGGCAATCGTACCATTCACGGCTGCTCGACCTTGTGTGTCGCAACTTGTAAATACTGACCCGCCAAAACACTCATGCAGTATGTTTTTAAGTACATATTTTTACATGGATGCGATAACATTGAGAACAGGATGTTTGTTTAAACAGAGGTCACTTGCTACATTTTGAGACCTGAATTCTACACTCTTTTTGATATTCAATCAGTTTCCGTTTTTCTATTTATGTTTAGGGTTTAAGTAGTTTTTCCATTTTTTGTATAGGATAAAAATCTGCCGTTAAGCTGCTTTGGATGGCTACGCTAATCCCGATTTTATCAAAAAATTAACGCGATGGCTTACATCTCATACGAGTTCACATACATGCAGGCCATCATGCTTTTGTAACCGGTTATACTGTTATTAAGATGTATACAGACCTTAAATCATTTAATTTCTTTTGTCGACATGTCTAAACGATTAATCTACAGCGCTGTACTAATTACTGGATTAGGTTTACTTGTTCTATTGCTTTACCCCAGATTATCAGGCAATTCCGGTGAAGCCCAGATTACGGCCCAAAATTCGCCATCATCTGCAACAGATAACCGCTTTGCTGTTCGTGGCTCTGTAGTAGAGGCGGCCGATTTCACCAATAGAGTAGTTGCGACCGGATCTGTGCGTGCAGATGAGCAAGTTCTGCTTTCTGCCGAAGTGTCGGGGCGAATAACAGGTATTTATTTTGAAGAGGGTGGCCTTGTCCGGAAAGGCGATCTTCTGGTAAAACTAAATGATTCGCAGCTGCAGGCCGAACTTCGTCGTGCCGAATACCGAAGAAACCTGGCCCGCATTCGTGAGCAGAGAATAGCATCCCTGATCGAGCGCAATGCTTCGGCCCAGGAAGAGTATGATGTAGCGCTTAACGAGTTGAATGTTGCAAACGCCGAAGCCGAACTAATAGAAGCACGAATCGCCCTAACCGAAATACGCGCGCCATTCGACGGCGTTATTGGCCTCAGAAATGTAAGTGAAGGCAGATATGTTACACCTCAGGACTACATAGCCGAGCTGCAAAAAGTAGATCGGGTTAAAGTAGATTTTTCCATTCCGGAGCGCTACTCACAGTTTATTAGCCGCGGTCAGCCGTTTATGTTTATGCGTCAGGGTACCAGAAACGAGTATTCCGGCGAGGTATTCGCCATACAGCCGCGCATTAACGCCGACACCAGAACATTGTCTATTCGCGGCTTGGCTTCAAATCCCGACAGGCAAATTTTGCCGGGGGCCTTTGTTGAAGTTCAGGTTCCGCTGCGCACAATAGATGATGCGCTAATGGTGCCTTCCGAGGCTATAATCCCGGAAATGGGTGGCCAGAGTTTGTTTTTGTATAAAGGAGGCAAAGCCGAGCGCAGGCAGGTGCAAATCGGGGTTCGAACCGATCGCTCGGTGCAGATTACTGAAGGTGTGGCCGCAGGCGATACCGTACTCACAACCGGTATGCTTCAGCTAAGGTCGGGTATGGATGTCCGTCTGGTAAACATCAACTAAAACCGTATTGCGGAAATAAACGAGCAAAACCCATGAGCATTTCTTCACTAAGTATTCGCAGGCCGGTTTTAGCCACGGTAATGGCTATCATAATTGTTCTTTTCGGGGTAATTGGCTACAACTATCTGGGCGTTAGGGAATATCCCGCCGTAGATCCTCCTATTGTAAATGTTACCACAAACTATACCGGTGCAAATTCCGATATTATTGAGTCGCAAATCACAGAGCCGCTTGAAGAATCGATAAATGGAATTGCGGGTATTCGTACTATGACCTCCGTTTCGCGTGAAGGCAGAAGCACGATTACCGTAGAATTCGATCTTGGAATTGATATGGAGGCAGCCGCAAATGATGTGCGCGATCGCGTTTCCCGGGCCCTGCGCCGGCTGCCGCCAGATGTAGATAACCCCATAGTAGCCAAAGCAGACGCCGATTCAAGCCCAATTGTATTTCTGAACGTGCGCTCAGACTTAAGGGATATGATGGATCTTACCGAATTTGCCATCACAGAGTTTAAAGAGCGTTTTGAAACCATTCCCGGCGTTAGTGAAGTAAATATCTGGGGGCAAAAAAGATACTCCATGAGGCTATGGATGGAGCCATCGCGCCTCGCAGCTTATGGCCTAACCCCGGTTGATATTCGAAATGCGCTGGAGCAGCAAAACGTCGAGTTGCCCTCTGGCCGAATAGAAGGCGCAAGTACCGAGCTTACGGTGCGTACCCTCAGCCGTCTTACTACTCCCGAAGAGTTTAATAATATGATTATTAAGCGGGAAGGCGATAATATAGTGCGGTTCCGTGATGTGGGGCTGGCCATGCTCGGCCCCGAAAATGAGCGGACTATTCTGAAAAGAGACGGAATTCCTATGGTGGGCGTGGTAATTGTGCCGCAACCCGGGGCAAATAATATTGCTATTGTAGATGAATTTTATAACCGGCTCGAAAGCATAAAAAGAGATCTGCCCGAAGATGTAACCGTAGCAATTGGCTTCGATATTACTGAATACATCAGAGATTCGATATCTGAGGTGCGGCAAACTATCTTTATTGCGTTTATTCTGGTGATGCTCATTATCTTTTCCTTTCTAAGAGACTGGCGCACCACTCTTATACCCATTATTGTAATCCCAATTGCCCTTGTTGGTGCCTTTTTTGTGATGTTTATTCTGGGCTTTTCCATTAACGTGCTAACCATGCTGGGTCTTGTTTTGGCCATTGGTCTTGTTGTGGATGATGCCATCGTGGTTATGGAGAATATCTACGCCAAGATCGAAATGGGAATGAACCCGATTGAGGCCGCAATTAAAGGTTCTCGGGAGATTTTCTTTGCCGTTGTTTCTACCACCACGGCGCTTGTTGCGGTATTTTTACCCGTAATTTTTCTGGAAGGACTTACCGGCCGCTTATTCAGGGAGTTTGGTCTGGTGCTTGCCGGTGCGGTAGTTATTTCTTCGTTTGTGGCGCTAACGCTGTCGCCCATGCTTTGCTCCAAAATCCTGAAAAAAAGAGAGAAGGAATCGTATTTCCACAGACTAACAGAGCCTTTTTATGTATGGCTGAATAATGCTTACCGCAACAGTTTATCTGTATTTATGAATGTGCGATGGGCCGCATTTATCCTCATCGGTTTTACTGTTGGCATGATCTTCTATTTTGGTACTAGTATTTCTCAGGAGCTTTCCCCATTAGAAGACCGCGGACGAATGCGTATTTTTGCCACTGGTCCCGAAGGTGCTACATTTGAGTTCATGGATCGGTATGTAGATGAAGTCTCGGAGTCTATCAGAAATGAGTTCGAAGAAGTTGATGCCATTATTTCCGTAACATCTCCCGGCTTTGGCGCCACAAGCTCAGTAAATTCGGCCTTTCTCAATATTATTTTAAAAGATGCATCAGAGCGGGAGAGATCTCAGTTTGAGATTGCGGACGGGGTTTCATCCTTGCTCAGAAACTATTCCGCAGCCCGTGGTTTTGTAACTCAGGAACAGTCGATTCGTGCTCAGCGCGGTGGTCTGCCGGTTCAATATGTTATTCAGGCTCCCAATTTCGAGAAACTTCGGGAATACTTGCCCAAATTTATGGAGGAAGCTTCAAACAACCCTGCTTTTTCTGTAGTAGACGTAGATCTCAAGTTTAATAAACCCGAGCTCAATATCGATATAAACCGGGAAAGGGCACGAACGCTTGGGGTTTCGATCCGGGATATTGGGCAAACGCTTCAGCTTGCTTTTGCGGGTCAGCGTTTCGATTACTTTATAATGAATGGCAAGCAGTATGAGGTAATCGGGCAAATGGCGCGCGAGCACCGAAACGAACCCGTCGACCTTGCCTCGCTGTATGTTCGCTCCGACTCCGGTCAGCTCATTCAGCTTAATAATCTGATACAGATTACAGAAGATAATAACCCGCCTCAGCTGTTTCGCTTTAATCGATTTGTTTCTGCAACGGTTAGCGCTGGTCTTGCAAGTGGTTTCTCTTTGGGTGATGGTATACTCGCGATGGACGACGTAGCCCGCAAAACTCTCGATGATACCTTTTCGACATCGCTTACAGGTACCTCGCGGGATTTTCAGGAAAGCTCGAGCAGCCTCTTGTATGCCTTTATGCTGGCAATTCTGCTTATCTATCTAATTCTTGCGGCACAGTTCGAAAGCTTCAGAGATCCGCTTATTATTCTTTTTACCGTGCCTCTTGCATTGGGTGGCGCTCTAGCGTGTCTGTACTTTTTTGGTCAGACCATCAATATTTTCTCTCAAATTGGGATGATAATGCTCGTTGGCCTTGTGTCTAAAAATGCGATTCTTATTGTGGAATTTGCCAATCAAAGAAAAGATGCCGGTCTATCGGTGCACGATGCTATTATGGATGCCGCCGCCTCACGGTTTCGCCCTATTCTAATGACGAGTCTTTCTACTATTTTGGGAGTCTTTCCTATTGCGCTTGCTATTGGTGCCGGTAGCGAAAGCCGTGTTTCTATGGGTATTGGTATAATTGGCGGACTTTTGTTTGCAAGCTTGCTAACTCTCTACGTAATCCCCGCAATTTATTCGTATTTGTCTAAAGAGGGTGCAAGACGCGTAGTTGATGTTGAGCAGTACGAGCTGGAAGTTGTTCCCAAAAAAGCTACTGAACAATCTGCGGTATAGGTAATGTACAGCATTTAGATGTATACTGCTTTATATTTATAGCTTGGGAATTAATACACATATAATGAAAAAAGCCCGAATTCTCTAAGAAAACGGGCTTTTTAATTAAGCGACAGTGCTTCTTTAGCAGGCATAGTAAGAATATTTTATTTCAGGTAAAGCAAAGGTATTAACCATGCTTCGTAGGCTTAGAAGTGTTGCCGGCAGAGCTAAGGCTATACAAAACCAAATCTGAAAGTCTGCCTAAAAGCTGATCTTTCCTTCTTGGCTTCATTTCATCGAGTAAACGAATCAACTCTGTAGAATGCAGGTCTTCTGCTGCTTCGGCAAGCACTTCAATATCAACTTCTTCAATAAAAGTTTTTCGCTTATCTCCTTCCAGAACCAGCAAAAGAGATATCACCTCATCCGAATCTGCCGAGTTGGCGTAATGGATTATCTTATTGGTTTCCAGATTATAGCAGGCATTTCTGAGCTCGTATAAATTGCTGAAATCGTAGAGTTCAGCGGCTCCATTTGGTATGTAGGACAATGTTTTCATGATACATCAAATTTTGGGTGTCCGTTTACAAATATGTCAACCTTAATCATTTGAGTATCATAAGAGGGTGCGGATCAGGAGTAAAAACAAACAGCCTGCGGGCAAAACTCTTGTGAAACGATATTATTTATAAGATCTTGATAATTGTACGGACAACAAGTGGACAGACGAATGTTATAAAATTGCAACTGTCAGATCGATCCATGGTTGTGTTTATTTAGGATTTTTAAGTGTTGCACAATCTAAAACGAATGTAAGGCGCGAAAAGTGCCATGTCAAGTTAAGAAAACCTTCAATATGCTCGATATTCGGCAATTTATTAAAGTTGTAATTGATAAATCCTTAATAAACATATTGATGTAGTTATATTAAGAGAATGTTAATTTATTTTTTCGTGCTCTTTTTATTGCTGAAAACAGCAAAACGAATTAAAGAATCAATATTTCTTGCTTGTTTAAAGCAGCTAATCTTTTGTAGTTTCCATTTTATAGATGATGGAAACTGTATTTCAACCCAAAAGTAGTTTTAACTCAACACACTTAAAGCGTAAGCTGTAGGGTAATTTCATGGAGACAAACTCCAAAAAAAAAGAGAAACGCACCAAACTGCTGGAAATAAGGCGCCTGCTTACTAACGAGCAATACTCGCTTTTAAGCGAAAGAATACAAAACAGGCTCATACATTCAGACTTCTTTATTAAAGCAAAAGTTGTTCATTTATACAGGGCTATGAAGCAGCGTAAAGAAGCCGAAACCGATACGATCATACAAACTTGTTATGAGCAAAATAAAAGGGTGATTGTTCCCGTGATTTATAGCAAAACAGGTATCTTGACGCATTATGAAGTTACTGATGCAACCGAATGGAAAGAGAATGCATGGGGTGTTCCGGAACCTTCTGGCAACTTTCGTAAATTAGATTCAGCTTTATTGCATCAAATTGATCTTGTAGTCGTACCAATGGTGGGCGGCGATCGTAACAAGAGCCGAATGGGTTATGGGAAAGGCTTTTACGACCGTTTTTTATCTGAACTATCTGCAAAAACAACTAAAGCAGGGCTTTTGTTCAGCTGTTGCATGGCTACCGAAATACCGGCTGAGCCACACGATGTTCCTCTTGATTGTATTGTTACTGAGAATGAATTGATTCGTTGAAGACTTTATCTTAGGGTCTGTTTTTTAGATCTGTGGCGAATGTAGGTTGTAATAAATCAATTCCCGTAAAAAGTGTATTGCCGATAAAAAGATTTTAAATTAATTCTCGCGTAACTTCATATTAAAATTGAAAACCATTTTGGATCGAAAAGGATGATGAATTCAGGCTCAAAAACCAAAGAAAGATTTTCAGACTCAGCCGGGAAACGGGATCAATTAGAGCAGGAATTCAATATTTCGTACCAAGATCTGGAGAATGCTTTTGAAGACTTTGTTAAAGAAGAGAAAAAAGTAAAAAAGCAGAGCAGAGGTCTTGTTAATACAGCTTCTATTTTTGGCGGGGTTATGCTGGTACTAACCGTAATTATGCTTCTGCAGCTCTTCGGGCTCGACATTGGCCCCGAATTGTCTTTCACACAGCATATTATCGGGCCCTCCGTACTTATTCTGTCACTTTTAATGGGCTGGTCGTGGCTTAATGAACGCCGTTTAAAGTCAGAATCTTCTATTGCTTCCAAGCCGGAGCTAAAGGTAAAACCATCTATTAGCGGCGATCCCGATGTAGATGATTTCATCCATTCTGCATCCCAAAATAGAAGTCAGTATTCAGATACAAATACCGAAACCTATGGTTTGAGAAAACAAAAAAAGCTGTGGAGAACGCGTAAGGACAAAAAAGTATCCGGCGTTTGTGGCGGACTCGCCCGCTATTTTGGACTAGATCCGGTAATTGTCCGAATCATTTTCGGCTTGAGCCTCGCATTTTACGGCACCCCGCTTATTTTGTATATACTACTTGCTATCGTAATTCCAAAAGCACCTAAAAATCTCAATATTTGATTGGTAATTAGCAACTAGCAATTAACAATTTAGCTTAGGAGAGCCGATTTTGTATAGCTTTGTTTGCCATTTAATTACAGGAAATGTTTCCCGATGGATTAAATTTATAGAAGGCTTTGCAAAACCACTCTTTTGCCCGCCTTCTTCCTTGGATCAAAAAT
>JAIULZ010000182.1 GCA_022565805.1 Balneolales bacterium
AATTGTTCCGATGTTAACGTGTGGCTTATTGCGTGAAAACGTTTCTTTTGCCATGATCTTAAAGTTTTACCTTGTTAATTATTTTTCTTCTAAAAGTGTCTTCGCGATAGAGTCTGGTACTGGAGAAAATTTCTTAAACTCCATAGAATACACTGCACGACCCTGAGAAAGTGAGCGTAGATTAGTTGAGTAACCAAACATTTCTGCAAGTGGAACTTCAGCAGTAATTACGGTACCCTCTACTTTATTTTCCATGCTACCAATCATTCCACGGCGACTATTGAGATCACCCATAATATCGCCCATGTAATCTTCGGGTGTAATAACCTCGACTGCCATTATCGGCTCCAGAAGTATAGGAGCTGCTTTTCTGGCGGCTTCTCTGAAACCAAGCTTGGAACAAATTTCAAATGAAAGTGCATCTGAATCCACATCATGATAAGAACCATCAAATAGTCTTACACGAACACCCTCTACCGGATAGCTTGCCTGAATACCACCAGACAATGCAGATTTAAACCCATTTTCGCACGGATTAATAAATTCTCTAGGGATGTTACCACCAGTTACTTCGTTAACGAACTCAAAGCCGGTGAATCCATCAAGAGGTATAATTTCAAACTGAATATCGGCAAACTTACCACGACCACCAGTTTGTTTTTTGTATGTCTCACGGTGAGTTACAGACTTTGTAATTGCCTCGCGGTAAGATACCTGTGGTTTACCAACATTAGCCTCAACCTTAAATTCACGCTTCAAACGATCAACAATAATTTCAAGGTGAAGCTCACCCATACCTGCGATTGTTGTTTGCCCGGTTTCATCATCTACATTTGTTTTAAATGTAGGATCTTCCTCAGCAAGCTTGGATAAACCAGTTGTAAGCTTATCATTATCGGCTTTGGTCTTAGGTTCTACTGCCAGTTTAATAACAGGTTCAGGGAATATCATTTTTTCAAGAAGGATCGGAGCGTCTTCGGAAGACAAAGTATCACCAGTTCTTACCTCCTTAATCCCTACAGCGGCACAAATATCACCGGCACGAACTTGTTTAATATCCTCTTTTGTATTGGAGTGCATTTTAAGCAAACGACCAATACGTTCTTTTTTACCTGTAGATGTATTAACTACATAAGATCCTGCATCAAGCGTACCTGAATACACTCTAATAAAAGTTAACTTACCAACATAAGGATCAGTAGCAATTTTAAAAGCCAGAGCAGCGAATGGTTCATCATATTCAGGCTTTCTTCTCAACTTTACGGTTTCGTCATCAGGATCTGTACCATCTACAGCTTCTATATCCATTGGTGATGGCATAAACTTAACTACAGCATCAAGAAGTGTTTGCACACCTTTGTTCTTAAATGCAGTTCCACAAACTACTGGATTAATGGCCAGCGAAATCGTTGCTTTGCGAATTGCAGATTCTATTTCCTCTTCAGAAATTTCTTCTTCCATGAGGTATTTTTCCATGAGTTCTTCGTCATGGTCAGCAATAGCCTCAATCATAATCTTGCGGTATTCTTCCGCCTTTTCAACTAAGTCTTCGGGTATATCCGTAACGCTGTATGCAGACCCCATAGCAGCATCCTGATCCCAGAGCACACCCTTCATTTGAATCAAATCTACAACGCCTACAAAAGCATCTTCATTACCAATCGGTATCTGCAGAGGCACAGGCACTGCATTGAGTCTTTTGCGCATCTGCTCAATTACATTGTAGAAGTCGGCACCTGTACGATCCATTTTATTAACGAAAGCCATGCGCGGAACTTTGTACTTATTGGCTTGTCGCCAAACTGTCTCAGATTGCGGCTGCACAGCACCAACTGCACAAAAAACAGCAACAGCTCCGTCAAGTACGCGCAATGAACGCTCTACTTCAATAGTAAAATCTACGTGACCAGGAGTATCAATAATATTAATACGATGGTCTTTCCAAAAACATGTAGTAGCAGCAGAGGTAATTGTAATACCACGCTCACGCTCTTGTTCCATCCAGTCCATTGTTGCATCACCATCGTGTACTTCACCTATTTTGTGCGAAATACCGGTGTAGAAAAGGATTCTTTCGGTTGTTGTTGTCTTACCCGCATCAATATGTGCCATGATACCGATGTTGCGGGTTTTCTTCAGGGCGTCAATTACTTTTGTAGCCATTACTAAAAATGTTATTTATTAAAATCTGAAATGAGCAAATGCCTTGTTGGCTTCTGCCATACGGTGGGTCTCGTCTCTTTTACGAACGGCACCGCCTTCGTTATTTGCCGCATCCATGAGTTCTCTCGACAATCTGCCGGCCATAGATTTATCATTACGGCTTTTTGCGGATTTTATAATCCAGCGCATGGAAAGCGCAGTACTACGCTCTTGGCGTACTTCTACAGGAACTTGATATGTAGATCCACCTACTCTGCGACTCTTTACTTCTACAAGTGGAGATGCGTTAGAGAGCGCATCACGAAATACTTCAATACCTGGCTTTCCTGTTTTTTCTTCAATAACTTCAAAAGCCTGATACAATATTTTACGGGCAACGCTTTTCTTTCCGTCCTTCATCAGGCAGTTTACAAATCGCGTAACGATTTTATCCTGAAATTGCGGATCTTGTATAACCTGCCGCTGTTCTGCTTTTTTTCTACGCATGCTTTTGCAATTTCTTAGTTATAATACGTTTACTTGGCTTTAACTTTTGGCCTCTTGGTACCATACAGGCTTCGACCTTGCTTACGGTCATTAACCCCGGCTGTATCAAGGGCGCCTCTAATAATATGATATCTTACACCTGGTAAATCTTTTACCCGACCACCTCTGATAAGCACTATACTGTGCTCCTGCAGATTGTGACCTTCGCCAGGTATATATGCAGATACCTCAATTTTATTGGTTAAGCGAACTCTTGCAACTTTTCTAAGTGCTGAGTTTGGCTTTTTAGGCGTAGTTGTATATACACGGGTACATACACCTCTGCGCTGCGGACAGGCCTGAAGTGCTGGAGCAGTAGTCTTTACCTTCTTGCTCTTGCGACCTTTACGAATTAACTGCTGTATCGTTGGCACTCTTCTAACTGTTTATGTGAGTAACTGAATAAATCCAAAGACTTTTAATATAAGGGATTTCATAAATAATATCTAACTTGATCTCTGTATTTATTTGCATAATAGCATCATATTTCAATTATTGAATCAAAAGTTGCGTTTCAGACCCAGTTAACTACTAATTATCATACGTGCGATATATATCAATATATCAATGAATATTAACTCTGTTTTAAAAATAACCCCCGCAAAACTTAAGGCATTGCAGTCGGCAGGTATATTTACTGCTACAGACCTATTGAACTTTGCTCCCAGAGACTATACGGATAAATCAACCATCAGTCCCATTAGCTCTGCTATACTTACTCAGCAGCCCGTACAGATTAAAGGGAAAGTTATTGAAGTAAATAAAATCATTCATGGAAAACCCAGACTTGAAGTTATTTTAGAAGATTCTTCAGGGGGTATTAAATGCGTCTGGTTTAAAGGTATTTCCTATTTTCAAAAACTACTTAAACACGGTATTTCTGTTGTCGCCTATGGTAAAATCAGTCAATATGGCAAATGGTACTCAATGGCTCACCCTGAAATCGTTGTAGAGGCTAATCCTACCACAAAAGAAAGCCCATCAGAGAATCAAACAGCGGGATTAGTTCCTGTTTATCCTGGCAACACTTTTTTTACTAAGACCTATATAACATCAACTGTTTTACAGAAATGGATTGCTAACATTCTTAATACCATCGAACTTCACGATATTCTTCCAGACTATTTAAAAAAAAGTTATGAGCTTCCCGATCTTAAGCAAGCCTATCAATGGCTACATTTTCCTGAAAGTCTCAATCAGGCAAAAGTTGCGCTTCAGCGTCTTAAATATGACGAACTACTTCTTTTTGAATTGGCTATACACCATCTTAAACTTAAACATTCGAAACTAGCTAGCAACATTATTTTCAAAGGTCCTGGTAAGTTTACACGTACTTTTTTCAAGGAAACCTTACCATTTCAATTAACAGATGGTCAGACAACTTCCCTAAGGGATATCAGGAAGGATTTTGAAAGTTCATCTCAAATGAACCGTTTAATCCAAGGTGATGTAGGCTCAGGAAAAACAATTGTTGCTCTTGGGGCCATACTCATGATGATAGACAATGGGTATCAAACTGCACTTATGGCACCAACTGAAATTTTAGCTGAACAACATTTCGATACATTTAGCAATTATCTCAGGGAGTTTGATATAGATATTAGGTTACTTACAGGCAAAAGGACAACTGCACAGAAGAATGAGATTTACAGTCAGACTGCATCAGGAATTACTCAAATACTTATAGGTACTCATGCGGTAATTCAGGAAAAAGTTAACTTTTCTAATCTTGGTCTTATTGTAATTGATGAACAGCACAGATTCGGAGTGCTACAGCGCAATTATTTTAACACTGCTAAACAAATGCCCCATATTCTTACCATGTCTGCAACGCCTATACCAAGATCTTTGGCCCTCTCTGTTTTCGGTAGACTCGACATTTCTGTAATTAAGGGCTTGCCCTCGGGTCGGAAACCTATTGTTACTGCTGTGAGAACCAATAAGGATCGTGATAAAGTATATACCTTCGCAGTAGAAATTTTAGCTGATGGCGGGCAAATATACATTGTTTATCCACTTATTGAAGAATCTGAGAAACTTGATCTTTCCAATGCGGTTGAAGGCTATGAAACAGTAAGTAAGCTTTTTAACAATTACAATACTGGGCTTCTTCACGGTAAGATGACTTCGGAGGAAAAAGAGTCTGTAATGAAAGGTTTTCTTGACGGTAAAACACATATACTCATCTCCACAACTGTTATAGAAGTCGGGGTCAATGTTCCTAATGCTTCTGTGATGATAATAGAACATGCCGAACGATTTGGGCTATCTCAGCTACATCAGCTTCGCGGCCGTATTGGAAGGGGAAGCAGACAAAGTTACTGTATTTTAATGGCAGGAGTTAAAAAAACAAAAACCGCCATTGAGAGGTTAAAAACAATGACGGCTTCTAATGATGGATTTCTTATTGCAGAAAAAGATTTAAAGCTTCGCGGACCAGGCGATTTTCTGGGTACTAAACAAAGTGGTATACCAGACTTTAAATTTTCTGATATTGTTCAAGATCAAAAGATACTCGAGTCTGCTGCCAAAGATGCAGGTTCAATTTTGTCTAATGATCCTGAACTTGCATCAATAAAACATAAAGAGCTCAAAAAAGCATTTAGTGTTTATCTTGATGCTAAAAAAGATTTCTTTAAAATGACCTAATTGAATTGCATGATGTTGCAGTTCAATCAGGTCTTTCATATCTATTTTACATATTAGAACTTTAAGCTAATTTTAACAGATACATGCCCCAATGGAAATTATAGAAAGTTTTTCAAGTATGGTGCATGGAAATAGGAATCTCTTAAAAACGTAATCTGTAAAGTTTGGAAGAGTAACCCTCTTATTTTTTACTTAGAATAACGTTTACGTTCATTATGATCTAAGTATTTCTTTCTAATACGAAGGCTTTTGGGAGTCACTTCTAATAACTCATCATCTTGGATATACTGCAAGCATTGCTCGAGAGACATTATTATAGGTGTGTTCAATTTTACAGCATCTGCGCTTTGAGATGCCCTGTGATTCGTCAGGTTTTTCTTCTTTACAACATTTACGAGCATGTCTTCAGATCTGTTATTGGAACC
Organism: Balneolales bacterium; assembly: GCA_022565805.1. GTDB lineage: Bacteria > Bacteroidota > Rhodothermia > Balneolales > Cyclonatronaceae > Cyclonatronum. Next base: position 5,763 of record JAIULZ010000182.1, read on the forward strand.
AATAACCTGCCCGGCGTATACCTCTACACCAGTAGGCACAAAAAACTGGCCGCGGTCTTGCAATCCTTCTAGTGCATATGCTGTAACTGCCCCCTTATCAAGTGCTACAAGAGATCCGTTAATACGGCCAGGAATTTCACCACGGAAGGGCTCATAATCATAAAACTGCTGATGAATCAAAGCAGTGCCTTTGGTCTCGGTCAAAACATCATTCCTAAATCCTATAAGTCCTCTTGAAGGAACCTTGAACATCATTCTAACTTGTTCAAGCTCTTGACTCATTGATTCCATAATACCTTTTCTAACGAGCAGTATATCAATAACTCGACTTGAGAATTCTTCCGGTACGTTAATTACGACCTCTTCGATTGGTTCATAAACTGCACCAGATTCTTCCTTAAGAATAACTTCTGGTCGAGAAACGGAAAACTCATACCCTTCACGCCTCATACTTTCAATAAGTATAGCAAGCTGAAGTTCACCTCTGCCAGCCACACGATAAACATCCGGACTTTCAGTCGGCGAAACTTTAAGCGATACATTTGTTCTAATTTCTTTAATCAAACGATCTCGCATTTGGTTAGAAGTTACATACTTTCCTTCTAAGCCAGCAAAAGGGGAATCGTTAACTCTGAAGAACATTGATATTGTAGGTTGATCAATATCATAGTAAGGAATTGGTGTTAAGTCTTGCTCTTCAACCAATGAATCACCAATATTTGTATCTTCATATCCCGCCAGAGCAACGATATCTCCACCGAGACCGATATCGACGGGTACTTTATCTAATCCATTGTAGGTGAATAGCTTTGTTACCTTAGATTTTTGTTTAACAGCACCGTTGCGATCCACTAGTACTACTGGCTGATTTCTTTTAACAACTCCCTGCTCAATACGACCAATAGCAATTCTGCCAACATAGTCATTCCATTCTACATTGCTTACGAGCATCTTAAACGGCATATCCTGATTGATATCGGGTTCAGGTATATGGTTAATTATTGTATTAAAAAGAGGCTTAAGATCTGCTGAATCATCGTTAAGATTATGTTTGGCAATACCTTTTACACCAATAGCATATAAAACGGGAAATTCAAGCTGTTCATCATTAGCATCAAGGCTTACAAATAAATCAAATATTTCGTTTAAAACATCATCAGGTCGGGCGTCTCCTCTATCAATCTTATTTATAACGACAATAGGTCTATAACCAAGCATTAATGATTTCCTAAGAACAAACCTGGTTTGAGGCAACGGTCCTTCTGCTGCATCTACAAGCAAAATAACACCATTTACCATTTTTAGAATACGCTCAACTTCACCACCAAAATCGGAGTGACCAGGTGTATCAACGATATTAATTTTGATGTCATCCCAAAGAACAGCTGTATTTTTGGCTGAAATAGTAATACCACGCTCTTTTTCTATATCCCCGGAATCCATTACTCTGTCATCTACATGCTGGTTTTCTCTGAAAGTACCAGATTGTTTTAAAAGCTGATCAACGAGAGTGGTTTTGCCGTGATCTACGTGGGCAATAATTGCAATATTTCTGATTGACTGATTCATTTAATGATAATATAGAATAATAGCGTTGACCCAAATGGTATTTATTGAT
>JAIULZ010000183.1 GCA_022565805.1 Balneolales bacterium
AGATATTGATGCGGCGCTCAAATTCGCGGCCGCTGTTCTGGATTCTAAATATGTAGTCAAACAAATTGCCTGATGTATGTGTTATTCATGATGATCTTCATTTCCAGTATTGTATTAGTTGCCCCACACAAAAGTAATTCACATCAAGTCTGGTATTTCTTATATTTTGTTTATGGAGCCATCGAATCAAATAAAAGTGCTGCTTGCCCGACATAAAAGTCGGTTACTTGAACAGTACCCAATACAGGCGTTGGCCTTGTTCGGCTCGGTCGTAAGAGGCGATACACGGCCAGAGAGCGATGTGGATATCCTTGTAGAATTCAACGGAAAGGTCGGTCTGAGGTTTGTTGATCTGGCTGAGGAACTTGAACATATTCTCGGAAGGCCCGTAGATCTTGTTTCAAAAAACGCTATTAAATCAGGTTATTTTAATACCATAAAAAAAGATCTTATCTATGTCTGAGAGGCATAGTCAGCTATTGCTGGAAGCAGCCTGTAAAGTCCGTAAATATACGCTTGATATGACGTTTCAGGACTTTTGGAATAGCCTTACTATCCATCAAAAGTATGAAATTGAGCCGGGGATTCAGTAGCTCGAATCAGAGCAGAGAATCAGTATTGAGCATTTCATCAGCAAAATCACGTAATGAGCACAAGGTTTATCTATATCCACTTGCTGAGAGAAAACTAACTTTACTGCTTAACTATTTAGAACAGGATACGAAATCCTAAGCATCACTCTTTACGACAATAGCCAGAATCCGGACAAAATTACCGATGATCTAAAAAATTATTTCCGGTGGGGATTAACCGCAAAGGTAACAAAGGATTTCGCGAAGGGCACGAAGCGAATCATACTATCTCAATCACCTCAACCTTAGCGACCGCACTGTGCGAACTTTGCAGTTATTCATAAAAGTCGCGGATGAGATGAACAGAAGTTGCTAAGATGATGTCAATCAGTCAGTCAATCCATCCATCCATCCATCCATCCATCCATCCGTAATGCATTCCAAAAAGTGGGAGCGCAGTTTGAAATTCGCGTTAATCTGCGCAAATTCGCTGGACAAAACCCAATCGCAAATGCTGAAGTGCAAACGGCCGAATTCTGAGATTCTAACCACGTCATCTCTTCCGACTATACGAATTTACTGCTCCATGGGAATAGGATCATGGTTTCCGCTTGTGTGGTTCATCAAGAGCTGATGTGTAGAAATGGCGGGCTCATCTTCGGGCGCGGTCGCGCGGGTATAGGTGCTGTCGGGCTGTAATACCCAGCGCTGTCGATTATCGCGCAGATAAACATTTAGAATAAAACGAAGGTACTTTTTTAGATTGATATTTAGAATAGGGGTGATGGCTTCCACGCGGGCATCCAGATTTCGGTGCATTATATCTGCCGACCCAATGTAATATCGGTGTTCGCCCCCGTGACGAAAGTAGTACACTCTGGAGTGCTCCAGAAATCGACCGATAACCGAATGCACCCGAATGTTTTCACTCAGGCCCGGTATGCCGGTTTTCAGGCGACATACACCCCTTACAATTAAATCTATTGAAACGCCCTGCGATGAGGCGTAGTAAAGGCGTTGAATAAGCTCGGGATCTTCAAGGCTGTTCATTTTCATAATTATGCGGCTATCTTTTCCGGATGCAGCCTGATCGACTTCGAAATCTATCAAGGATTTAATTGCAGATCGTAAGTAATAGGGTGCAACAAGCAGCTGCTTATAGGTTTGGTCGGGTGCATAGCCGGTAAGAAAGTTGAACAGATCGGAAACATCCGATGTGATGTCGTCTTCGCAGGTAAAAAGGCCCAAGTCTTCGTACAAATTTGCTGTGCCGGGATGATAGTTACCAGTTCCAATATGTGCGTACCGGCGTAAGGTATCGCCTTCATCGCGAACAACAACCGTAATTTTGGAGTGGATTTTGAGTCCAGGTAGACCATAGGATACGTGCACGCCGGCTTTTTCCAGCTTTACCGCCCACTCGATATTTTGCTGCTCATCGAATCGTGCCTTAAGTTCTACGAGAACGGCTACCTGTTTTCCGGCATCTACAGCATTAATGAGCGCATGCATGAGTGAAGAATCGGGCGATGTGCGATAAAGCGTTTGTTTGATAGCCAACACTTTTGGGTCGGCGGCGGCTTCTTTCACAAATCGCTCTACCGAACCTGCAAAGCTGTAGTAAGGATGATGAACAAGAATATCACCCTTACGAATTACAGAAAAAATGTCTGATGCCGAATCTTCTTTTAGCGCGCGAAAGGAGGGATGCAGCACTGGCGACCAGGGCTTGAAGCGAAGATCAGGTCGGTTTAGCAGTTTGCTAAGCTGCGAACAATCTGCCAGGCCAATAGGGCCGTTCATTTCAAAAATATCCAAATCCTGCACGTTCATTTGCTCTTTTAGTAGTTCCCTAACGTGATCGGGCATGCGGGCGTCTATTTCGAGGCGAACCACTTCGGCAAAACGACGTTCCCTCAGCTCATCCTCAATCAGCTCGAGCAGATCGTCGGCCTCTTCCTCGCTTCGTTTAATGTCGGCATTTCGGGTAACGCGAAAAATATGCGACGACTGCACCTGCGCTCCCATAAACAGAGTACCTATATGCTGATGAATGATATCATCTATATTTACAAGTACAACGCTTTCGGAAAGTTCAATTTTGAACCAGCGGGGCCTGTTATTTGGAATTTTGATTCGGGCGAAAATGTGCTCACCGCTTTTGCTATCCATAACTTCTACAGCCAGAGAGCGACTTTTATTGGAGATAAACGGGAAGGGATGTCCCTGATCTACGATAAGTGGAGTAAGAATCGGGAACAGCTGCTTCTGGAAATAGTCGTCCGCTTTTTTTCGCTCTTTTTTAGTAAGCTCGCTATAGGATTTAAAGTAAATTTTTTCATCAGAAAGAGCGGGTACAATCTCATCAAAGAAGACAGATCTATAGTCTTCAATCATTCGCTTTACTTTTTTGCGGATGGCTCGGAGTTGCTCAAGTGGAGTAAGCCCATCTACAGAAGGGGTATTCATACCCGCTTCCAGCTGTCTTTTTAAACCACCTACCCGTTTTTGAACAAATTCATCCAGGTTACTGCATACAATACCAATAAATTGCGCCCTTTCCAGGGGCGGGTTTTCCTGTTTCCGGGCTTCATCCAAAACCCTGAAGTTGAAATCAAGCCAGCTCAATTCATAGTTGTTGAAATATCCGGGACCGGTAAGCACAAGATCACTACTCGATAAAACTGAAAAATTACCAGACTCAAGCTGATCCTGAATCGGGTTTTCAACTTCTCCGTTTAGGTACGCTCCTGGATCGAAGGTGCTAAAGTCGGGGCTTAAATCATCAATCTTAAGATCGGTGGCTTCTTTCTTTTCAGACATATAAACTCTTGTGTAGGATGAATCAGTTAAATTAAATGCTATAGTTGGTGCAGCGGATAGTAAGTTTTCTGGCTATTTAATCGTCTTGGTCAATATCAGAAATTATTGCCTGTAATTACCGCTTTGATGTAGCTTATGTTAACTATAGAGAACGGGTAAATCAAGCTGATATGAGGTTCATTTCTGTTAAGAATTTGTCAAATTATAGTATTTTAGCACGATGGGTTTTGGAGAAATATGGTTGGACGGCAAAAAAATGCCAGGTTTTTCGTATTGAGAGGTTTCATACAGTTTTGAAAGAATCGCTGTTTTCTAAAAAAAAATTATAATTAGGGGTTGAGCCTGATATGACACTAATGTTTATTTCATTTGTAGGGGGAGTAGCGCTTTTTTTACTTGGGATGAAGCTGCTCACAGATGGCCTTAAGCTGGCCGCCGGAGATGCCTTGCGAAATTTGCTCGCCCGCTACACATCTACGCCTGGAAAAGGAGTACTCAGCGGTGGATTCATCACAGCTATGGTGCAATCTTCTAGTGCTGTAATTTTTGCCACAATTGGCTTTGTAAACGCGGGATTGATGACGCTCTTGCAGGCAACCTACGTAATTTTTGGCAGCAATGTGGGCACAACTTTTACCGGCTGGATTATCGCCGTTATTGGCTTTCGGGTAGATTTACAGCTGCTTGCTATGCCGCTACTTGCCCTTGGTATGGCGCTTTGGCTTATAAAAGGCAGCAGTAAAACCGGAGCTGCCGGTCAGGCACTTACCGGATTCAGTATTTTTTTTCTGGGCATAGATATACTCAAAAATACATTCGGCGTATTGGGCGATCAAGTTGGTTTCGAGGAGCTTGGCACCGGTATTCAAGCGCTGATGCTTATGTTTTTTCTGGGAATTATTCTTACCACCGTAATGCAATCTTCTTCGGCTACCATCGCTCTCGTAATTACAGCCGTGGCAACCGGGGTAATTCCACTAGAATATGCGGCAATTTTGGTGATCGGTGCCGATCTCGGAACCACTTCCACAGCTTTATTTGCCGTAATAGGATCAACGGCTAACGCAAAAAGAGCGGCTCTTGTTCATGTTTTGTTTAATGCCGTGAAGGCGCCGGTGGCCATATTGCTAATGAGTTTTTACCTGAAGATGATTCTTTGGGCCGGAGGTCCGGGAATGAGTCCGGAAATTGTAATTGCGATTTTTCATACCGCAATAAAGTTAACCGGACTAGCCATTATGCTGCCTTTGGCCGGAAAAATCACTACTTTTTTAAATAAGCGATTCACAGAACGAGACATAAACCCGGCCACAACCCGATATCTGGATGAGCATACCCTTGATACACCTGCTTTTGCAATCCCGGCCGTAGTTCTGGAGCTTAAGCGACTGGCCAGAAAATCCACACGCTTTACTTCAGAAGTAATTCGACAGAAAAGACCCCGGGCAGAGCTCTTAAAAATGCAAAAAGAATCGGATGCGCTAAATGGCTACATCCTTGATTTTTTGCTACAAATGCAGCGAAAAGACTATCCGGAAGACCTTGAGTTTGCTATGCCAAACGCTATTCGCATAACGCAATATTTGCAGGAGGCCAGAACGCAGTCGGGTTTACTTTTAGGGGATGACCGGCAGATGAAAGACATACCGCCTCATATAAGCGCATCTCTTGATACTATTCGAAGCCTTACACGCTCCTTTTTAAAACAGGCAGACTCTGAAAGAAAACATTTTTCGAAGGAAGAGCTGTCTAAGTTGTCACACCAACTGGAATCTCAGTACGAACTCACAAAGAGTCTTATTATGAAATCCTGCGGAAAAGGTGAGATAAAAATTGAGCAAATGGTTTCGCTTCACGATACCATCAGAAACTACAGAAGAATATGGGATCAGTATTTTAAAGCATCTGTTTATCTGGGAGAATTCGACATTCAGCTCGACCGTAATCCGGCAACATCACCAAAACTCCTGGAAGCAGAACACAGCGACAAGTAAATACACAACTTTCGCAGTTCGATTGATTGATCTAATACAAAAAGTAAGTTAAAGACTATAAAGAACAAAGATTAGCATATGATCCCTCAAGGAACGCCAATCTTTGCACAAAAGGCGCGAAGGGTTTCGGAGCACATTTTTGCTCTCAGCGAAGTGCGAAAGTTAAAGAAAAATCATAATCCGGGGAATTAAGCCGGATCATATACAGCTCCTTTGATACCTGATACCTGATACCTGATACCTGATACCTGAAAATGGTCCTCCATTCCTAAATATTTCCCAAAAATACCGTTGCGATTCCGAAGTAAATAAGCAGGCCCGATGCGTCCATTATAGTTGCTATTAGGGGGCTGCTCGCTATTGCAGGATCCATTTTGAGTGCAGTAAGCAAAAAAGGGAGAAGGGTTCCGATAATGTTTGCTAATAGTATGATGGCGATCATGGTTAAGCCAACGATAATGCCTATATGCGTGCCGCCAACAAAATAGCCCAAAATCCAGCATGAAGCACCCATTACCATGCCAAGCAGCAAACCGACGGAAATTTCTTTAACTATTGTTTGCATCCATTGGCCCACATTTAGGTCGTCGGTTGCAAGTGCTCGAACCATAAGGGTGGCAGCCTGTGCGCCGGCATTCCCCGCGCTGCCGATTAATAGAGGGATAAAAAACGCCAAAGCAATAGCCGATTCAAGGGTTTCTTCGAAAGCTGCGATTACACCGGAAGACATTAGACTAACAACGACCAGAATCATTAGCCAGCCAATCCGAGCTTTAAAAAGCATATTAATGGATGTTTCCCTATAGTTGCGCTGCAAGGGGCTAACGGCCGCCGTTCTGTGAAAATCTTCGGTAGCCTCTTCTTCAGCAACATCAAGCACATCATCTACAGTAACGATGCCCAGCAGTACGCCATCCGAATCGATTACTGGAAGTGCGGTTTTGTCGTAGCGCTGCATCAGACTTACTGCTTCTTCCCGATCCTGAGTGGCAAGTACGCTTAAAAAGGTTTCATCCATAATGTCCGAAACTTTTTTTTCCGGTTCATTAAGAATGAATTGCTCGAGGGGTAAGGCGTCGAGCAGGTTCCAGCTTGTGTCTGTTACATAAATCATGTGCAAGGTTTCGCTCTTGCTGCCCATAGCCCGCATGTGGTCGAGACACTGAGCAACCGTCCACGATGGGCGAACGGCAACATAGTCGGGAGTCATTAAACGGCCTACGCTTTCTTCGGGATAGCCAAGCAGCTTTCGTGCTTCCCTCAAATCCTGAGGATTTAGCAGATTAAGCAGCTTCTGAGTAATCTGCCCGGGCATTTCTCCAAGAAGCATGGTCCGGTCATCGGGTGCCATATTGGTAAGCAGATGCCGGTTTTCTTCGTCTGTTAAATTTATCAACAGAGAGTTTTGGGCATCTGATTCCATGTAGGAGAAAACATCGGCCATTTTCAGCTTAGGCAATAACCGAAAGAATATAACCCTTTGATCAATTTCCAGTTCACGGAGCAGGCTCGCAATCTCGGGGGTTGGCCAGTCTTCGATGGCTACCTTCAAAGCGCCCCAGTTTTCAGCTTCTATGAGTTCGTTAATTTCAGGTTTTACAAGTTCAGAAATCATAATAGGTAAAATTGAAATATGGGTTTATACTACATCTTAAATGTACACTAATGTACCGTAAAAATTTTTAGAAGGCTTTGCAAAATCACTGTTTTGCCCCGGCGTTTAACACGAAAAAAACATAAGCTTTTTCAAAGTCTTCTGTTTAAATATGATTTTGAGGGATTGGAATCCCTGATAAGTAATTGCCCGCAGAAAAAGTATTGAGAGAAATACAAATGTTGAGCCCGCTCCGAAAAGTCAAATTTGAACCACGAGGTCACGAAGACTCG
>JAIULZ010000184.1 GCA_022565805.1 Balneolales bacterium
GGAAGACGGAAGACGGAAGACGGAAGACGGAAGACGGAAGACGGAAGACGGAAGAAATGAGGACAATATTCGACTAGTCAAATTTTTAGCGCAAAATTTTGCAACTTTCTTTGCTTGATGCTTATACATATTGGAGGATTATTAATCCAAAAATTGGGTAGCTCATAATTTGTTTGTGGGTGTTTTGCACCTTGATGTGTTTAGATTGTTGCCATTGGCTGATTTGAAACTAATTCTGTTTTTTGTCGTATTTTCCTGGATATAAAGTTATGTGACCCTTGGCTTCATCCGGCTATAGCGAATTTGGTCAAGGTTTTTTTGATGATGATTTCATATAAAGCTTTGAAGCTTCGCTTTATTGGTTGGGTATAAAAGACTCTGAATAAATCTTCTATCAACAAAAATATCCGATTATCTAATTTTTTTTACAATGGCCAGCCGCACCTATTCACAGAATGAAATTCAAAAAATCCTGAAGAGAGCAGCGCAGCTCGAAACACAGCGTTCGGGAACATCGGATTCAGGAAAAGGACTCACCTTGGAAGAGCTGCAAACAATAGCGTCAGAGTCGGGTATTGACCCGGATTTAGTTCGTTTGGCAGCTATGGAAAATAACACTTCATCAAACAGCACTTTTATTGATGAAGACGCACTTATTGCCCAAATTAAAGATCAGGAAATCGTAAGCACTTTTGGGCTGGATGGCAAACTTAGTCCAAAAATCATTAATGATTTGTTCCTCGAACTAAACCACAGATACGGCGTTTCCGAAGATGATCGTAACTGGTGGAACGACCTGTGGAACAGCACTGCAGGGCTTGTAAAAACAAAAAAATCTTCGGATTACGCCGAGTGGCGCTTTACCAACGAAAATGAAACCTATTCTATTCGGCTATTGCTGCAACAGCGCGGATCAAAAACACGATTTCGTTTAAGCAAGAGATTATTATGGGGAATTAGCTGGAGTTCAGTTGAAAATCTTAGCTTTGTGGTAATTCCACCCATCATAATTGGGAGCATTATTACCGGCCTCACAGTTTTTGACAATATCTGGCAAGGCTTAGCCATAGGAGCGGCAGCAAGTGCTTTCGCTTATCCCATTTGCAGGTATTACTCGCAAAAATTTGTGAGAAAGGGTCAGAATGAAGTTACGGAAATCGCTGAGGAGCTTTCGCGTCAGTTCGCTTCTGCACAGTCTGATGCATCATACGAGCATTCGGAACCCGAAATACAAAGCCATAGTAAAACGATCGATATTGATATTTTTGATGAGCCTGAAACCATTTCCAAAGAAAGCTCCTGGAAAACTCGTGATTCCGGCAGACTACGTAACGAGCTGCGTTAATTCATTTCGGATACGGATTTACTACATAAACAGTAATCCATAGCCAAATCCAAGCCTAATTCATTCCAGGTATTTATCGAGGTATTCATCAACCCAACCACGCAGTTTATCCTCCGATACGGGCAGAAAAAAACTCTTTTTCATTTCAATCAAGACCTCTCCAGGCTCTATTTTGATATTCCCTGAAATTCCTGTACCAGAGAAACTTACGCCCGACTCGCCCAGCCAATTATATTTTATCCCGACATTTTCCTTCAGCTCCTTCGCAATTTGATCTACAGCCTTACGAACATCTGCGTCTGATTTGTTGTGCTTTCTTGTGATTTTCATTTGTAATAAAATTTCATTTTGGAGTTATGAACCCGGTTATTTAAGATTTTTCCTGCCTCAAGCATTCTGACATCTCTTTTTTCACAGCTTAATTTAACATATTCGGGTTTCTATCCAAAAGTACTAAAAATCAGGCAGCAAACTTTCTCCGGCCGGTTGCTTTTCCCGGTCAAGTAATCGCCCGCACCCCCGGCCCCTCTCCCGAGCAGGCGCAGATTTCGTAGCAAACGTTTCTTGGCGGGTGAGGGGAGATTCGAATCGGGTTTTCTTAATTGCTTCAGAAAGTTTGTCGGTATTGTTTAATGGGCGGATTTAAGTCCGATACTATCATGCTGGCTTTAAAATTCCCTTTCATCTCTATCTTTGAATCTTGGTTGCTTTGCGTGAAACCCGAAATCGCCCGCTCCCCCGGCCCCTCTCCCGTGCAGGATTCAAGTTTCATAACAGATGTTTCTTGGCGGGTGAGGGGAGGTTCGAATCGGGTTTTCTTAATTGCTTCAGAAAGTTTGGCGGTATTGTTTAATGGGCGGATTTAAGTCCGATACTATCATGCTGGCTTTAAAATTCCCTTTCATACTTACCTTTGAATCTTGGCTGCTTTGCGTGAAACAAGAAATCGCCCGCACCCCCGGCCCCTCTCCCGTGCAAGTGCAGATTTCGTAGCAGACGTTTTTTGGCGGGTGAGGGGAGATTCGAATCGGGTTTTCTTAATTGCTTCAGAAATTCTCGCTGTATTTTTTATTGGAGGGTTTTAAGTCCGATACTATCATGCAGACTTTAAAATTCCCTTTCATACTTTTCTTTGAATCTTGGCTGCTTTGCGTGAAACCCGTATATCGCCCGCTCCCCCGGCCCCTCTCCCGTGCAGGCGCAGATTTCGTAGCAGACGTTTCTTGGCGGGTGAGGGGAGATTCGAATCAGATTTTCTTTATTGTTTCAGAAAGTTTAGCGGTATTGTTTAATGGGCGGATTTAAGTCCGATACTATCATGCTGGCTTTAAAATTCCCTTTCATACTTACCTTTGAATCTTGGCTGTTTTGCGTGAAACCCGAAATCACCCGCTCCCCCGGCCCCTCTCCCGAGCAGGCGCAGATTTCGTAGCAGACGTTTCTTGGCGGGTGAGGGGAGATTCGAATCAGATTTTCTTTATTGTTTCAGAAAGTTTAGCGGTATTGTTTAATGGGCGGATTTAAGTCCGATACTATCATGCTGGCTTTAAAATTCCCTTTCATACTTACCTTTGAATCTTGGCTGCTTTGCGTGAAACCCGAAATCGCCCGCTTCCCCGGCCCCTCTCCCGTGAAGGCTTCAGGTTTCATAGCTAAGGTTTCTTGGCGGGTGAGGGGAGATTCGAATCAGGTTTTCTTAATTGCTTCAGAAATTCTCGCTGTATTTTTTAATGGAGAGATTTAAGTCTGATACTATCATGCAGGCTTTAAAATTCCCTTTCATCCATACCTTTGAATCTTGGCTGCTTTGTGTGAAACCCGAAATCGCCCGCTCCCCCGGCCCCTCTCCCGAGCAGGTGCAGATTTCATAGTAGACGTTTCTTGGCGGGTGAGGGGAGATTCGATTCAGGTTTTCTTAGTTTTTCAGACCTCCGATTCCTCAAAAACAGCGGCCAGAAATTCAATATGCTCATTCAGAGGCGTTTCGATTAGCTCCGCGCCCTTTTGAATATCTTCACGGCTCACATTCGCCGCGAAGCGCTTGTCTTTCAGCTTTTTATTTACCGATTTGGCCTTCATCCCGGCAAATGCATCTGGACGCATCAGCGAGACCGCGTGCATGAAGCCGGAGAGCTCATCACAAGCAAATAAGTAGCGCTCCATTTCGGATTCGGGATGCTTTCCCGTTCGCTCGGGCGCATGTGCGGCAACGGCAGCCTTCACCCTGTCGGAAATATCGTGCACCGGGAAAATTTCATTTATAGCAAAATTCGGATGCTCGTCCGGCTCCTTTTCCCAATCCAAATCGTGCAGAATGCCCGCCAGCCACCACTCATGTTTCTCATCTTCCGGTTTGCCAAGCTTCTCCGCATAGGCAACCATCGCCCGCGCAACCATCCTGCAATGATGCCTCAGATTTTCTCCCTCAATCCACTCTTCCAAAAGCTCCTGCGCAACCTCTTTCTTCATCTTATTCCCATAGTTTTAAGTAAAAAAAGTTTTTTCAAAGCCTTCTAAAATTAAATAAACAATGAAATAACCGACGAACCCAAATCGCAAAATTCACCATTCACCATTCACCAGTCACAATTTTTATTTCACAATTCAACTTTCGAAATCGCCCTCAACACTTCCTGAGCCGCCGACGGAATGTGCGTACCGGGTCCGAATACGGCCGCGACGCCTTTTTCCCTGAGCCATTTGAAATCCTTTGGCGGAATTACGCCTCCCGCTATCACCACAATATCTCCGGCGTCTTCCTTTTTCAGCTCTTCGATTAGGCGCGGAATCAGCGTTTTGTGGCCTGCCGCAAGACTCGACACCCCGATTACGTGCACATCATTTTCGACGGCCATTTTTGCAGCTTCCTCAGGCGTGGAAAAAAGTGGCCCCATATCTACATCAAATCCTATATCAGCGAATGCGGTTGCCACTACTTTTGCTCCGCGGTCGTGACCATCTTGACCCATTTTCACCACCAGCATTCGGGGTCTGCGTCCGTTTTCTTTGGCAAATTCTTCAATTTGCTTTTTTACCTCCCGGTAGGAATCGTCGGCATGATAGGCGCCTTCATATACGCCGGAAACCGTTTGAGAAACTGCATTATGCCTGCCCCAAACCTCTTCAAGCGCAGATGAAATCTCGCCAACCGTACATCTTGCGCGCACCGCTTTTATCGCTACCTCAAGTAAATTCATTTTGGAATCTGAAGCGGCTTTTTTGAGTTCCGCCAGCGCGTTACTCACCTCGTCTGCATTTCGGTTTTTCCTGAGGTTTTCGAGCCTTATAAGCTGTTTCCGCCGCACTTCGGTATTATCAATATCGAGTACTTCGATGTCGTCTTCTTTTTCGAGCTTGTATTTATTTACGCCAACAATGGTAACCTGCTTATCATCAATTCCGGCCTGTTTTATGGCCGCGGCTTCCTCGATTCGCATTTTGGGCATACCGGTTTCTATGGCCTTCGCCATACCGCCCAGCTCATTTACTTCATCAATAATTTCCTTGGCTTTGCTTACGAGCTCGTCGGTTAGAGATTCAACCACGTAGGAGCCGCCAAATGGATCTACTGTTTTTGAGATATCGGTTTCTTCATTTATGATGAGCTGCGTATTCCGGGCAATTCGGGCTGCAGTATCGGTGGGCAGCGAAACGGCTTCGTCGTAGCTGTTGGTGTGCAAGCTCTGCGTGCCGCCCAATACGGCCGCCATCGCTTCTATGGTTGTTCGAACCACGTTATTGAGCGGGTCCTGAGCGGTGAGGCTCCAGCCCGAAGTCTGACAATGCGTGCGCAGCATCAGCGATTTGGTGTTTTTAGGACTAAAGCGCTCTTTCATGAGTTCTGCCCAGAGTTTCCGTGCGGCTCGAAGCTTGGAGACCTCCATCAGAAAATTCATCCCAATGGCAAAAAAGAAGGACAGTCTTGGCGCAAATTCATCAACATCGAGTCCGGCATCGAGGGCGGCCTGCACATATTCGAGACCATCTGCAATGGTAAAGGCCAGCTCGAGCGCGCTGTTGGCACCGGCTTCCTGCATGTGATATCCCGAAATGGAAATGGAGTTGTACTTGGGCATATTCTTGCTCGTGTAGCCAATAATATCGGATACAATTCGCATGGATGGCGCCGGAGGATAGATGTAGGTATTCCGCACCATGAATTCTTTCAGGATATCGTTTTGAATAGTTCCGCTCAGTTTATCCTGCGAAACGCCCTGCTCCTCGGCGGCAACAATATAGCTTGCCAAAACGGGAAGCACGGCTCCGTTCATGGTCATGGAAACCGACATTTTATCCAGCGGGATGCCATCGAACAGAATCTTCATGTCTTCTACCGAGTCTATGGCTACTCCGGCTTTGCCAACATCGCCCTCAACTCTCGGATGATCGGAATCGTAGCCGCGGTGCGTGGCCAGGTCAAATGCTACGCTTAGGCCGCGCTGACCCGCAGCCAGTGCTTTACGATAAAAGGCGTTGGACTCCTCCGCCGTCGAAAAACCCGCATACTGCCGTATGGTCCAAGGTCTTTGGGCATACATAGTCGGATACGGACCGCGCGTAAACGGCGCCAAACCCGGATACGAATGCTCGTGGTCGAGGTGGCGAATATCCTCGGCGGTGTACAGCGGCTTCATCAGAATGCCTTCAGGTGTCTTATAAGCCAGAGAATCCGGCGACTTCCCTTTCAGACTCTGCTCGGCTGCTTTTTCCCAATTTTTATAGCTTGTTTTATTTTGCTCAGAACTCATTGTAGTAGAAATCAAATAAATAATATCTGTTGTAACAGACGGCATTTTGAGTGTTGCTCTGCTCATTTGTCAGCACAAAATGCGAGAATATCAAAAATCATGAAAAACGGTTTTGTGTATTCGGGACTCCCATACCCGATATTTGAGGGCTTTGAGAAACCTTCTATTTTGATCCGGGTTAGAGGACGGGCACAAGATTGGTTTTACAAAACCTTCTCTACCAAAAGTACAAAAAAGGAACCACAAACGGGAAAAGCGATGTCAAACTCTTTGCATCCGAAATTTTATATTTTACTGGCCGGACAATTAATCCTCTGATCGATTTATGATTAAATAATTTCCCCTTCACCTTATTTTAACTCATTGTATGGAGCTTAATACACAAAATTACTGGCTTGAGGACATCGAGCGCTGCAAATTGGAAGTGCGTAAGCTTGCCACGGGCCTTAGCAATGAACAGTTTAACTGGAAACCTTCGGCAAAATCATGGTCAATCGCCGAATGCGTTTCACATCTCAATATAATCGGTTCCAAGATGTGTCCTCTTATCGAAAAGGCAGTTGAAAAAGCTTTAGAATCTGGTGAAAGCGGACAGCCACCGTATAAGGCCGGCTGGTTAGCGGCTTTTTTTTCTGAATGGTTCCGGGCCAGACGGCAAACCCATCCCGGCTCCTAAACTTTACAGACCAGTCCCCACATCTTCAAATACCGGACAAACATCTGATGATTCACTTTACTCAGCTTTGGAAAAAGATGACGTCCTTCGCGCTTTCTTTGATTTACAGGACGTTTACACCACCCTAATACAGCGTAGCAAAGGACTCCCGCTCGACCGCATTCGGGTTCGGTCTGCATTTACCCCACTCTTAAGGTTTAGCGCGGCGGTCTGGCTTCAAGCCATGCCCCGGCATCAGCTCCGACACCTGCAACAGATGAAGCGTATTAGGGAAAATCCCGGATTTCGGGAAAAATAGATTGCTGAAATTTGGTTGTGGGCGACTTGATCATATGAGATTATCACTTTGATTTGTTTAGAACGTTACCCTCGGCAGATTCATTGATTTCAAGGACATCTCGACTCGGGCTTATTTCTTTTTCGTTTTTATCCCCGGATTCCGGACTGCTTCGCGGAGTCCTCCATCCGGGGTTACAA
>JAIULZ010000185.1 GCA_022565805.1 Balneolales bacterium
CTCTACCAGACAAGTTTTAAACAAATAACAAACTGGGTTCACCGCTTTGAGAAAGAGGGCATTGATGGTTTAAGAGACAAACCAGGCAGGGGTCGAAAATCATTACTATCCGAAGATCAAACAAAAGCCTTATCCCACCTGTTACTCAAAGAGTCACCCGAGGAGTATGGCTATAATTCTGAAACCTGGACAGGCCCGATGCTCATCGATTGGATTAAAGATGAATTTGGGATCGAATATAAGAAAGCCCAAATTTACAATATTATCAAGCAATTAGGGTTTAGCTATCAGAAAGCAAAGGGGTTCTATCCAGAAGCCGATGAAAAAGCGAAAGAGGAATTTAAAGAAGAGTTAAAAAAAACTCCTGAAAAGCCCGGATGATACCGTTCTATTATTTGAAGATGAGTTTTCATTGTCAAATACAGCCACTACAAGCTATAAATGGGGCACTGTAGGACAGCAACCCAAAATAATGGTCAAACAGAAAAGACGCGAGCGCCAAACAGCTATGGGTAGCTATAATTTTGTAACAGGTGAAATAACGGTTACTTTCCATCGAAGGGGCAATTACAGAAACTTTAAAAGGCATTTAAAAAAGCTTCTGCACATCTATCGAGACTACTCAAAAATTATAATCGTCGTCGATAATGTACGCTTTCATCATGCGAAGCTGCTAAAAGAGTGGTTAAAAACAAAGCCGCAGCTTGAACTGGTTTATTTGCCACCATACTGCCCAGACCTAAACCCTATTGAAAGAGCCTGGTGGTACATGAGAAAGAAGATAACTCATAACAGATACCTACAAACACTTGAGCAGCGTAAAATAGCATTCTGGAAAATGTTTTCTCGCTACCAGAAGCCCAATCAGGAAATGCTAACCATTTGTGAAATTAATTATTAGACTTTATATAATATGGTATATTGGTCAATATTCTTTGCTATAAACACATCTGATTTCAAAATAGCTAACAACAAAAACGGGGTGTAATAGGCATAACAAATGGCAAGGGTATTACCATTCAATGATATTCAAGAATTTTTCGATTTGCGGGGAGAGTATGTTCGCCTCGGGTGTTGCCGGGCGCAATTATAGATACACCCCTCAAACTAGCGGCAGCCTTATTTTGGTTTAAAGAAACCTAACCAGCCCATTATTTTGTAGGTGGGGTAAAAAATAACTACAGAGAGAGCTATCATGGGCAAACTCCCGAATGCGATATCCCATCCCTGTGCGACCTCAAGCATTCCGGCAATGATTGCAGAAATGAAAACAGATAGCACTAGTGCACTAAAACCTCTCAAACCTATATCAATAATATCTTCTTCGGGTGATGCCGTCTTATCTTTGGCTGGGGTCTTTTCATTTTCCGAAAAATTAGCTTTAATTCGCTCTTTCGCAGGGGGGGGTTCAGTTAGCTTATTTTCTAAAGATCGTTTTTTTTCCATTTCCTTTGGATTATTACCGTTATTACATCAGCAGACCTGATTCTTTTAAACTATTAAAGCGCTATTTGCCAAACGAGTACTGCTATGGAAAGAAAAAAAAGCGGCGCACAGCCCGCACTACCCGCTTTACTTAACTCAACCTTTTTCCATTCATAATCTTTTTTGAAATCATCCAGGCCGTTATAAAACTGTATGAACATGTCTTTTACCTGGTCTACATTCAGATTTTGAGATAACGATTGAAAATGCATGCCATCTATTTGAAACTCAAGCTGTAGTTTGTCCGGTATTTTTCCGGTTGCCTGAATAAAGCCATTGTCTGTATCTAAAATCACAAAACTACCATTATCGTCTTCGATGTCTTCAATGGCGCGTTTTATTTGCAAATCTATTGGGTCGGAGATTGTCTTTCCGTGACTGGCTGATAACTTCATATTCCTCATTTTATCTTATGATATATCGATATATCTGTTGTCGGTTAGCAAGTGCGGTGGAAAATATTTGTGAGGAATTATAATTTAAGTGTGGATTCCGATAGTTAGTTAATTTAAGTATCAATTGGTAGATTGCACTTAAATTAGGTGATTAGCTCCAAGACTCAAAAAAATACTATCGCTATGAATAATCACATGGAGGGAAGTGGAAAATCGGGCTTTTCTTTAGCACCTTTTTTTGAATTATCGCACGATTTGCTCTGTATTGCCGGATTCGATGGTTATTTTAAAAGAGTAAACCCAGCGGTGTGCAAGGTCTTGGGGTATACTGAAGAAGAGCTGTTAACTGAGCCCATTAGTTTCTTTCAGCATCCCGATGATAAAAAAATCACCGGCAGGTATCGCAATTCTATTCTCTCCGGTAAGCATCTTACCAATTTTGAGAATCGTTATATCACAAAACAGGGTAGCGTGATTTGGCTTTCATGGACATCTATACCTGTTAATGATTCTGAACTGATTTACGCTATAGCAAAAAATATTACCCATAAAAAAAAGCTCGAAAAACAACGTAATGAGCTTCTTTCGGATCTTAGTAAAAATAACAGCCGTTTAAAACAGCTAAACTACACAACCTCGCACGATCTCCGCTCGCCAGTTAGTAACTTGATTGCCATTTTTAGCCTCATGAATACTTCCGATATTACTAATTCGGAAACCAGGGAGTTTATAGAGCTGCTTAAACGATCTGTAAATAATCTAAAGATTACCCTGGATAATCATGTAGACGGTATAAACAGCCTCGACCCAAGATTTGTTGATGTTGTTGATGTTCATATCGGGATTGTTATCGATTCTATAATAAGTGCTTTAGAGTCGCTTGTAAAAAATTCGAATGCATCCTTCCATATAGACTTAAGCGGATTTGAGTACGTGAAATTTATTCCCAAGCAGTTAGAAAGTATTTTTCTGAACTTGATTTCTAACTCAATTAAGTATGCTCACCCAGAGCGCGAGCCTGTTATATCGATAAAAACAGTAATTTCTGAAGGAAAGAAAAGGCTCCTCTTTTCGGATAACGGAATCGGTTTCGACAGCGAAAAACATAAGGATGAGATATTCTGTCTGAACCAAACCTTCCACAAGAACAAAGACAGCAAAGGTATCGGCCTTTACTTGGTTTATAATCACATCACTAATTTGGGCGGACGAATAACTGTAGACAGCAAGGTTGATGTGGGCACAACCTTCACCATTACGTTTTCTAACTAAACCGGCCGCAAACCGCGGATACGTTCTTATTCAGCTGAGAAACGCATCACCCTGTATAAATGAAAATCAAAAAACTTATTTGATGAGAGTCATTTTTCGGGTATGTACTTCACTGCCCGCCTGCAGACGGTAAATATATACGCCGCTTGGAATAGTTGATCCATCAAAATAAACGGAATGCTTTCCTTCACTTTGTACTCGGTCGACTAAAGTGCCTAGTTTTCTGCCTAAAACATCAAAGACATCTATGCTAACGCTCATTTCGGCCGGTATTTCATACTCAATTCGGGTTGTTGCCGAAAACGGATTCGGGTAGTTGTTATAGAGGTACACATTTTCTGCCAAATACGGCTCTTCGGTATCCTCTTCGGGATGGTATTTGAGCATTAGCTCCTGTATAATCTGCGAAAGTGAGGGGTCTACCGTGCTGACTAAAGTTGTAAAGAATAAAGTACCGAAACCAAAAGCTGATAATACCCCGTAGGTATACCAATCGCCATGCCTGTAAAATAGTACTGGGCTACCGCTTTGCCCGGGATTTGAATGCCCCCCGAACCGGAATCTTGATGGGCCATCATTAAACACAGCTCTATCTAATACTACATTTTGAGAGACAAAGAGCGTGTCGCCGTTGTAGATATTATCAAATTCGCTCGGATTCAGACGATGATTTAAGTACACAGCGGGATAACCAAAGGTTAAAGAAATATCAGATTCTTCTATATCTTCTAAAGCCGATGTTCTCATGCCAACAGAACCAGTCTTGCGACCCGCAGGCTGCATAAGTCTGAGAAAAACAAAATCCGGGAAAAATCCACCTAATACGAACATGGCTTTATCAACCTCTATGGTTCCTATCACTGGATTCTCTGCTCCGTTATGAAAGGATGGGGATACAAAGATTGTAGAAATTGAATCCGCTGGCCAATTATTACGATATGTTGATCTAAAATTGAAACAATGGTTAGCTGTTGTAACCCAATAGTCGGAAATCATGACTCCGGAACATCGCTGTACCAGTTCATCATCTATCTGCCGGAACAGCTTTACTGAGGCGCTAAACGGATAATCTAATGGATCAAAAAAATCGGCGACTCTGTATAGAATTGATGTATCGGGTTCTACTAAGAAATCGAAATCGTTCACATAGATTCTGCTTAGTGTGCCGAGCTTGCTTTCGCCAATAATACCAGCGGGCAGATCAGATTCTATATCGGCAGAATACGAGCTAAAGGTCTTGCTATCAAAATGATAAACATGTACCGAATCTATATCTGCTACAGACTGTGCCGAAACGAACAGTGGTAATGCGGCTATAAAGAAGCAAACTACTAACGCAGACCTCAGAAAATGGATAAATATCATGCTGATATAGATTGCAGTAGTATTTGAGAGATCATTGTCTGGTAATTTCAAAAAAACGGAGCCGTAAACCCAGCTGTGATTATTTTTTACCAGTCAACTTTACAAACCCCGCCCCTGAATTGCAGGCTGTCTTTGGTGTACTGATGGAACTCAATTCTTACGCCGCTTGGGTCTTTTGTCCAGGATTGCCAGGTATTATCGCCCCCAAGCTTTTTGTCGGTTGCCTCAAATCCGTTTGAGCGTAATTTTGTTATGACCAAATCGATATCTTCGGTTTCAATAGCCAGATGATTAATATTGCCGATTCGTCCGGGTTCACCTTTAAAAACTTCAATAAAAGTTTTTCCGCCAAGCTTAATGTAAAATCCGAACAATGCATCATCCTTTTCGAAAATAAAACCTTTCTCCAGTCCAAGTGTATCACAATAGAACCGTTCGGTTTCAGAAAGGTCCTGAGAGTGGATGCAAATATGCGCCAGGCGTGTAATCATAATTGTTATTCTTATGGGTTAAACTTTTGGTTTATAAGGTCGATTTTTTTAGTATTTGATTCGCTTGCATAATGATAGCAAGCTTAAGCTCGAATCGAAATTCAGACTTGAATTTGTTGCCGAAAAGCAATTCAGAGATCAATCATTTTTCATCATTTATATACATCGGCTTTGTGAGCCAATGCTGAAGCCGTTTTTGCCCCGACAATTGCCGGTGCTTTGTGGATGAGGTCATCATTTTGAAGCGCCTCAACCATAAATAGCGCAAAGTCGGTGCGACGTGTAATGTTGCTCTCGAGGATTGGATCGCCAACATGTTCGCTCCAAACGGGTAATCCCTGAGCTTCTCCCTCTTCAAGGTCGCTCCCACGAGCTACTGTCCAAAGGGTATCGCTGTCAAAAATCCGCCGGCAGGCCTCCACTTGATTATCTATATCACCAATCCGCAGTTTTTTTCCTATCCAGCCACCCACGCTAACAACGAACTTAAGTTTACGGGAATACACATCCTTACCATCCAGGCTGATATGCCAGCCGCATGAGAAAATGAGCCGGGCATTTGGCTCTGCAAAATCCAAAACAGCCTGCGCTGTTCCGGAAGAATAATCATTTAAGCCCCAGGGCACTAAAACGGTAAGAACCCCATCACACCCGGCTACCGCTTTTCGAATAACCTCCCGGTCGTTTGTCATGCCCGGTATTATGGTGATGCGATCTTTAAACGAATCCAGTTTCCCTACGCTTTTTTCCCGGCAAACCCCAACAACCTGAACTCTACGACCCAACAAATGCTGAATCATATACTGGCCTAGCTTACCGGAAGCGCCAACTACACAAACTTTTTTCATAGTAATTCTAATCAACTAATGGTCTTGCTTAAATCAGGCTTCGCCATATCTGTAAATGGAGCTGAAACCGGTCTTCTTTATATGGGCAATGTCAGAATCATAATCATAATCTGATCGCTAATCAAAGAGAGGCACATCAAAAGAGCCGTTTTCCAGAACAGGACTGCTATCGGCATCATTTTCAGGAATTTTGGTACTAAACTCAAATGCGCCGACACATCTTGAAGCTACAGAATCGCAATCTATAGAAATAGTACCGGAGGAGTCGGAAAGGGTCTGAAAAACTCGAATCCAATCGGAGGCGACAATGCGCAGCTCTGCCTGCTCTTTTCCTATAATGTATGTTCTCGTACCCGTAAAGTTTTCTATTCTAATCACTATTGAGCGGCTTCCGAGTTCAGCAAAAAGCTTCAATTCAGATTCTGAAACCGCGCTTACAAAAGCTGTGGGTATGGTATGCGCTATTTTTAAGTTTTCGGCAGAGCTACCATCTATATCGACAGATAGCTTGGAGGGCTTTGGTGCGACAACAACATTTCCCAACTGCGCTCTTTGAAATGTTCTGTTTGTAAATCCTGATCCATGCTTAACAATTAATGAATCGGTAGTTACCCGATACTCAGCCTCAAGTTCAGTGAGATCCGGATGACCCGTATACTCAAGAAGTATTGTACCATTTGTTGACTCTAAAATTCTTTTCCGCAATCCTGAATCTGAATCAAAGGCAGCAAGCTCACCGGTTGAATCCATAACTCCAATACTTCGAATTTCGCCATCGGCCGAAATGCTCCAGCCGGTAACTCTTACATTGGCAGGTGAAAACGCAGAAGCTGAAACCGTATCAATAGAATACCAGTCTCCGAGTAAATCAGGATTAATAGTATCTGTATCTGAAGATTCGAAAATCTGACATCCGCTAAAGATCAAAAAGGTTAAGAGTAAAGCAGTTCTCATAATATTCATATTTGGTATTCATCATCAGATTGTATCCAGCCGAGCGCAACTTTTGGTAAATGGTGCACTAAGAATATAATCAACAAATGTTTAACCGCCTACCCGTGAAAAAGTTTCTTGCCTTTGCGAGGCTATGAGAGAAGTGTCGCTTTGCTCCAAATGGTGAATGGTGAATTTTGAATGGTGAATTTTTCGCGAACGAATAAAGACCAATAAGCATATAAAAACTCCAATTTAAAGACCTTTCTTGCCAATAGTGAATACATTGAATTCGCGTTAATCCTCCGAATGGTCCCCGACGGTTCGGGGCAGGCTGGAGCGCGGAGTGCAAATTCGCTGGACTTTTACTAACGCTCCATT
>JAIULZ010000186.1 GCA_022565805.1 Balneolales bacterium
ACGACCGGGTGTTTTTATTCTCGGCCGGAGGCTGGGTAAACTATGAAGTAAACAACGGCCTTGGATTACGTCTGGGATATGCGCTACAGTCGCATGAATGGCTGGGCATCACCAATCGCTTCGCCCTCGGCGTAAGCTTCTAAGGAATAACAAAAATAAAAGAGTGCGTGTGATGATGCCGAAATTAAAAGCATCATTCAAAACTGGCAAAACATGATGCAGTGTTTTGCAAAGGAAATGAACAGCTGCATCAGAACTTTGAGGAGAGAAGCTGAAAGCGAGCAAACTTCAAACGATTCGACAAAGTAAAACAATCACGGTAATTCCGTAAACGATAACAAAAAACAAAGGTAACTATGAAAACCTATACAAAAGCACTGCTGTTGATTGCTGCGTTTCTATTTGGAAGCGCAGGAGTTGCACTGGCAGAGGATGGTGATCCGATACGGGTTACTTTCCGCGTAAACACATCCACCGTAGCTGATACTCTAAGCGGCGACGGAGCAGTTCAGCTTCGTGGTGCCGTAAACGGTACAGAATTCGTAGATGAAGACTATTTTGGTCAGAATGTAAACTGGGGGTCTTCCTCCATTACGGCCAATCATGTATCCGGCGATTACTGGGAGCTTGAGCTTCTTATGGCACCCGGCGATCAGCTTCAGTACAAATTTCGTGCTTTTCACGATCTGGAAAACGAAGTTGGTGCAGGATTTAACGATGGTTGGGAAGCCGATCCACAGGGTGGCGGAAACTATGTTTTCACTGTTCCTGAAGATGCTACAGAAGATATTGTAACCGATCTGCTCTATTTTGCTGGTTTAAATGCGCCAAGACAAGCGCCTTTCGAGGCATCTGAAGAAGGTTTTGTGGCTGTTCACTTCCGCGTTAATGTGGGAGCACGTGTTGCTACCAGCCAGTTTGATCCCGATGGGGATGCTGTTGTTGGTGTAAGAGGTGCTTACAACGATGTAACCGGTCAGGTTGAGTACAAATTTGTAATCGACGATGGTGCCGGCAACATACAGTGGGAAGATGGTGCAGATAAGGTATTCTTTGCTCCGGCTGCCGACAGTACACTAAGATGGGGCTTCTTTAATGGTGAGCGCCCGCCATCTGGCGAAGTGATAACTGCTGAAGTAGAGTTCCAGGCTAACGTAAGTCTGCTGGAGTCTCTTGGCTATTTTAACCGTGGTATTGGCGATCAGGTAGCTGTTCCAGGCGCATTTAATGGCTGGGACTCTTCTACACCAATGACCTACGACGAAGGCGAAGATATCTGGAGAGCTTCTTTTGAGTTAACTCGTGAAGTTGGTTCAAACATCCCGTTTAAGTATTTCATAATTTGGGATGAAAGCCGTTTTGATTCAAGCAGCCCCAACTATATACCGAACTTAATTAGTGGAAACGGTTGGGAAGAGCCAGGTACCTTTGGCGGTGGTGACCGTTTGCATGAGTTTGGTGCTGGTGAAGTACAGGTTGCAGCCGGCGATTTTGGCGGTGATATTGGTTTTTTTAACAGTATTCCTGAGCAAGGTCTTATTACACAGGACGGAACAGGTTCTGAAACCTATAGCGTTACCTTCCCACTTGACATGACGAATGCGTTAACACATGAAGAGCCTTTCGATCCTGAAAACCACGAAGTTTTCCTCGTAGTTGAAACTCCGATTTTTGGTCTTACACAAAATCTTTCTGTAGGCGACGATTCGCCGGGCCTTAATGATCCTGCACAGCGCGACAGACTACGTTTCTCACGTGTAGGTAATACAAACATGTTTGAGCTGGATCTGGAAGTTTTATTACCAACTGAAAACCATTTTGGTTTCCGCATTGCTTACGGTCCTGAAGAAGGTCCTTATGTTTTCAATGGTGGTGGATTTGATGCCGGCCGTCGTTACTACCGCTACGTAGAGCCAGAACTTGTGCTCGATGATCTTACAATCTGGCCAGAAGGTGGCTTTACGCTTGATGAAATCGTATGGGTTGCAGAAGATCTTGATTTCCCTGCTCCTCCTACCTACGGTCTTGGCGAAGGCGATCGTCCTGTAATCTTCAACGATTTCCCGCTTGATGGTTTCCAAACTACTTTTGCCCTTAATCGTGAAGTACAGCCGGTAAATGCTAACCATTTCTACTCAGGTACCATTTACCTGCCATTAAACGGAACAAGCATTGGTGACGGCACCATCAACGAAACTCCTCGCGAGATCAAGCTGTCGCAAAACTATCCAAACCCGTTTAACCCTACAACAAACATCAACTTTACTCTTCCGGAAAATGTTGATGTTCGTCTGGACGTATTCAACGTTCTGGGTCAGCGTGTAGCTACTCTTGCAAATGGTACATATACTGCAGGAATGCATACCGTACAGTTCGATGCAAGCAGGCTTTCTTCTGGTGTATACCTCTACAGGTTACAAACAGGTAATACCACTATTAGCAAGTCAATGATGCTTGTTAAGTAATCTTGCTGAAATCATGCTATAGTTTTGAGCGTGATTATGATAGAGAATAAAGCCACAAACAACAGGCAGCCGGTAAATATCCGGCTGTCTGTTCTGTGGTATTCATTAAAGACAAAGCAGATTAAGCAACAAAGACGTTCAAATTTCTAAAAAACAGCAAATTACTAAGCTATTTTTGTTTGTAGTATCTTGGTAATCAGTCGAATTAGAAAAAAACATTATTCTGCCAGTTATTATATTGATTTTTCCAAAGCTGGTAAGGCAGTCACCCGAATTATTCAAAGAAAGTGCACTTGCCCGACTTTATCTTAACCGGTTAAAAAGCAGAACAGCATAGCATCCGGTTGCCCATTTAAGTAAGGAATACAAACTGTGTCTGTAACGATTTATGATATTGCAAAACAAGCCGGGGTGAGTATAGCTACTGTTTCCCGTGTCTTTAATAACAGTAATTGCGTCTCCGAAAAGGCTCGAACCAAAATTATGGCTATCGCCAAAGAAATGGGCTATCACCCGCAGGCTATGGCGCAAGGGCTTGCCAGAAAAAAAAGCAAACTCATTTCGGTTGTAGTACCGGTTATCTCGAATCATTTCTTCATGGAAGTTCTCGAAGGTATTCAGGATGAATTGGCTTCCACCGATTTTGATTTGAATATTCACAATATCAAACTCTCAGACTCTATTTTTGAGCAGGTCGAATACAGCTTGAAAAGAGGAATGGCAGAAGGGTATTTAATCACCTCTGTCCATCTCGAAGAAAAGCAGTGGAAAGTCCTCAAAAGCTACAACGTACCCTTAATAGTAATCGATGACTTTAGCACAGAGTTCGATTCGGTAAGTGTAGACAGCGTAGAAGGTGCATATAATGCCACGCAGTATTTCGTCGAATCAGGTTTCGAAAGAATTGCAATGATATCGGCACTAAACCGATCAAAACCGGTTCGGGAGCGAATTTTAGGCTATAAACGTGCTCTCGAAGATGCAGGAAAAATTGTGGATGAATCTTTGATAGTAAGTGGAGAACATACCGACCGCGATGGTTTTACCGAAAAAAATGGCTATGAGGCCATGATCAAAATTTTCAATATGAACCCCTTGCCCGATGCATGCTTCGTAAACTCAGACATACAAGCTCTTGGAGCCTATAAAGCAATGCAGGATATGCAAACATTTATACCCATTATCGGCTTCGATGATATTCAGCTATCCGATTTTTTTGGTCTCAGTACTATGAGACAACCTATGCGCGAAATGGGGCGCATGGCCGTTCATAAGCTTCTTCAACGATTAGAAAATCGCGAACAGAAGGTTTCTCACACCGTATTTTCTCCGGAGTTAATCCTGAGAAAATCTACCGAGATGGCAACCCATTAGCATTTTTCTAGTTTGCCATTTACTACCCGGTTTGTTGGCATAAATGTGTTTGTAAATAAAAATACAAAGACCAATATGCAGTTTGGCGGCGCCCGCGAAATACAAACCAACTCTTACAACCGGCAACTTAATGTTAGCCGGTTATGTTAAAAATCACGATGTAATCTATACCTATGATGTACTCTTACCAAAGGCTGAAAGCCCTTTTTACCCTTATTTTTCTAATAGCCCTGTCGCCCGCTTTAATGGCGCAGGTTGTAACCACAGACCCGGAATTTCCTACTGAGTTTGAGCCTATTTCAATATTTTTCGATGCTACGGAGGGCACAGGCGGTCTTGCCGGCTACACCGGAGATGTTTATGCGCATACCGGCGTTATAACCAACCTTAGCACAGGATCAAGCGACTGGCGCTATGTTAAAACAAACTGGGGCCAAAACACTCCAGAAACATTGTTAGACAGAATCGGTGATGATCTCTATCAACTCGATATCGATGATATTCGAGCATATTATGGAGTGCCCGAAAACGAGGACATCCTCAAACTTGCTTTTGTATTTCGCAGTGATGTTCCAGTCGGTGGCGGATACCTCGAAGGTAAAGATGTTGGAGGCGCAGATATATTCGTAGACCTGTTTAACGATGAGTTTACAATTTCTTTTTCCTCACCCTCATCCGATCCATTCAATCCAACTTTTGCCCAAATTGGTGAAACAGTTGAAGTAAGAGCAGCAGCTTTTTCACCGGAAGATGATATTACTGAAATTCGGCTCTTGGCAAATGGCTCTGTTGTAGCGAGTACCACAACAAGCAACGAAATACTGTATGATCTGCAAATTACCCAAACCGGTCGAATAAATCTGGTAGCAGAAGCCGACGACTCCGACGGGAATACCGTATCAGCTGAAACCTATGTTGTAGTAAATCCCGAAATAACTGAAGCCGCTCCGCCAGCGGGCATCGAATATGGTATCAACTACAAGGACAATGATGATACTTCTCTCACGCTTGCACTTTGGGCTCCGTATATCGATTTCGTGTACGTAATTGGCGATTTCACCGAATGGGAAATCAAGCCCGAGTTCTTCATGAATCGTCATACTGTTAACGAAGACAGCGTGATGTACTGGGTAGAGATAAATGACCTGAGTCCCGGCGTAG
Source organism: Balneolales bacterium (assembly GCA_022565805.1). Lineage (GTDB taxonomy): Bacteria > Bacteroidota > Rhodothermia > Balneolales > Cyclonatronaceae > Cyclonatronum. The sequence continues at coordinate 5,001 of JAIULZ010000186.1, forward strand.
AATATGGTTTTCAGTATCTGATTGAAGGCGAGAGAAGAATTGGTGAGCTTTACAGCCACAAAATGCTTGATCCTTGGAATGATCGGTTCATCAGCGATAGCGTATATCCAAACCTGAAGCAGTATCCCGAGGGAATGACCACCGGCGTTGTTTCTATACTTCAGACAGCAGCACCGGAATATCAGTGGCAAACCAACGATTTCCAAAGACCGGATCCCCGCGATATTATAAAGTATGAGCTTCTCATCAGAGACTGGATGGAAGAAAGTACTTATGCTAATCTGGCCGACTCGCTCGATTACCTGCAGCGCTTGGGCATTAACGTGTTGCAGCTGATGCCGGTATCAAACTTCGACGGAAACATAAGCTGGGGCTATAACCCGAACTTTCATCTGGCGGTAGAAAAATCTTACGGACCAGCACACGAGCTAAAAAGACTTATTGATGAAGCGCATAGCCGCGGTATGGCGGTAACGCTCGATGTGGTGTACAATCACGCAACAGATCTGTCGCCACTAATTGGCTTGTATGGTCATCAAAATAATCCATTGATCGGACCCGGACACGAATTTAACGTGTTTAATCACCTCAACCACGATCATCCGAAAATCAAGTACTGGTTAGACCGTGCCAACAGATTCTGGATTGAAGAATTCCGCGTAGATGGTTACCGATTCGACCTCACAAAAGGCTTCGCTACCAACTTTAACAGTCAAAACTACAATGGCTACAACGCGCAGCGAATTGCTAACTTAAAACGTATGGCAGACGCTATATGGGATGTTGATCCGGATTCATGGGTTATTCTGGAACACTTTGCCGCCAACAGCGAAGAGAAAGAACTCTCCGAATGGCGACAGGATGAAGGCCGCTATGGCATGATGCTGTGGGGTAACCACAACTTCAATTACAACGAAGCTACCATGGGCTGGCACAACAACAATCAGTCGAATTTCTCCGGAGTTTTTCACCAATCAAGAGGCTGGAATACGCCTAATTTGGTAGGCTATATGGAAAGCCACGATGAGCAGCGCCTCATGTACCGCAACATGCAGTTTGGAAATAGCGCAGCCGGATACAACGTACGCGATTTCGAAACGTCGATTGACCGGATGAAGCTGGCCGGGGCATTTTTCTTCACCATACCCGGTCCTAAAATGATCTGGCAATTCGGTGAGCTGGGTTACGATATCCCTCTGGATGAAACCGGTCCGAACCGTACTGCGCCAATGCCGGTACCTTGGGACGATTACCTCGCAGAACCCGCCAGAATTGATCTCTACAATACATGGAGATCCATTATAGCACTACGCAGAAGTAGCGATGCATTCCGTACCGAAGACGTAAACCTGAACCTGGGCTCATCGGTGAAGCGAATCTATCTTAACCATGAAGATATGAACGTTGCCATCATTGGTAACTTTGATGTGGTACAGCGTACCGTAGCAGCCAACGTACAGCAAACGGGCGTTTGGTACGACTACTTTGCGCAGGAGCAAAGAGAGTTTAGTACCACAAATCAGGAAATTGTACTAAATCCGGGTGAGTTTATGATCCTGACCACCGAGTTTGTAGAGCTTCCATCAGGAGGCTTAGGCACAAGCACAGACCCGGAAACAGACCTGCAGCACCCGGAAAGCTTCAAGCTCCATCAGAACTACCCGAACCCGTTTAACCCAACAACTAATGTGGTATACGAGTTAAGCGAGCCCGCAGACATTACTCTGGAAGTGTTCAACGTACTGGGTCAGCGAGTATCCGTATTGTACAACGGAACCCAATCTGCCGGAACACACACCGCAACCTTCGACGGCTCCAGACTCACAAGCGGATTATACATCGTAAGAATGCAGGCCAACGGCCAAACCTTCACCAATAAGATGATGCTTGTGAAGTAGGTTGCAATTTGTTTTAATTGATAATTGAATGGGGAACCGGCGACTTTGCTGGTTCCCCATTTTTTTGTGATGGGGGATTACCAGATTTATTTTAGCTCGGATTCGCGCGACGAGGTTGGCACCAAGCTGAAGCATGGTGCTATAGAGTTTTTCATTTGGGCAGAACGGACG
>JAIULZ010000187.1 GCA_022565805.1 Balneolales bacterium
CGAACGCAGCTTAAATGGAATAAAGCCTGATTTTTAAGATTTTGATGAAGTTGAGCTAGGTAGAATCCTTGCCCGAGTATTGAATCTTGTAACAAACTACATTGTGATATTGCCGTGAGGGACGTCTATTAATTAAGCTCGGATGATGAACTTCGTGAAGCTTTTATTTAAGGTGTGATGTGGTTAAAAAAGCCAAAAACCAAAATTAAACCCGGGATTCCGATCAAATAAAACGGTTGCGGATCAGGGGATGACCTATGGCCTCATAAAGGCCAAAATGCCAAATGAAGCCATCTATTCATTTATTTATCTCTGATGCCGAAGGTTTCTCAAGAAAAGCAAATGAGCGAAATTGCAGATGATTTAAAAAAGAATCGGCCGGGTAAATGATCAAGAGAAAGAAAAAAACTCAAGAAAAAATTTTGGGGTAAATCTGGATTATTCTCGGGAACAAAATAAATCATTTAGAAAGCAAATTACCGACATATAGGTAAAACTCTACATATTGAGTTACGGGTGATTTGGTAGCACAAAGATTTCTGGAAAAAGCAAAGGTACTGAAGGTCAGTTTAAATACCCAAGAGAATGCCTTTAAAATCTATTACAAGATCCATAGGCCTTAAAAAACTCATTCTGAATCAAGTTTACCGTAAAGTTGGCCAAATTAGTCTGTTTTGCGCAATATTCAAATGTTTTATAATATATATTATGTTAAGTAATATTCAATCAATAAAGCTGAATATCATATTCTCTTATATTTTGCCCTCAATCCTACATCATCTGAATGGCTGTCTTCTTTCTTGGCTCAACTGTCTATCGTTGATTGTAGCTAAAATATGGAGCGCTTTTTTACTCTATTTATGACCCCTAATTCGAATCTCTCTTTGTCCCCTATCATAGACTTCAACGAATAATGGTTGCACGCCTGTAGCTTTTCTGTACTTTTTTTAGCTGTAAAATAATTTAATATTTAGTAGCTACACGGTCATTTATCGGCACTTGATTTAAATACTATACATTGACAGATCATCTGAGAAAGATTTCCGGACTTCACCTTATCTCATTAATCGGTACTATTTGAGACACAAATAATTGTGTATTCTACAAATCGCCTTGCTGTGGTCGAATCACGACTTCTTCAAAACAGCTCCTGGCAGAGCTGTCACAAATCATATTTAAAAGCCTGCCAATGTCTTCAGGATCAGCGAGCCGATCCGGATCTATATCTAGTCCATCCCAGGAGCTTGAGTATGTTTGTCCTAGCAGAATAGATGTAACGCCTATTTTTGATTCGTACAGCGCCTCACGCAAACTTTGTATGTAACCATTTAAAGCCTGTTTGGCAGCACTGTAGGCCCCACATCGTGCCTGACCTTTAACTGCTGTAATCGAACAGGTAAAGACAATTTTCGCTTCGTTTCTTTTTCGAAGTTCGGGTAAAAGGCGGTCAGTAAGTCTAATTGAGGTTAAAGCGTTAACTTCAAACTGCTTAACATAATCTTCTGCTGAGCATTCAAGGACGCTTTTTGGTAAAAAATATCCGGCATTATTAAAGAGTACAGCCACATTAGCAGTTAAACCTGAATTGATGAGGCTCTCTATATCATCTTTAAGCGTTAAATCGCATGGGAATATATATACAGACTCACGTTTATGCTGTTTTAAGCAAAGATCCCGGGTTTCATTTAGTCCGTCTTCATTTCTTGATAATAAAATAAGCGGGTTTTTCCGCTTAGCAGCCAAAGTTGTTGCCACAACTCTGCCTATTCCCCTGCTCGCCCCGGTTATCAGAATTGCTTCTTCGTCTTTTATCATTAAGGCACGTTCAGAAATTTATGAGTTTGCAAACTAATACCCCACTTGGGGTTTGCCTTTACGTACTCAATGATCAGTGAAACAGAAGCCGGTGTTTCCCATTCTGGCTGTAGCATAAGTTTTGTGCTATCAGGGCACTTTGAAGCATTGAGCTCGGCCCACTCCAAGTCTTTTTTGGTTAAAACAACGACTTTAAGCTCATCAACATAGGGAAATACTTCATCTAAAGGCTTTTTAAATCGCTTAGGTGAAAGTGTTATCCAGTCGAGGCTTCCGCTTAGAGGAGATGAACCGCTAGTTTCTATATGAACAGCCAATCCTCTTCTCTTAAAACTATTTGTTAGGGCAGTTAAATCGTGCAAAAGTGGTTCGCCACCGGTAATTACAGCAAAAGGAGCTCCGCTACGAGCCGCCAAGTCTGCTAATAGGCCAGATTTCATTTCTGGGTGGGCATTTGCATCCCAGCTGTCTTTAACATCGCACCACCAGCACTTAACATCGCAGCCGGCTGTACGAATAAAATAGGAAGCTCTGCCCGAATGTGCGCCCTCTCCTTGTATGGTGTAAAAGTGTTCCATAACAGGATACAAAGCTTCATCGCTCTCGAGTAATAAAGTATCCGTAAGATTCTTGTTTTCTTTGAACATATTCAAGTCTCCTATTCTTCGGAGTATTCTACCCAGCTGTTTTCCGTTTCCCATACGGTAACGGTTAAATGAATGCCATCGGGCACTCTTTTGATTGTTTCTTTATGCAGATATTCGGCAATTCGCTCGGCAGTTGTTTTTTCCTTTATAATTTCATTGAGAACAGCATGATCCAATCCGCCCTTTTCGACGTCTGAAGCAGCCCATTTCAGCTCCTTGAAGTCACAAACCATATCTGGAGTTGATAGGTATGCAGATGGATTTAACTTTGAGGAAACGGCCGTCATCCTGATTTTATAGGTATGACCATGCATACGGCCACACTTGCCGTCGTATCCTTCAATAAAATGTGCAGAATCTATTGTGAACTCAGTATTCAGTTTCCAGCGGGGCATAAAAGTAGTATTGTAACGTTAAATTCTTAATCAATTAAAATAAGCATATTTTATGTGAATTTCTTTCATGCAAGCTTAATTACCCACACTTTAGAAAACTGGCACTATCAGATTTCTTCAAAGCAAAGTGAGTCATCAATTTAAAAGCTTCAAATTATTTCTCTTAATGTTCGTATTAGCCTTAATCGTTTTACTAAGCTTCTGCTCTATACCTGCTATGGCATTGCATGGCACTAATCATTTTTCTTCATATACGAAAAATTATAGCATAGCATGTAGCGAAACAGAGCCAGGTCCTGATAATTTTATTGTACGAGGGCTTTGGAGGGCAGGCGAAATTGTGCATTATGAACTTAATGAAACGGTTCATATTTATCATAATGGTAATTTAACCGAAGAACGGTCTTCTTCTACCCTTGTAGAAATTGATGTTGCCGCCAGGCTTGGCAGCGATGCTTTTGTAGGAATCTGGCGCATGAAAGAAACTAATGCGTCTATGTTCGGCGATAAAGAGCTGGATTGGCACATGTACGGCTACCTGAGCGACGGAGTTGTTTATCAAACCAATCGCTATGGCGGATTTGAAAATACCAGAAATATGGATGAGCTTCATGATGAATTCGTAAGGGCCGTATTATTTTTAGATGAGCAGAATCACTGGATTAATGAATTAAGCACGAGAGCGCAAATACAGCTTTATATGGATCAGCCGGATCTTTTTGAGGATGTAATCTTGAGAGACATGAAATTCATGTTTGGATTACATGGCGTTCAAATTTACACTGATGAAGTGTACACCTACGATACATGGCAGGAAAATCCATGGGGTCCGCCAGTGAAGTCTGAGGGCAGACTCTTCGTAGATAGCTATGATCAAGAAAATTTCCTTATTACTATTCGTAATGAAGTAAAATTGAGCGAAGCAGAGACCATAGAGACGGGCATCACCCTAAGTGAAACGCAGGTTTATACTATTCAAGCCCGAACAGGCTGGCCGGAAAAAGTCTTACTTACAGATCATATTGAAAGAGATGAGATTCAAAGAGTTCGTACGCTCGAAATTATCAAAATCAGAATTTAATAATTAATATGACTGATTTTTTCTTACAGTTTCTTTATTGGGCAGATCTTGCTGGTATTGGCGTTTTTGCGATTAGCGGCGCTCTTGCAGCGGGCAGAAAAAGTTTGGATTGGCTTGGGGTATTTGTAATTGCAGTGGTTACGGCTATTGGCGGAGGTACTATTAGGGATCTGCTTTTAGGGCGGGGACCCGTTTTCTGGATTCAGGATCCTATTTATTTGTACGTTATTTTTTTCTTTGCGCTTATTACTCTCTTTTACTCACGTTTCAATAAACCTCCGCTACGTATTTTGCTTATCGCAGATGCTTTTGGTTTGGCTATATTTGCAATTTTAGGAGCAAGTATAGCAGAAAGTGCAGGTGTTTCCTGGATTAACGTAATTATTCTTGGCACAATAACCGGCGTCGCGGGTGGTATTATTCGGGACGTTATTACGAATGAAATACCTCTTATTTTAAGAAGGGATTTTTATGCAAGTGCAGCTATTTTTGGGATATTTATGTATTTGATGCTCAAACATTTGGGTTTAGAGCAGGTCTCAGCTTCTGTAGTGGGCATAGCAAGTACAGCATCCCTAAGACTTGCCGCTATTATTTACGGTCTTCGTCTTCCTATTTTTCAGCTTCCCGAGGATCCTAGCTGACAGCATGTATCATTAAAAAGCTTTGAAGAATTAACGCATACAATCCTAAAGATAGAGTTTTTTTATAACCCTTTACTTATGATGATTGCCTGACAATAATTCTCCAAAGCTTAATCATACACTGCCTATGCAAAGCAATGTAAAAGACTTAAGGTTAATTACCCGTAACGAGTGGATTATCTTTACGCGGTAATTTTTCATCGAGCATAGCTGTATGATATGCGAATGCAGCAACTATGATTGCATTTCGCATCAAATCCTGAGCCTCTAACCGCTCATATGTATCCATGTTAGAATGATGCGATAGTGTAAAGTACTCCATAGGATCCTGAATAAACTGAAATCCCGGCAAACCGGCTCTGTCGAAAGAAACGTGATCTGTAGATCCTGTATTGGCCCAGGAAACAGTATTCGAACCCCAGCGTTCAAATGGCGTAAGCCAGGTTCTGAAAAGTTTACGTACGGCTTCGTTCTGCTGTAAATAAATACCGCGAATTTGCCCGCCACCATTATCTACGTTATAGTAGGCCGAAAAAAGATCAAAGCCATCTTTGCGGGTTACCGATGTTGGATTTTGTATATTTCCCTCTACTTCGAGCAGAAAATCATTCACATATTCTCGAGAGCCAATAAGTCCCTGTTCTTCGCCGCTCCAAAGCGCAATTTTGATGGTACGACGGGGCTGCACATCAAGTGCCTTAAGAATACGCATGGCTTCCATCATAATTACCGAACCTGCGGCATTATCTGTAGCGCCGGTCCCTGTGTGCCACGAGTCGAGATGCGCCCCGATAAGAACCACTTCATCTGCAATTGCCGGATCAGTACCGCGAATTTCTCCGAGGGTATTCCAGGCCATTAGCTCATCAGTTTGAAACGTTACCTGCATATCCAGCTCAATTTCGACTGTAACGCCGTGCTTTAGCATTCTGTAAATTCGGCCGTAATGCTCTCTTGCCAGCGAGATTTGCGGTACCGGAGTCGGGGAGTCGATTTCATGCGGGCGGGGGCGTTCGCTCCAGGGTGTTTCGGGCGAAGCAGGCAACGTGGCTCCGGAAATAGCAACCTGACCGCTCCAGCCCCGGTAACTTTCATCAAGAATTGCTAATGGTCCTTCCTCCATAAGAAACTGCGCTCTCTCATAGGCTGCCTGCTGCCTTGCAAACCAGGCAGCATTAGATTGTTGTTGCGGTGGTCCAACACGCTGCGTAGCATTCGCAAGCTGTAATAAGCGTTCATCGGAATGCCTTGTAGCCAAAGGGTTCCAGTGTCTCTCTGAGGGGGCTGGCTCTGCAATAAGAACAAATTTCCCTTCGAGTTTGCCGCGGTAGTCTTCCAGCTTGTAGTTCTCAAGATCAAGATAAACTACTTCTCCCCTTACGGTATCGTCAAAACCCGGCGACCATGCTTTGGGATATGCAATAGCCGGAAAGTAGGTGCCATCTGCAGAGACATGCATGGCAAAGCGATTGAGCTCCCATCCTTTCCCAAATGGACCCCACTCATGCATACGCACGTTTTCGAGACCAAACTCTTTTAATTTTTCGGCAGTCCACTCATTGGCGCGATACATTTGGGGTGAATTGGTAAGCCTCGGGCCGATAACATCGGTAAGATAGCTGGCAAGCTCCATTACTTGCGAGCGCTCTTTACCCTCTTCAATCATACGATCAATCATATCGAGATTAACCGAAGGGTTTTCAATCGACTGAGCCTGTACAGGCTGAAATCCTGCAATGCCAACGATTATGGCCATTGCAAGACAGTTTTTTATTAAGCTTTGAATCATAAGTTACGCTTTTGTTGGTTGGCAGGATTAACCCTGTTTTGAGTTATACAATATGTACTTATATGAGCAGGCAAAATACGCATTCATATCGTGCACATTGTTTTTAGGTTATAATATGGCTACGCAAAACCTAGATCTTATTGTCTTATCAACTTCTTTAGCTATGGCAAAAATGGAATATTTAATTATTAAGCCAAATTATATTCACACGGAATGTGAAATGTATTTAGACTATTCCACTACAAATGTCCAGCTGTCTTAAATAAGGAATTTACGCTATAATTTGAATACTGCAGGATGATGACCTTATTTGCAGCATTCGTACAATCCGAAATACGTAATGATTTTAGTTTTTCCGGTTTTGTATGAAATAACTCTAAAGCAAAAATGAAAATAGTTTTTTGTATAGAGCGTATTTATTAAAGTTTGATAATTTGAGGGTTAAAAAAATGGCTGAATTTTGCTTAAAGAAAGCTTTGGTAAACTTTTTATCCATTAGCAGGCTATATAATAGGCTAATTTATGGCACGCCTTAACTCAACTTCATCAAAATCTTAAAAATAAGGCTTCATTCCATTTAGCTGCGTTCAGTAGTGCTACATTTATAATTTTCATAGAAAAGCATATTTATTCAAGCGATTCAGC
>JAIULZ010000188.1 GCA_022565805.1 Balneolales bacterium
ATCCATCTGAGTGAACATCATCGAGTTGAGGAGTTCATTGGTCTACTTTTCTTCTGTAAATCCCCAATCCAATCCAATCCAATCCAATCCAATCCAATCCAATCCAATCCAATCCCATTCTTAGCAAAACACGGATACAAAAAAGCCATCGGTCTGTTAAGAAACCGATGGCTTTTAGTTTTTAAACCAAGCTCTGAAATCAGAGGCGGGCAAATATTGCTTGTTTAGCCTATAAGAGATTTCATGGTCTCGCCAATTACGGCCGGACTTTCACAAACAGTAATGCCAGCGGCAGAAAGCGCCTTCATTTTCTCTTCGGCTGTTCCTTTTCCGCCCGAAACGATAGCGCCTGCGTGGCCCATTCTGCGGCCTGGAGGTGCGGTGCGTCCGGCAATAAAAGCAACAACGGGCTTTTTAACGTGTTCTTTAATGTATGCCGCGGCTTCTTCTTCGGCTGTACCACCAATTTCACCAATAAGGATGATGGCTTCTGTATCCGGATCTTCGTTAAAAAGCTTAACAGCATCGGTATGCGTAGTTCCGATAACCGGGTCGCCCCCAATACCGATGGCCGTGCTCTGACCAAGATTTACCTTCGTAAGCTGATCTACGGCTTCGTAGGTAAGGGTACCTGAACGGGAAATCACACCTACCGGACCCGGGGTGAAAATCATGCCGGGCATAATGCCAACTTTAGCTTCTCCGGGCGTAATAACGCCGGGGCAGTTAGGACCGATAAGCTGTGCTCCGGCCCGGTCTACAACAGACTTGGCCGCAATCATATCTTTAACGGGAATACCTTCCGTAATACAAATAATAACTTTTACTCCAGCCAGAGCAGCTTCAATAATAGCATCTCCGGCAAAAGCCGGCGGTACAAATATAACAGAAGTGTTGGCTCCTTCGCCTGCCACAGAATCTGCTACAGTATTAAAAACCGGGCGGTCAAGATGTTTTTCGCCACCTTTTCCGGGAGTTACCCCTCCAATTACATTTGTGCCGTAAGCAATCATTTGCTCGGCATGGAAAGTTCCCTCTTTACCAGTAAAACCCTGAACAACCAGTCGTGTATTTTTTCCAACTAAAACGCTCATGCGCGCAAATAATTAAGTTTAGACATTGTAGTGAATAATAACTTTGGAATATAAGATCATGGATCAGATTTGACAAACCTATATCCTCTAAGACTGCTATTTACAGAATCTTCCATTAATACAGGCTTATTTTTTTAAAATGATGAGTCTTTATCTAACAGTGCAAGGTCTTAATTCTGTTTTCTGATGCTTTCACATTCATCATCCGTCGAATAATTTCTTTAATCCAGGGCTATATTCTGATCTCCAATTATATAATCGGAAGAGTACAGCTCATAACAAACGTATTGAAGTGCAATATTTTAGAGTTTCAGCAGATAGTATTTTACTATAAGATATTCATTATCGGAAGTGACAAAAGCAAATTACTACTCTTAATACGTTTTGTGTGTATATTAAGCCGGTTTAAAAAAGCATAAAAGTAATGCTAAAATATAAAACAAGATGAACTGCTTTGGCCGATTTTACCCCAAAGCTCCATCGAGATTGCGTACTTCGGGGCTAAATTATTGAGAGGGAAGCAGAAAATAATGTTTGTGAAATGAATTGATTTCTTCGCGTGTTGAACTGCGTAAGATTTTTCATTTTCGGGATGTGGAAAAAGTTGCGCCTGTAATCTGTTATTCATTTATATCTACCTTATGTCTGTAGCAACAACCAGTTCGAAACAAGATTTAATACTGAATGCCGCAGAGCTGCTTTTTGCGGAACATGGTTTTAAGGGAACTACTACGCGGGCAATCGCTAAAAAGGCGGGGGTTAATATTGCAATGCTATCCTATTACTTTGGTGGTAAGGAGCAATTGCTTCATGCAGTTATAGAACGGTTTTCTGAGCGGCTTTCTGCCGTATTTAGTGATGTGGGTCAAAAGCATACAGATCCCATTATTCGCCTCCAAAAGTGGATCGAAGCGTATATAGACTACATTTTCGATCATCCCAACCACGCCAGAATTGTTTACAGACACGTGTCTGTTTCAAAAAATAAGGAAGATATAGTTAAGCTGATAAGCGAGTTTAATAACGTGCGAACCATCGTAGTGGATGCCATAGAAGACGGTATTAATGCAGGATATTTCCACCCGATCGACGCGCAACTTGCAATTACAACAATTATCGCGCCAGTAAACGCTATGGTGCTTGAGGCAAATGTGATGCGGCACAGGCTCAATTTAAAGGAGCAAAGAGGAAAACTTTATCCCAGCGAGTTTCGCGAAAGAGTAAAGCTGCACATGATTCAGGTGTACCAAAGTCTGCTTGTGGTTTAGTTTACCGGCCAAACTGAATTACTTTTACAGGATCTGTTTTTGATGCGTACCTCGCCGGCAGCCATGACGCGGCTGCGCATAAAAACATTGTAACGCCGCTCACAATAAAGAAATCCAGCAGGTGTGGCTCTACTGGTGCCGTATCCATAAAATAGTTGTCTTCAGAAAGAGGGATAATGGCAAAAGTGGTTTGAAGCCAGTAAAATAGCAGGGATATCGCTATTCCAATCATTAAACCCGCTGCGCCCACAAAAAGCCCTTCATATAAAAAAACGCGCCGGATGTTTCGATCGGTAGCTCCAACCGTTTTTAACACGCCAATATCTCTTACGCGCTCTAAAACCATCATAAGAATAGCCCCGATTAGATTAAAGGCCGCAACGATAATCATAATACTGATTACAAACGGTATGGTTTGCTCCTGAAGATCTATCCATGCAAATATATTGCTGTAAGTTTGAAATATGTTTTCTGCATAAAGCGGAAATTGTATCAGTTGATTTAAATCGGCGTGGATAAATCGAATTTGGTTGATATCGGCTACCTGTAGGTCGATTTGATGCGCCCGGTTTGGCGGCATTTCCATAAGGCGGGCGGCATGCTCGAAAGCAATCATCACATAGGCATCATCAAAAATATCTATTCCCGTGTGATAAATCCCGGATAGTGTAAACTGCATGATTTCGGGTAAGTCCCGGTTTTCCCTGCGTTCGCTTAGCGTATAAAGCGTTATTGTGCTTCCGGGTTCTGCAGATAAGGTTCTGGCAAGTCGTTTTCCCATAACAAGGCCCGGTCGACCGGTGTCCATCATTCCCAGATTGTACTCACCCGAAGAAATATACGATCGTAAATCCGAAAGGTCTCCGTCGGGGTGAACTCCTTTTATGAGAGTGCCGTCTACAAAGCTCGATGCTTGCACCATGCCTTCGCCCATCAGCGCGGCCTGTGCGTTTTCTATACCATCTACAGAGAGCAGAAAGGGGAGTAGCGTATCTGTTCGGGCTATGGGAGATGAGGTATAGCTGCTAACGACGATATGGTTGCCGAAACCAAGTATTTTTTCCTGAATGGTAGACTTAAAGCCGTGAACTATAGACAGCGCGATAAGCAGCCCGGCTGCGCCAACGGCAACACCGGCTATGGCCATTATTTTAATAAAAGATAAAAAAGAGGATCCCTTGCGACCGCTGCTAAAATACCGACGTGCAATGAACCACTCAAATCGATTAAACATAGATAGAAATAAATTCTTGGCGATTTATAATAATGGGCTACTTCGCGAAAAAGACCAAAGTTAATGAATTCCTGCATGAAGCAGGAAAATAGTTCAATAGTATTCTGCCAGAAGTGTTATCGAACTCTAAAATAAAAGGGAATGATAATTTAATGCCGATTTAAAAGTGTAATTGAGTCGGCAGGATTTTCCGGCGGATATTCTTTGATGCCAACCGACCACTCGTTACTTTAGGTTTGGGAAACGATTATTCGGCATTGATTCGACTCATATTTTTTAAATCCTAAAGTATTCTATGAAATCATTTGCAAACAGAACTAAAGGGCTTAAGCAGAGCGGTATTCGCGCAGTTACTCAAATGGTAAATGCCTATAACGGAATAAACCTGGGGCAGGGTATTTGTGATCTTCCAACGCCAGAACCGATTAAGTCGGGCGCAATTAATGCGGTTAATCAGGATAAGTCTATTTACTCGTATCATAGCGGTATCTCCAGCCTGCGGTCTCATGTTGCACAAAAGTTCAGATCGCATAACGGAATTTCGTGTGAAGCTGAAAAAAATGTGATGATTACAAATGGCTCTACCGGTGCTTTTGTGGCGGCCTGTCTTTCTATTCTGGAGCCCGGCGACGAAGTAATACAGCCCGAGCCGTATTATGGCTATCATGTTCAGCTTCTTAAGCTGCTTGGTTTTACTCCGGTTTTTGTGCCGCTTAAGCAAAAAGACTGGCGTCCCGACCTGGCTGCTATCGAAAACGCAATTACACCGCGTACGAAGGCGATTGTGGTTACCAACCCCGGAAACCCGGCGGGCACGGTTTGGTCAGAAAAGGAGCTTGAGGGTCTGCTCGGTATCATGAAAAAGCACCATATTTGGGCGTTTACAGATGAAGTCTACGAATATATGACCTACGACGGACACAGCCATATTTCGCTTGCTTCCCTCGACTCCGCATTCGAACGAACGCTAACCATGACCAGCTTTTCCAAAACATTTAACATGACGGGCTGGAGACTGGGAGCCGCGGTTGGTCCCGAGGCGCTTATCGAGAAAATGGGTCTTATAAACGACCTGATCTACATTTGCCCACCAACACCTCTGCAATACGGCCTTAAAGAAGCTTTTTTGATGGACGAAAGCTATTACGATACGCTGTCAGCCGAATATGACCGGCGCCGCACTTTATTTTGCGATTCCCTTAAAAAAGCCGGATTCTCATTTCGCCGGCCGGAGGGCGCATACTATGTATTCGCAAGCTTCGAAAATATTCATCGCGCCGGGGTGCCGGGTTTTGAAAACGATCTTACAGCCTGCGAGCAGCTTATTAAAGAAACGGGAATTGGAAGTGTGCCCGGAAGCTCGTTTTTCTCCAATCCCGAAGATGGGCGCTTTTGGCTGCGATTCTGCTACGCAAAAGATGTAGCCGTATTAGAAGATGCTTGCGAGCGTCTCGAGTCGTTTGGGAAAAAACATGGCTTAACCTCCTGAAACCCGGTAAATGCTATGAAAAGATTTAGAATCCGACATTTTTCTGTTTCAGGATTTAAGTCAATTGCCTCTCTGGAGAAATTCGAGCCGGGTGAAGTTACGGTGCTAATCGGACCAAACGGAGCGGGTAAAACAAACATCATGGAGTTTTTTAAACTCCTCAAAAGCATGCTTGGAGGTGCCGGAAATCTCCAGGAGTATATTGCCATGCAGGGCGGAGCATCCAGCTTCCTTTTTGATGGAAGTACAGCCACGAACTGCATTGAAGGCCGGGTTTGCATGGAAGCTATGGATAATGGCGAAAACTACGAGTACAGCTTTGTTTTGAAACATGCCGCCGGAGATACTCTCATTTTCGGTGAAGAGAAATTTATGGTATGGTCTGGCAGTAAGGAAGTAAGCGCTGCAGATCTTGGAAAAGGGCATAGGGAGGCAAAACTAACCGAGGGCATCGGGGCGGAAGCTGGAAATTTCTTTTTACGCCAAATAAGCGATCATATAAAGGCGTATCAGCTGCAGAATACGGTTGCGGGTTCGCCGGTGCGGGTTTCTAAATCGGATGTGGATAACAGCTGGACACTCGACGAAGACGGCCGAAATATCGCAGCAGTGCTTTTCGAATTGCATCAAAATCAACCAGCGGTGTACCGCAAAATCCTGCTGGTTCTGAAAGAAATTATACCGTTTTTCGATGATTTCGTTCATCAAAACGAATACGGCAAAATTTACCTCCGCTGGAAAGAACAGCAGTCGCCGCTCACATTTATGGCCTCGCAGGCCAGCGACGGCATGTTGCGCACTATTATTCTGGTAACTTTGCTTTGCATGCCCCGGGAAAGGCAAGCATCCGTAATTTTTCTGGATGAGCCGGAATTGGGTTTGCATCCTACAGCTGTTCGAATTATCGGCGAACTTATACAAGAAGCCGCCGAATACGTTCAGTTTTTTATCGCAACACAGGAAGCCGACCTCCTAAATATGTTCGAGGCCGAGCAGGTCGTTGTGGTTTCCAGACAGGGACGAGCATCATCCTTTAAAAGATTAAACCGGAAAATGCTGGAAGGCTGGATCCAAGACTATAGCTTATCCGATCTTTGGCAGCACAACATTTTGGGAGGAAAGCCATGAAAAAGCTTTTCATGGTGGTAGAGGGAGAAACTGAAGAACGTTTTTGCCGGAGGATCTTAGCGCCTCATTTTGGAAGTTTTGGTATTAAGGTATATGCGCAGCAATGGATTACAAACGAAAGGCTGGGCGCGGCAGGAGGCGGGAACAGCTTCGACCCGATAGAGCGGCACATCCGAAGAATTCTGAAAGCAGCCGACATCCGCCAGGAAGACGATGTTTGGGTAACCACAATGATGGATTTGTACGGTTTCCCGCGAAGAGGAAAAAGCGTGTATACACACGAAGTGGCACAGCTAAGTAGCGGGAGACAAAAAATTGAGCTGCTGGAAATGAAAATGAGTGAGAGAATTGGTGATGAGCGCTTCATCCCATACGTGCAGCTGCATGAGTTTGAAACGCTCATTTTGTGTGAGCCGCTTGCCCTGCTTTCCTATTTTACCGAAAAAGAAGAGGCCATTTACCGGCTGAGACGGGAGATAAAAGGAATACCGCCCGAAGATATTAATGAAACCCCGGATGGCGCTCCGTCTAAGCGGATTATGCAGAAAATTCCGAGATTCAGAAAGCAAAAAGCAACCGCCGGGCTTGTAGTAACGCGAGAAATTGGCCTTGGCAAAATGCGCAGAAAGTGTCCGCATTTCGATCGATGGCTGCAAAAGCTTGAGGGTTTAGAAAACGCCAAATCAATCTAACTTAACTTCCGCAAAAAGACCGTGTAGTGGCTACAAATCAACTTATTTAA
>JAIULZ010000189.1 GCA_022565805.1 Balneolales bacterium
GCGTTAAGAACCGCAGCGAAATGGAGCGTTAGTAAAAGTCCAGCGAATTTGCACTTCGCGCAAATTCGCTGGTCATTTTCCCGTCCCCTGCCGACTCTGAATTCTTTTTTTTACGCATATAAGGAGCGTTGAGGGTGCGTGCAAATTGATCGGAAAAAAAATACTGCTCACTAACTCAAAAACCTTATTTTAAGGAATATCTAAGATTGGCAATACCCTTTTCTTCAGGAATTATATTGAATTAATAAGCCTTAAGTTGTTAAGCGTAATGCTCAGCACGCTTTCAAGACTGAAGAAACGACTATTGCTTCTGCAAAAGAGCCTAACATTTTCTGAATTTTAAATACAAACACAATGGATGTAATCATTCTTCTGGTTATCGCGTACTACGTGATTCAGTTCCTTTTTGGTGACAAGAATAAGAAAAAGCAGGAAGAAGCCAGGCTTAAACAGCAAAAACAGCGTGATGCCCGCGCGGCCGGTAGCGATACCTTATCTCAAAAAGAGCCACAAAGCTGGGAAGAAGCTATGCAGGAGCTCGAATCTATTTTTTCGGGCAAGCCTGTGGAAACTGCCGAGCAAAAAAGAGCCCGTGAAGAAGCTTCTTACACCAGACCCGAGCCCAAACCTTATTCTTCCCCGACTGCTCCAGTGAATACAGAGCCTCAAAGAAGAGAAACGGCCTCATCGCGACTCCGTAGCCGTAGTGCTAATGTATCGGCAGAAGTCGGAATCGATGAGTTGGAGCTCGATAGCTCTAACCCGATTTTCAACCGCTCAGAAGTTTCCGGCGACGGTTATGGGTCATCCGATTACGTAATTTCGGGTCAGCGGGCAGAATCTTTGCTTCGGATGGTTCAAAGCCGAGAAGCACTCGCCGAAGCCGTTATTGTGAAGGAAATTCTGGATAAACCCAAGAGCATGCGCAATCGCCCGTCGCCGGGAAGAAGAACCACCTGATACCTGAAAAGGTGAGAGTCTGTCTCATTTAGTGATTTTGGAAAAGCTTGTATGATGATGCACTTCCATACAGAATACTGCCTCAGATTCATAACTTCGGTTTTTTGAAAAATGATGTATCAGCTTTATTCTGAAGCATGAATATGAATCTGACTCTGATGCTCTTTTATCCATCATTTTAAACATTCTTTAAGAAAAATCTGCATTGGCTTTTACGCTTTTATGTGATGCCCATATTCCCTACCTGAATGAGCTCATTCATTCCGTTTCGGAGAAAACGTTTTCTGGGGATGTCAGCAGAAATGCCAAGACCACTACATCTCCGGTAAAACTAATTCGCTACTCCGGCGACGAAGAGCTTGATGAATTTCTACCCTTCGCAGATGCACTGCTTATACGTACCGTAACTCGGATCACCCGTTCTCGTTTTGATGATTTTCCTGACCGTTTGAAGGTCGTGGCAAGCGCCACAGCCGGAATCGATCATGTAGATACTGAATTCCTAAGTCAGCAAAATATCGCATTTTTCCACAGTCCGGGCTGTAACGCTCGCGCCGTTGCAGAATATGTAATCAGCATGTTTTTCCGTGCCACTGAGGGTGAGTTATCACGAATTCGTGAGGCTGGAGCAGGCATTATCGGTATGGGAAATACCGGAACACATTTGGCCAAAATCCTGAACCAACTGGAAATTCCATTTCTAACCACCGATCCGCCCAAAGAACACGCAACAAACGGTAGGTGGCAGGGTGTTAAATTTGGTGATGTGCTTAATCAGGGCTTTTTAAGCTTTCATGTGCCATTAACTCGTTCACACGAATCTGATTGGCCAACTTTTGGGATGTTCGGAATGAGGGAATTCAGGCCGGAAAAACAGCAGTGCATCGTACACGCCTGTCGCGGGGGAGTGCTAAATGAAGAGGATTTGGTGAATATCAAATCCGGTGCAAATGCTCCCTTCCTTGCCGTTGATGTTTGGAAAAATGAGCCAACTCCACTCCACCGGGAGCTGATAAAAAAAGCTGATATCAGCACGCCCCATATTGCGGGCTACAGCCGTCAGGCCAAACTACAGGCCAGTTTAATAGCGCTGAATCAAATCCTGCGCTTCTTTGGCCTGCCTGAAGCAGCAGAATCGGCGGTGCCGGAAGTCTCAGAAATACAGGAAATTGATGCGTCCCGTGGACTGACCGAAATAATCAATCAGCATCCGGCATTCGAACTTAGTCAACTACTTAAAGATGATCCCCAACAATTTGCAAAACTAAGAAACACCTGGCCCCTGCGACAGCAATACAGCCACAGCAGGCTACGGAACTTGCCACCAGAAAATAATCAGCACCAAACCGCAAAAGCATTAGGATTCATACTTTTACAGTAATGAGAGTAATGACAGTGCCAGCAGTGCCATCATATAAATACCTTTGGGCATTTTTGAAAAAGCTCGCTTTTTCAAAAAAACCTGCCGCTCAGGAGTACAATATTTTTATTTGAATTAATTTAAATTGTTTACTGACTCTCCCCCTCTACCATTCACCTCCAGTCTTCGACACAGGCGTTGCCAAATGAAGGGAGATCCTTCGGGCAAACTGCCCTTTTTTGTACCTTTGGACATTTTTGAAAAAGCTCGCTTTTTCAAAAAACCTGCCGCTCAGAAGTACAATATTTTTATTTGAATTAATTTAAATTGTTTACTGACTCACCCCCTCACCCACGATTACAAAATTTCTTTTGACGACTAAAGACGCCTTTACTTTTTTATTGAAGGGACAAACAGAGCGCACTGCCCGGCTCACTTTTTGGGTTACGGCTGCCGTTTGCGTATATCTGGGGCTGTATCTCGGTTTACATGCAGAAAGCTCAGGAGAGCGAATGGTCTATTTGCGCTATCTTAACTTTCTTATTTGCGGATTCTTCGCCTTCATCATTCCGCATCTGCGATTTCCGGACCGATCCAGATTTATGCTGCAAACGTTGAATCCGTCTTCGGCCGGATTGTTTCGCTACTACCTCCGTAGCCTGTTTCCTGTTTTTGCGCTCTTCACCGTAGTTTTTGCCTGTATTTCTTTTACCGACTGGCCAAATCCCGCCTATGCTCTGGCCGATAAGCTAATTATCTTCGTTTCCGCCACTTTCCTGATGTCCGCAATCGGCCTTCTTGCGGCGGTGCGCTATGCCCGCATTGGGGCTATAAGTCAGGAGTGGCAGGAAGGCGAACGCGGAGCTTCTTTCCTGAATACACTTCAGGCCGTGGGTCAGGCCCCTTCTATGCCAACGGGCAGCTTTCCGTCTTTGTTTTCGACCATGTATATCGGCGCGGGCGGTATGATGATGGTGGTCGCGGGCGCATGGCTTGGCGGCGTATTTGGCTCTGTTTACGCAGAGGCCGTGCCGGGCGTACTTCTACTAGCAATTGCCATCGCTAAATTATACGGTATCAAGCCCGTATTCGACCGTTTTTTCTACCACACCAACGCGTTTTATAACGAGCTTTTTTTAAACCCCAAGGCCGTTGAGGAAGGCAGGGAGCCGCTTCGGTTCGATGCGCTTTACTGGGTGCCCGGCAGATGGAAAGCCGCGGCCTGGTTTTCCATGCTTCAGCTCGATCGCAAACTGCCGGCCGGCAGACTGCTGGTTGTGGGTCATTTACTGCTTTGGTCGCTTTTTTATACCGGCGTTAACGATGCCGTTATCTCCGGTTTTTTGGTTTTACTCATTGGCGGCAAATGCATGCTTGGCTACCGGCTGGTTACCCCGGCTTTTGCGCCACTGCTGTTTCAGTACCGGCTGCACGGCCCGGCCGATTGGATTGCGGTTCGTTTTTTCACGAATATCCGCTGGGTGCCTTTGCTGGCGATTAGCTTATTTGTGGTGAGCCTGGTTAGCCAGCGGGTTGATGCCTCTTTTATCGGCTACTGGGTGGCAGCAGATTTGCTTATTTCTTTGGCTGCGGCCGTTCTTCTTACCACATTGCATGAATTTCGGTTCCGCAAAGTGTACCAGTAAAACCTGCCTCATATTATTTTGACTCCTTTTTTTATCTATCCAAATGTCTGACTTACGCAAGAAACCCGATCCGAAAGAAAACAGCTATGCAAATGGCGATCAGAACCGGGCCGGTAACCCATCACCCGATAAGAAAAACGCGCTTTGCCTAAAATCGGTGAGTAAGCGCTATGGGCAAGGAAAATATATTATCGAGAATTTTTCTCACACTTTTGAGCCGGGCACGGCAACCGGATTGACGGGTCCGAATGGTTCCGGTAAAACTACGCTGCTGCGGCTTATAACCACCGCGGCTTACCCCACTTCCGGCACGGTTTTGTGGGGTGATGTGGATATCCACAAAAACCCGCATCAATTTTTATCGGGCACCGGATTTGCCTTCGACAGCAGCGAGCTGCCTCAATTTGCCAATACAGATGAACTGCTTGAAGTTATTTTGCGCTCAAGAGGTAAGTGGAGCGACGAAAAGAGTCCCGCCAAAATAAATGAGCTGCTGAGCCTGCTACAGCTCGATGAAAGGCGAAATTCGCTGATCGGAACGTACTCGAGCGGGATGATGCAGAAAACCTTGCTTGCGGCCGCGCTTGTTACCGAGCCGCCGCTCATTATGCTCGACGAGCCCTTTCGCGCACTCGATGTAGAAACAAGATCTGCGCTTACCGCCTATCTGAACAAGCGTAAAAAAGCTTTTGGGGACACCATCATCATTTCATCGCACCTTCCGGAAGTTGTTGAGGTTCTTTGCGATTCGGTGCTCTCGTTCCCGCTCTCCTGATGAGTAGTGATGTGATTTTTCTTATTTGATGAGCATCATCTGTTTACTGATAGACACTCCGGAAGTTTCCAGGCGATAAATGTAAATTCCGCTCGCGAGTCCAAAAGCGCTGGTATTTACATTAACCGAGTATGAACCAGCCGAATGATATCCGCTTACAAGCTGCGCAATTTTACGACCCGTAAGCGTGTGTAGGGTGATGCTTACCGGAGCCGCTTCCAGAATTTCGTAGCGAATTACGGTAGATGGATTAAATGGATTGGGATAATTTTGATGAAGTCTCGCATTTTCGGCAGGTAGCTCGTTATTCCAACCCGATTGATGCTCATCTCCTATGGATGTTGATGGCACCGCCTCTATTTTGATGTTATCGAGCCGGAGTTCATCTCTGCCGCTGCCGCCGGTTTGCTGACCCGTATAGTAAAATTTCCAGCGTAACTGCAGATAGGGTAAATCCAGCAGCTCTTCGGGTAGCAGAATTCCCGAAAACTGCTGTTCGTGGCCGGCCTGAGTACTTCGTATGTATTCTACCGGCTGACCATCCGCAAGTAAGTCCAGAAAAGCGCCGGATAAGCCGGCTCTGTACTGCATACGAATGGCGTAGGCGCGATTATTGGGCGTTATAGTGCCGGCGGTCCAGCTCACCTCTGCCCGTTCGATTCCTTCGGTATCAAGTGCAAGAACCGCTGCCCCTAAATCTCGCTCTCTCGCCGTATTTATAAAGCTGATACCATCTTCACCCAATCCGTTAATCCGTGTTCGGCGGGTATTATTATACGGAAAGCCGATTGTGCCCGCATCATCACTGCTGTAATCGTCATGTGGAACGTAGTAAGGCTCGGTCATCTCGTCGCGCAGCTGCGGATCGTTCATATTGCTCATTTGAAAAACCATATTTGGCGGGTAGCTGAAATCGGGTTCGTCGGGCGACCAAAAATTAAACTCATAGGTTAACTCATCCCGAAGCGAAAAAGCCGCGGGATTCATATCAGACTCAAGACTAAATTTGTACAATCGATCCTGCTCGTCGCTGACTATAAATAAAAAGCCGCGCAAAAAATCTACCGCGATGCCCTCCGGCTTGGCAACCGGAAGCGGGAAATAAGCAATTGGTTCAAAACCCGCATTGGTAACCACTACTTTTTGAGACTCGTCGCTCACCATCCAGATTTCGTTACGGTTCTCTTCATAAAACAAGCCCGAAATATCCGTAATTGTAAAAGGCTCCGGAAACTGAATCGGATGAATCTGAACGATTTCGAGATTGGCATCAAGCTCAATAATCACGCGTGGATTTTTCTCATTCGCGATATAGAAATGACCATTTGAAGTATTGATTGTGAGTCCTTCCGGGCCGTCGTTTGGGTTGGGCTGACCAATATCGATATTAACTTCTTGTATAACATTGCCCTGCAGATCTACATTTACGAGTAAGCGAAGGCGTTCCTCGAGAATCCAAAGCGTATTCGTAGAGGTATCGTAAGTGATTCCCTCCATATCGTCACCAGAATAAAAAATCGTGGAAACGACTTCTCCACTATGCCGCATCAGATAGATATGACCGCCGGGCTCGTCGCTAACGGTCCACAAAAAATCCGGATTTACATGAATATCGAGTCCGGATGGGTCGACCACGGCAATATCATTTGCATGAAGAAGCTTAATACGGTTAAACGGGAACGAATCAGAAGCTGAGACACCCTTCAGTGATTCGGATACTTGGGATTCTTGGGCAAAAGCGGGATGAACAGACTGTATAGAGAATCCGCAAAACAATAGCCAAACAAACCCGATACGATGCAGGGCAGATGCAATTACCATGAAGTGCTGAAAAAATATTGAATAGTGAAATACCAAGCGCTCTTTACAAAACGCCATAAATCACAATATAAAAAACAAAAAGCAGAGTTTTCAGTTACCCGAAGATGTTTTAATTTGATCTATATCGCCATTTAACCCCTGACTCACCTGCTCGCCCTCTCTCCGTTTTCTGACCAGAAAATGTAGTGACAGCAAATAGTATCTTCGCGCTAAAGCGCTTTACTCACTCTGTTGCTTGCGAATTTTATGTAAGGCATAAGCACCGCCTGCTGCGAGAAGGAATCCAAGACCACCGTCGATTGGGGTTTGCGTGGGCGGGCCGGGAGGCATTGGAGGTGTTGGAGGCCCTTCGGACCGCTCTTCGAAACCAA
>JAIULZ010000190.1 GCA_022565805.1 Balneolales bacterium
TCTATTTTGTTCGTATTCGACGCCGGAGCAAAAGAGTGGTTTTGCAAAGCCTTCTCATAGTGTCATAAGCCTCAACTATTTATTGTGGCACTATTGTTAACTATGCTAAAGACCGTTACATTAAAAGTTGTTAATATTATTCCGATATCATTCACAGGATAAAAAATTCCTAATCCTTCAATCATGAAAATTTTTAAAACCATCAATCTCCTGATTGCAATGGTGCTGTTTGGGCTTGTTTTAATAGCACCGGTTGCAAATGCCATACCTTCTAATTTCCAGCTTGCACCTAATGGCATCACCATAATCTGCAATGATGCAGCGGTCGGTGAAACAGGCGTTGTTGGAGATACTGAGTATACCAAGCGGGACCGTGACGGAATTATAGCTTTATTGAATGCTGATGTAAACAACCCACTGCTATCAACAACCTGTACCAGCGGAATCACAAACATGAGCAGCTTGTTTCAAAACCGTTCGACCTTTAACCAGCCCATTGGAAGTTGGGATGTCTCTAGTGTAACGAATATGAGCAGCATGTTCCGTAGCGCTAATAGCTTTAATCAGCCGATTGGTGAATGGAATACCTCAGCGGTAATTAATATGGAGAGTATGTTTAGGAATGCGAGCGTATTCAACCAATCGCTTAACAATTGGAATACATCAAATGTAACCACTATGACATCGATGTTTTTGGGTGCCGGGCAGTTCAATGAATCTATAGGGCAGTGGGATACGGGAAAAGTGACTAGTATGTCTAGTATGTTTAGCAGCGCAGGTTCTTTTAACGTGGATATTAGTAATTGGAACACGTCATCGGTGACAAATATGTCATCTATGTTTCAAAATGTCTCTCAGTTTAATCAACCTATTGGCGGTTGGAATACTTCAAAGGTTACCAATATGGGAGCCATGTTTTCAGGTGCTACTTCTTTTGATCAACCTATAGGGGGATGGATTACATCAGCGGTGACGAACATGGCAAGCATGTTTAATGGTGCATCAAACTTTAATCAACCAATCGGCAATTGGGATATCGGAAATGTAATTAGTATGTCTAATATGTTCAGGGCTGCGGGTAAATTCAACCAGCCGCTTAATAACTGGGATACCGGAAAAGTTACGGCTATGGATAATATGTTCCGTGGCGCGGGGCAGTTTAATCAAGATATCGGGCAATGGAACACAGAAAATGTAACCAATATGTTAGAGATGTTTCGTGCTGCTGGTTCGTTCAATCAAATCATTGGCAGCTGGGATACTTCCAAAGTTACGAATATGGTTGGCATGTTTAACTCTGCTGGGAGTTTCAATCAGAATCTGAGTTCGTGGTGTGTTGAGCTGATAGCTACTGAACCTTCAGGTTTTGCTTTAAACGCGTCAGCTTGGGTGATGCCCAATAGCCGGCCACTTTGGGGAACCTGCCCCGATCCGTCTTTTTTTGCTTCAATTTCCGGCCCGAATGAAGGCTGGCGAATGCTTGGAGCACCCGTTTCCGGTGCTACTTATTCCGACTTATTCAGCGGTATATGGACCCAAGGTTTTCCCGGCGCTTCTATTGGACATGGATTTCCAAATGTGTACTGGTATAATGAAACCACACGTAGTTTTGTAGTACCAAATGCGGCATCCAATATCGTTGGAAGTAGCTCAGACGACGGGTATACAAATGCCGGACGCGGAATAATGGTTTATGTATTTGAAGATGATTTTTATGACGGTACATCCACTGGCTGGCCGAAGACGATTAATGTAACCGGACTTCCGCACGAAGGCGAGTTAACAGTGCCGTACACCAGAACTGAAATCCCCGACGACAGCGGGCAGGGCTGGCATCTTGCTTCTAATCCTTATCCATTTCCTATTAGCTGGACAGCCCTCGTTGCAGATAATGCTCTCGAAGATATGATATCCGTCATTTTTGTGTATGATGTCAACACAAATGATGGAGCCGGTGGCTATCGCCTTCACTATGGTTTTGATGTTCCCGATCTTCCGGGCAACATTACTCATAGTGGTATCATTTCACCGTTTCAGGCATTTTGGGTAAGAACCTCAGGAACAGCCCCATCAGGAAGCATCACTTTTAGGGAAAGTTATGATTCAGCCGGTGGTACGCTCTACAACACTCAGGAAGCACCAGAATTTTTGGCTTTTAATGTAGAAGGTGAATCACTTGAAGCTAGCGCAGTATTAACCTTTCGTAATGGAGCGGAAGTTTCAACCAGTAAACCTGTTCCATTTTCACCGGAAACCATTCGTTTTGGCTTTTTGAAAGAAGGCAATCAGCAGCCTGATGTTTTTCGCAGCATGGAAGCGGCTCAGGGAGATGAGCGCATCATCCCGCTGGATTTTGTAGCGGTACATTCCGGAACATATGTTTTAAAATTTGATAAAAATGAATTCAGCAGGGTGGAACCAACGGTTATCCTGCACGATAATCAAACCGGCGCAAAGCATGTTCTATCGCCCGACAATCCATACTCCTTCGAGTATGTTGCCCAACAGGAAACCGCCTCAAACAAAGAGGGCTTCAATCCAAAAACGGCCATCACAGATTCAAAAAGCCTTTTGCTGAAATCAGAGCAGCGGTTTGAGCTGCATATCAATTTCGGTAATTCCACTTCAACTGAACCGGCCTCCGAGCTTCCTGCTGTCTTCAGCTTAAATCAAAACTACCCAAACCCGTTCAACCCAACGACCAACATCACGTTTAGTCTGCCCGAAAGTAGTCAGGTTACTTTAGAAGTGTACAACCTGATGGGGCAGCGGGTGGCGACGCTCGCAAATGGTTATCAGGCGGCCGGCCGGCATTCGGTTTCTTTTAACGCAACAAACCTTGCCAGCGGTATTTATATTTATCGCCTCACGGCCGGAAATTATATAGAAACGAAGAAGATGATGCTAGTAAAGTAGGGCGAGAAGAAAATCACCCTCAATAAATTATTTCATCTTTTAATTAAATGGCCCGGATTTATTTTCCGGGCTATTTTTTTAGTGTCAAGAATTTATTTTATGACACGTTTTATGGACAACTTTCCGAACCGAGCAGAACACCTTCAATGGTGTAGGTTAAGCCGCGATGGCGCCTTGCTCTTGAAATTGGGGAGAGTTCGCTCGCAAAACGTACACCATAATCATAATATGGTATTCCTGCTAAAGGATAAGCAGTAACCTGCACCTGACTAGATTCTAATGCATCAGATAAATTTACACCTGTTCTCATTCCGGATGGTTGTCCAGCAGGAGTTCTTCCGGGATATTCGACTGTTTTATGCGCAGCACCATACATAGCCGCATCACTACCGGAAATTTCAACCCGGCCTTCTCCATCATAAGCAAAACGCAGGGTAAAACGGACTCCTGCATCTTCAGAATTTCCTCGAAGTTCAAGATGATGTATGCCATGACTATTAATGTTCCAGCTTGTTATTTCGCCTGTCATACATTCGTTGAGTCGGGCAGAGGGTAGTTCGCTGCTCTGTGGAATTACTCCCTCTACGTAAGCCACAAAACCGGAACGGTTAACTTCAGACATGGCAATTTGAAACTCATTGAGACATGAAAAAATCTCGTCCGGTTCAAATCCGCTAATTTGAATACGATGGTTTCGTGATGGCGCATTCGGGTTCATCCGAAGTCCGGAAGTAGATACACTTTCCACTGAAAGTATCACAGGAAAATCATCGATATCGTTTGATGTTTGCAGCGTAATATGATGTCCTTCCTGATCGTGAACGATTAGCGAATGCACAGGATTATCAACCACCGTACTGTCACGGATGGTTATTTTTTTACGACTTTGTTAGTATGATGAATTTTGGGGTAATTCGCAAAGCAGAGGTTTATAAAAGATGAGTTTTTTCAGAGTACTACTTATGATTGTGGAGCTTGTTCGTTTGAGCCTAAAAAAAGACTGTAATAGGATTTTAAGAAACGATGATTGGTAATTAAACTCTTGCAAAAAACTTAGCGATCTGAATACAAACGATTCCCAATCAAAAGATATCTTTTCGCTCATGGTCTCAAAAATTTAGGTTAACGTAAGTTTCGCTATTTTTTTCACACTTTTCCGAACAGTTTTACCTATAAATTAAAGCCTCAGAAACAAAGTATCAGAAACCTGAACAACCCAGACGGCTATACCTATAACCACCTTCCTGTAGGCTATAGGCCTCTACTATTATCTTTCTTAGTTCAATTAGTAATGAGCTAAATACAGACTACTTCTGATTTTTTTTGAACCAGAGCTCTATTACTGTCAGTTTAATTTAACCCACTCAATCCCTACAATATAATCCCATACCTCCCTCCCTCCTCCAAACACCTTCCCGCCATAAACGATTTTCATCCAATAGTTGCAGAGCGAAGAATTCGCCGGATTCAATTTCATCGACGCATTCAGCTGCATATCGGATGTCACCTTTTCCACGAAACTTCTGGGTGATGGACACCACCTCGCGCAGCATCATGATTTGGAGACCAGTTTCTTCGCTTCCATAGAAATCCCATCTGTTGAGACACATGCGGACCGTTTGGACGTTTATTTAGCAACTTTTCGGGCAGTAGTCATTTTACATCTGATGGGGCTCGCGTGGCACTTTCCCTTTAATCAGCTGCCTATCAGGATATTACAGTAAGCAGGCCCTACTGTTTTGAGCAATTAGTTTAAACGGTAGATCCAAATTCAATATATTTGCGTTGCCTACGGACGCGTTTGCTCATCTATAGCTGAGCAAACGCGTCCGTAGGCATGTAAAGTATTCATTATTGAAAGAATAAAATGTCCAGTTTTTTATTAAATAAACTGGACATTTTGTATATTATGTGCAAATAGAATACCCCATGAAAATCACTGAATACATTACATATACGATAAACAGACTCCCCAAGGGATATATTTTCACCTATGAGGACTTTATAGATGAGGTGAATAACAAAGAGGCCGTAATCAAAGCTCTGAACCGCATGGCGGGCGGCGGAAAAATAGAAAAGCTATCTAAAGGGCGATATTACAAACCCGAACAATCCGCTTTTGGCCCTTTACCGCCCGATCCCTATCAGGTAGTAAAAGACCTGTTAGAAGAAAATGGTAAAGTTACAGGATACCTTACTGGCATTAGCATCTTCAATCAGCTGAACCTAACCTCACAAATAAGCAGTGTAATACAGATTGGGAAGAATGAAATACGCCCCGCCTTTAAAAGAGGACGCTTTAAGATTTCATTTATCCGGCAAAAAAACATTATCACAAAAGATAACATCCCTCTTCTGCAGTACCTCGACTGCCTGAGATATATCAAAAAAATACCAGACGCTTCTGTAAAGAACTCAATTCGTATCCTTTCTGAAAAATTCAAAACCCTGGAACCTGTCAAAATAGAGACCATGGTTAGGCTCGCTCTCAAATATCCCCCATCAACACAGGCGCTGCTTGGTGCGATTTTAGAGGATCTCGGGGAAAGTTCATCCATTAAGCGCTTAAAAAGCTCCCTGAACCCAATAACGAGCTATTCAATTCCTGATGCAGTTATAGCGCTTGCAACATCACAAAATTGGAATATCAAATGAACCTGCACGAGAATCAGAAGCTATTCACAGATGCCATCCGTGGCACCGCAGCAAAGCTTGACTTGCCAGAAATATTTATAGAGAAGGATTACTGGGTCACCTATATGCTGAA
Source organism: Balneolales bacterium (assembly GCA_022565805.1). GTDB lineage: Bacteria > Bacteroidota > Rhodothermia > Balneolales > Cyclonatronaceae > Cyclonatronum. Next base: position 5,684 of record JAIULZ010000190.1, read on the forward strand.
ATCACTCTTTCAGTCTGAAGTTGGTCCCAATATAGTTTTTAAAGGTGGTACAGCACTGTCCAAGTGCCATGGCCTTATCGAGCGTTTCTCAGAAGATATTGACCTTGCTGTAGTTTCGGAAGAAAGTGAAAGCTCAACTAAAGTAGCAAAGCGAATAAGAGCCATCAGTAAAGAAGCAGCTAAAATACTACCCGAAGTTGAAATTAAGGAGTTAACGAGCAAGCATGGCAACCTTAGGAAGACTGCACATGAGTATAAAAAAGAATTCAAAGGTGATTTTGGACAAGTTCGTAACATACTTGTGGTTGAAGTGAGCACGCTTGGCAACTTCGAGCCCTCAGTCCCTTTACCGGTAGATACATTTATCCGGAAAATGATCATGGGCACAGCTCAACAGAAGATGATTGAGGAATATGGACTAGAGCCATTTACAGTAAACGTACTGCATTTAAACCGAACCCTCTGCGAGAAAATAATGAGCTTGGTCCGGTTTTCATTTACCGAACAACCGATTGCTAACCTGAAAGCTAAAATCCGGCATACATACGACCTGCACAAACTACTGGGACAAGAAGACGTGAAAGTCTTTTTCAATTCTGAAGCCTTTGACGAACTAATAAACAAAGTAGGAGCGGATGATGTAGCCAGCTTCAGAAGCGGAAGCGAATGGCTTAAGAACCATCCCTCTACAGCCCTTATTTATGAAAATTGTGAACCGACCTGGAAAGAGTTACAGTCGACCTATGAAAATGATTTCAGTAAACTTGTATACGGAGAGCTGCCAGGACAGTCTGATATTTTGACAACATTGGTGGAAATCCATAGCCGCTTAGTAAAAGTACACTGGAACATCATAGATTCATCATAATTCTGGCTTTTCAGGGTCAAAGCGATTTTAAGAGCTAAAGAGAGGTCTCGGAAGCAGATCCTTTTCAGGGGTATCAATTGCCCTCGAAGCTCTAACTCTCTCCGCAACCATAACTCTAATATTCCAAAGAATCTCGATTTTGGTTCATTGTTTCTGTTCAGTCGAATTCCATCACCTCACCAAGGCTACCATTTTCGAGGTGGGGCCCACATGGTTTTCGGAATGAGGGTCAAATGAGCTATTTTCATTTCGGAGCATTTTTTCCAAAAATGGCTACATTTTGGGGTGCTTAACCTGAGCTTCTAACTTAACTTCCGCAAAAAGACCGTGTAGTGGCTACAAATCAACTTATTT
>JAIULZ010000191.1 GCA_022565805.1 Balneolales bacterium
AAATCCTCGAATAGATAGCCTATACTCCGGTTTTATTTTTGATCCGGCGTCGAATGCGAACAAAATAGAAGCTTTTTCAAAGCCTTCTAATAGCAATTTACTCCCAAAAACTACTTCCGGCTGGTAATGTTAAAAAGAATTGTAATGACATTTAGAACTTAGCTTAATAAGCTGGCGAAAAGAAGTTCAATAAAACCTCAAAGTATGTGTTCGAAGTCCTTTTTTTTAGGCTTCGACTCGGGCTTAGTGAAATCTATTTAAAGTGGATAGAAGATTAAATTATTCCAGGTAATGCAAGCCTCTGCGATAAATCTTTTAAACTCCCGTATCTTCGTTCAAGATCATTATACTTTAGGCACAATTCTAATTTATTATTAAACTTAGAAACATGCACATACTTTCTATTTACGACGACTTTAATTTTTTAATCATTTAAGAACGATTAATCTTTTAATTAATTCCGATATAGACGAAGTCTTTGCCCCCGCCCTCTTTTGTCCATCACCTCTTCCATATTCTTGTGTTTAAAAAAAAATCTGCTGATACATAAGCGTTATGAAAATACTAATTGTAGCAAACGTTTGGCCGGAGCCTACAACATCAGCGGCAGGCGTTCACATGATGCAACTTCTCGGGGTGCTTAACAAAATTCGGGATGCAAAAATTCTTTTTGCCTGTACGGCGGAAAACAGTAAACACACCAGCTTGGATCTTCCAAAACTTGCATCTGTAGCCAGTATTAAGGTCAACTCTTCCAGCTTTGACAAACTAATCTATGATTTCCAGCCAAAAGTTGTGCTTTTTGACCGTTTTTTTGCTGAAGAACAGTTTTCATCCAGAGTATTATCTGCTTGCCCCGATGCCTTACGTGTTCTTAACACCGAAGACCTGCATTTCCTTCGCAGAAACCGGGAACAGTCTGCAAAAAAACCCGGTGCTGAAAATCATTTTAGAGCCGCCGACTCACAGACAGACCTAGCCAACAGCGATACTTTTAAACGTGAACTGGCCTCTATTTTAAGATGCGATCTCACCCTTGTAACATCAGAGTTTGAATATGAGCTATTGAGTCGCAAAATTGGCCTAAGTTCACAAATTTTGCATTATCATCCTGTTTGTGAAAAGTTCCACCAAGAAAAAATGATATCTGCAGATCAAAAATCCGGCCTTTTGTTTTTTGGAAATTTTCATCATAAACCCAATAAAGATGCTGTTAACCTTCTTGCAAACTACTTACTGCCTGAAATTCGCAGACGGAATAAAGATATAGTTCTCCACATAGCGGGCACCTATGCCGATAGCCATATTGCCGGCAAATTGCGCAAAACTGAGGGAATACATTACCATGGTCACCTTAAGGAGGCAGAATTAATAGAGCATATCAGGTCTTGCCGGCTAGTACTTGCACCGCTTACTTTTGGGGCCGGAATAAAGGGAAAAGTATTGAAATCGATTGCGACCGGTTCGCCTGTAATTTGCAGTCCATACGCAGCGGAAGGGATATTCGAGGCAAATACCCCATTATGGCAATTGTGCGTAGGTTCTGATTATGATGACTTCATCCGTAAAACGCTTCATTTCCTGCAGGATGATACCGAATGGCTACGACTGTTGACAGAATCCCAAGAGCTGCTACAACAAAAATTTAGCAAAACTAAAGCGGATGGTGATCTCATGGCAAAATTAACCCACGTTCTGAGCAATTTAAAGGAACACCGGAATGGCCATTTTTTAGGGAGTGTAATCTGGCACCAAAGTTTACGAAGCAGCGATTATATGACACGCTGGATTGAAGAAAAAAACAAACGCTAAAGGATAAAAGCCTGATACCTGGAACGACCATTAATTTGTAAAGACAGAATGTTAACCCCGAAGCTCAAATTGTTAAAGTTGAGCTTATATAAATCAATTTATTTTACTGGTAACACGACAATAAAATGAGTAAAATCGATTTCCCCTCATTCTTAATTCACGAAATAAGGCATTTATATGTGGATGAATAAAGTTGTAATTATAACTGGAGGAGCTTCAGGAATTGGAAGTGAATTCGCATTAAACTTAACGCGCAAAGGAAGCTATGTATATATCCTTGACACTAATGAAGAACTTGGAATTGAAGTAGCACGGTCTTGTGGCGAAAAAGCCTCGTTTCATAAACTCGACGTTAGAGATTTAGGCGCTTATCAGCAAATTATAAATCACATTTTATTGCAGAAAGGAAAAATTGATGCCTTGTTTAATAATGCGGGAATTGGCATTGCAGGAGAAGCATACGAACTGAATTATGAGCTATGGGAGAGAATTATTGACATAAATATTAAAGGTGTTTTAAATGGAATTCACTTGGTTTATCCCCAGATGGTGCAAAATAAATCGGGGATTATAATAAATACATCTTCTCTTGCAGGAGTTGGCCCTCTACCCCTGATGGCTCCGTACAGTATGACTAAGCATGCTATTGTTGGCCTGTCTAACAGCCTGCGTTTAGAAGCAAGAAAGTACGGTATACAAGTAAATGTACTATGCCCTGCCGCTATAGAAACTCCCATTCTTAAGGCATCGAACCCGGTAGATTTACCAACGGTTCCATGGATTCCGGATACTGTTCGATACCTGAGTACACTTGCCGGTAAGCCATACAGTCTGAGGCAGTTTACAATAGATGCCTTAAAGCAAATTGAAGCCGATAAAGGAATTATAATTTTACCCCAAAGAGCAAAAATAGGAGCATTATTGAGTCGCTATTTCCCGTGGCTAGCTGAAAAAAGCATCCTGAATGCTTTGGAAAAGGAGCGATCTTTCAGGCCTGAAGCTTAAAGAACCAGGCATTTACGAATAATCCTCGCTATTTGGAAACAAATTCCATCCACATTATTCATTAAAAACTTTGAACAAGATATCTGATAAATGCGGGATATCTGCTACTTTAATAACCCAGACTCTCTTCTGTTTGAGGGCCAAATTACATTTGTTGCGAAATACTGATAAATTTTGCTCAAAAAAAAAGCCCTGATTTTGGAAAAAATCAGGGCTAAAAACTGCGGAGAGAGAGGGATTCGAACCCTCGATACCCGGGAAGGGTATAACACCTTAGCAGGGTGCCGCTTTCGACCACTCAGCCATCTCTCCTGAGCAGATAGCAAATATAAGACAAACTTAAACTCTTATCAACTGTTTTTCGCAGCCTTCTCATCAAGAACATAAATTTGTGCCAGATTTCTTCCTTCCTGCGCATAATCGAGGCCGTAGCCAAGCACAAAAAGCGTGGGTATTTCGAAACCAACGTACTTTACATCCACATGATATTTAAGAGCTTCCGGTTTTTTTAAAAGCGTAACTATTTCTACAGATGCCGGATTTTTCTGTTCAACAATATTCATGATATAATTTGCTGAAAGACCAGTATCTACGATGTCTTCTACAATAATAATGTGCCTGCCGGTTATATCTGCGTCTATATCTTTTCTTTGTTTTACGTTACCCGATGATACTTTAGCATCTCCATAGCTGCTTAGCTTATAAAAATCTACTTCGCAAGGAATGGTAATGTGGCGCATTAAATCGGACAGAAAGATAAACGCACCGTTAAGAATACCAATTAAAATAGGCTTTTTATCACGATAATCTTCATCGATAGCTGCGCCCAGTTCTGAAATTCGATTATTAATTTCCTCATGACTCAGCAGCAGCTTAAATGTTTCGTTATTACAGCTAACTGTTTCCGGTGTGTAAAAACTCGTGGAAGATTTGGGCTTAGACAAACTTCATATATTTAGGTGAATATTGTTGTAAAATAAGGTGGCTTGCATAAAGCTTAAATATAACCTGATCCGGCATTGCATCAAAAAATCGCCTTCCATTTTCGATCGGTACCCATTCACACTTTTACTGCAGTTTCGAATCCCGGCTATTGATTCAAGACCTTAACTTCATATAAAACAAAAAACTCCCCTTGTTTTTCCAAGCGCAAACCAGCACCAAGATCAAAGCCCTTTCCCGAATCTATGGTGTGCAGGTATTGCATTAACCTATTTGTTACAGCTTGTTTAGAGCAACCGGGTTTTACCATTTCCATCCATGATGCGATAAGCTGCTTTTGTAATTCTACCCCGGCTTTATGAAAATCAGATGCAAAAATAGCCTCATTCTCGCGAAAATCGACCAATATACACCTGAGCGCAAAATTAACAGCCTCAGATGCTCTCAAAGACAGCTCTGCGTGATGATCAATCGCTTTTTCCCAACCGTAAAAATGTTCCCGTAGCAAAGGCACAAGTTTATTTCGGACTGCATTTCGTGTGTATCTATTTTCACTATTGCTATCGTCTATTCTGTAGGGAATATCGTTTATATCTGCAAAGGAGAGAATTTCGGACTTATCCGTTTTGAGCAGCGGACGAACCAGAACCCCTCTTTCCATCTCCATTACTCTTTGCGGAGCAGCATGCTGTAGCCTGAATAATGAAAACAGCATTGTTTCATACAGATCATCTTTATGATGGGCTGTCATTATCCAATTACAGCCAAAACCCTTTCGAATTTTTTCAAAAAAAGAATACCGCCATACCCTGGCTTTTTCGTGAAAATTTTTGGAAGCTATTTTATCAGAATAATAATCTTCATCAAAATAACTACATAAAAAGGGTATGCCACAGGAAGTGCAATAATCGCGAACCATTTTTTCATCTGCATCAGATTCAATGCCCCTTTTCCTATAGTTCACATGAGCAACGATAAGCTTATCACAGTAGCATGAGGCCAGCTTGCTTAGCAACACCATGCTATCCGGACCACCGCTAACACCAGCTACTATACCACCTTTGTATTGATTTAAATTTGGGATATGTTCCACGTCTTAAATTGGTTTAAACCGAACTTCTGACGTTGTAAAACGCAACACATCGTCGCTATTACTCAAAAATACAGGATAGCCCTTAAGATCGAGCCCTAAAAACTTGGCCGGTTCTTCCAGTTCGTTTCCTTCAACTACAAGCGTATTCCAAAGTCCATACCCTCTGTGAACTCTGTTAATATCAGTAACAAGGGTTTTATCACTTTGTTCGAATCGTTCATAAACCATTTCTATCTCTGATAAAACAGAACAAATTAATGGCAATAACTCTATTTTTTTACCGAGTATTTGTAGTAAAGAGATAGAATTTTCAACTGTATCTGCATCCTTAAAAGAGTTGTTGACATTCAGCCCTATGCCAATAATGAAATGACTAAGATGTTGCCCGACAAACACCCCTTCAGCTAAAATACCGCAAAGCTTTTTACCGCCCGCGAGTAAATCATTAGGCCACTTTATCTGCGTATTTATGTTAAACTCTTTTTTTAAAACCTGCGCTACTGCGAATGCAGCCGCTTGGAGCAACAGCTGAAGACGATCGGTATCTTTGGGTTTCAATAAACAGGAAAAAGTAAGACTCTTACCCGCCTCAGATTCCCACACCCTGTTTCTCTGCCCAACCCCTTTTAACTGGCTCTCGGTTAAACAAACCATGCCATGAGATGCACATTCCCGATTAAGATTTTTAAATAATGCATTTGTGGAAGCTAACTCATGAAATGCAAGCAACTCGTGCCCGAGATACTTTGTATTCAGATTTTGATAATAAGATTGGCTATTAAACCAATTCGCCGTTTTTTCTGTTTTTAAATCCATCCCTGAATTTGCATATAAAAAAAGCTCCGTGCAATAGCACAGGAGCTTAAGATCTTGTTATCTAAATACGAGTAAATTATATGCCCGTAAAATTTAGCGGGAACTACTTACCTACAGTAAGTACACAATCCTGCTCGCCATGCTCGTTATCTTCGAAAGCATCGGCAGACTCGTCGTTTGCCCATCTGCTGCCATCGAGCAAATAGCGAAAGCGGATTTCGCTTTCTGGCTTTAATCTCAACACGGTTTCCCAGTTGCCGTTTTTTCTCTCAAGCTTGTTAGCGGTTGGATCCCAGCTGTTGAAATCACCCACGATTGCGGCTTCCTGATCGGCCCAATCCTGAGGAATTTGTACCAGCACTTTACAAATGGTTCTTTTTGGCGTGAATTCTTTGGTAATCATCAGATTATTAATTTATACGAGTATGTTAAACTGCAAGCGTGCAGTTTTGGTTCGCATACAAACTATAACCTTTATTTTATAAAGTCAATTAACAAAAACAAGCTTAACAATCACATAATCCAAATCAACACGCTAAATTTTTAAGGAAATACATGCTTTGACCTTAAAAAGTAAAGCTGGAAGCGATTTCATGAGTATCAAACTGCATCAAGCGTCCTTCTCAAATAAACCACCTTACTTTATTTTATAAAGTAAATACGGCGTTTTTATTTGAAATGTTGTTTTTCCATCTTTGGGAATTAACCATTCTCTTATAAAAATGTAAGCAAATACCATATACCTATTCTATTCATTAAAAGCCGCATATTAAGACTATCACCAAATCTTTCACTAAATTTTAAAACTAAAGCAGAGGCTATTCCGCTTAATCTCTAATTCGAAATTTATGTCTTAAAGCGTAACCTTTTTTTGTGTCATAAAAACAGTTACTTCCATTCGCGAAACTTCGAGTCTTAGAGACCTCGTGACCTCGTGGTTCAAATTTGACTTTTCGGAGCGGGCTCAAAGCTGAAATTAAAAATAGGGTTGTAATAGAATGCCTATTGATTTAACCTCTACAGTAAGAAAGCTTTAAAGAAAAAAACAGGAATTGACGCAACGCTTTTAGTTTTCCAAATTAAGAATTCCTAAGAAGCAGTCGTTAACTAATTAATAGAAGGCTTTGCAAAACCACTCTTTTGCCCGCCTACTTCCTTTGAGCAAAAATAAAATCCTCGAATAGATAGCCTATACTCCGGTTTTATTTTTGCTC
>JAIULZ010000192.1 GCA_022565805.1 Balneolales bacterium
ATTTTTGATCCGGCGTCGAATACGAACAAAATAGAAGCTTTTTCAAAGCCTTCTCATACTGCAAAAGACCATGTACCTGTTAGATACACGGATCATTATTATCTATGTACTACTTTCCATCGACTGGTTTAAGTGCTACTGCTTCTTAATGATTTTTTTGGATGATCTTTAAAATAATTCTGTTTAAAGAAGCGGATAATAAATCACTTTCAATAAGGTCCTTAAAGCTTTTCCCCTTTCAGGTGTTCATGCGATAATTTTAAATGTATTTCATGATTTAAGATTCAAATTAAAAGTATGCACAGAAACAAGGGTGCAATGAATAATCGTTTTTTGTCCAATTCATCCCTTGCGTTTGAGACAAGCGTCCAATTTGATTCTTAAGCCATTCTCTAAGTTGCAAGATTAACTAACGGTATATAAAAAAAGATTATAAGAAAATAAAGATTACAGAACCTAATAATTTCAGTTAAACCATAAATAAACAGGAAATTTTCTTAACAAACCGCGAAATCAACATTTAAAAACATTAATTAAACTATAACTGATACAATTAGATATGATTTGCTATCTACAAGTATGCTCGGAAAACCAGATCGGGTGTAACGATTTATCAAATTCTTAGATTAATTCAAGCCGAAATGAATAAATACAGCATTCATAGCTTGCTAAATTGAGGTTTTTTCTATGCTGTAATAAGCTGAGTTGGATTTAAATCGGACTTAATAGGTTAGTATGAAAGGGATCATATTAATAGCTGGCTTTTTGGGAAAGAAAGTGAAAGCAGCTAGTTTCGTCAATATATCAGACAGAAAATTCGCTACCGGAAGATCTCACGAATGTTCAACTTAGTAAGCTAAGTTCGATTCATAATCAGGATTTTTTTATCGGAAAATCATAATATATGGATCATGCCCGACGGCATTCTTATTATAGGCTAGGCATTTAGCTGCCGGATTAAAATCCGGGCTTACAAAAGTTAGTGGTTTTGCCTGAACGGCACTGTTCAATTCAGGCTTATGAACACTTGAAAAGTATGGTGCTTGAAAGCTTATCAGGATGGTGATGTCTTACCCTGCATTAACACCAAACCCCTATTTGCGATCTTTGTGCACCCATTTCCTGACATATAGTTAATCTGCCGGCTATAGATAGTGCCGCCACTCGCAGCCCATAGTTTCAATGCCTCGCTTCGACCAAACCTCTTTTTTTGCCACTAATCATAAATCGAACTCAGGCTATTATGAAAGGTCTTTGATCTTTACACTGCACTAACATTCGTACGCTAAAGATAGCCGATATACTATCTTGGTTTGACAGAATAAAAATACTTAACCATTGCGCGTTTGAAACATCATAGCTCTTGATGATAAATATGGCAGCCATTTAATCTTAAGAATACACATACTGCAGTACATGCAGCTTCATTTATTTCTATGCATTCCTATTTCTATTAAATTGAAGTCGAAAGTACTCTCTCTCATGAGTAAACAAGGGTAAGCTTTAAGAAAAAGACTACTGATAACTATCTGTTGAGTAGAATTTAATAATTTCGCGTAGATCAATACACAAATTTATGGAGTGGCTTCAATTAGCAAAACTCTTTTCCCAAGGAAAAAAGGATCCTCGATATAATCGTCTATGGGATATTCGAGTATCTTTAAACTCAAGTCTGTCTGTGATGCTTCTTCGGCAAAATCATCCCCCTTCAAAAAATAAAAACGCGTACTCCCTTTTTTAATCACCTGCGGGATGAACTCATTAATCTTTACCGCATGTTTTGTTATCCAGCAAAAGTCATCATGTTTCACGTGAAACATTGCGGCATCCTGATTCACTACTTCTACATTTTTGAGCTTGAGCTGCGCTCTGATATCATTCATAGCAGCACATTTCCGGGAAACGCGGTCAATTAAGATGAATTGCTTTTCAGGAAAACAAATAGCCAGAGGAATTCCAGGTAATCCTCCCCCACTGCCCACATCAATCAAAACCTTTTCCTTTGCAAAACGTCCAACGGCAGCCAGCAAAAGTGAATGTAATACATGCTTTTCTACAGTCTTTAAATCTGTATTGCGGCTGATCAGATTCACCTTACCATTCCACCATAGCAACAGCTCGCAGTATTGAGTCAAAGGCTTTTCGTATGCTTCCAGCAAAGTGTTAACATAGTCTAAAGTCTCGGTAGTAAAATAACGGGGGATAATTTTATATGGCATCTTTCAGAATGGATATAATGGAGTCTTTTCTAATAGCACGTTAAACAAACGGTTGATTTAGTTCTTGAGATAAACCATCAACACTGATAAATCACTAGCTGATACTCCGGAAATTCTGCCGGCCTGACCAATGGTTTCGGGACGCACCTTTTTTAACTTCACTCTGCCCTCCGTAGAAAGACTATGTATGCTATCGTAATTTATTTTTAATGGTATTCTGAAACTTTCCTTTTGCTGCATCTCTTCTACCATCTCAAATTCTTTTTGAATATAGCCCGCGTATTTAAACTGTATTTCGCACTGCTCAATTTCGGTTTTACTGCTGGTTACTGAGTATATTTTTTCTTTAAGCTCGGCGTCGGTTTCAATCATTTGGGACATGCTGATCTGCGGACGAGTAATTAAATTCGGGAATTTTATCGGCTGTTTAAGTGGTCTCGTGCCGGCTTCCTCAAGCATTGAGTTATAAACTTCAGGGCGAACGCTATGGTTGCGAAATACATCCATGAGCTTATCAATATCAGCGCGCCTTTTCTGATAACGGGCATAACGTTCATCGTTTACGAGTCCGGCTTGGCGACCAATCTCAGTAAGGCGAAGGTCTGCATTATCCTGACGCAACAAAATGCGGTGCTCGGCTCTCGATGTGAACATCCGATACGGCTCGTCTGTCCCTTTATTCACGAGATCATCAATGAGAACTCCTATATAAGCCTGCGAACGAGATAGTACGAATTCTTCCTCTCCCCTAACCTTCCTTGCCGCATTTATGCCGGCCATTAAACCCTGACACGCAGCTTCTTCATAGCCGGTTGTCCCATTAATTTGTCCTGCAAAGAAAAGATTGGAAACGAGCTTGGTTTCCATATTCCTGTAAATCTGATGCGGAGGGAAATAGTCATATTCTATGGCATAGCCGGGACGAATCATCATTACGTCTTCAAATCCCGGTATAGTGCGGAGTGCTTTATACTGCACGTCTTCCGGCAAGCTTGTGGAAAAGCCATTGAGATACATTTCGTAGGTATTCCAACCTTCCGGCTCCAAAAATAGCTGATGACGGTCGCGATCGGCAAATCGATTAATTTTATCCTCAATACTCGGGCAATAGCGCGGTCCGGATGATTTAATCGCGCCATTAAACATCGGGCTTCTATCGAATCCGGTTCTGAGCATATCGTGAACCTCCGGATTTGTATAGCCAATCCAGCAGCTTAGTTGCTCATCGCTTTTCGGAAGTTTATCCGTCATAAATGAGAATGGCGAAGGATCATCATCACCGAACTGTTCTTCGAGAGCTTCATAGCGAACGGTGCGTCCGTCTACTCTTGGAGGTGTACCGGTTTTAAGTCTACCGGCCTCGAATCCTTTTTCAAGCAGACATTCCGTAATGCCTTTAGATGCCCTCTCTCCTGAGCGCCCTCCACCGTAGTTTTTTTCACCAATATGAATGAGACCGTTTAGAAATGTCCCGCTCGTAACAATTACGGCCTTGGCATATATTTTTTGGCCCGTTTGCGTTACAACGCCTTCCGCTATATTATTGTCATTTATAAGGATATGTATAACATTATCCTGCCTGAAGAAAAGATTGGGATTGCTTTCCAGCTGCTCCCGGATTTTTTGAGCATACAGCATTCTGTCGCTCTGAGCACGAGGCGACCACATTGCGGGTCCCTTGCTACGGTTAAGCATTCTGAATTGAACAGCAGTTTGATCTGTAACTATTCCTGAGATTCCGCCAAGCGCATCAATCTCCCGAACAAGCTGACCTTTAGCGACTCCGCCCATAGCAGGATTGCAGGACATCTGCCCTATTGCATTCAGATTCATGGAGACCATAAGCGTACGAGCGCCCATTCTTGCCGACGCGGCTGCAGCTTCACTGCCGGCATGACCGCCACCAACTACGATAACATCAAAACGGGAATATAAGGAAGTCATATTTTATCAAATACTTACGGGTTACAACCAGCATCAGAAAGCCTGTGCTGAGAAAATAATAGTTTTTAAACGAGCTATTGTGCCTGCATTATAAACCAAGAAATTTGGTTTTGGACAAGACATCGGTTAATAAATACTCATGAAAGTATAACTAAGTACGAGATCAATCCATTTACCAGACAACGTAATCAAAAAGCAACTTTCAAACTTAAAGTGATCTGTCTAACCGAAGAACAAAGCTATACATTCAATAATCTGTATTTTTGTGAATAATGCAGCCTAGAAAAGTTCAATATTAACTGCGTAAAATACGGAATTTTAAGCAGAGGCGTATAATGATGTATTTTCTACTTCTTATGCTATTGATGGCAACATTATTGATTTCAAGTATAAGTGCTGAAGTGGTGCCTCCGGCTCCGTTCAGGCACCGGTTGGATATTTAGTTCATTGGTGTAAATTACTTTAGGCCTCTATATTCCGTCCTCCGTCTTCGCTCTTCGGTCTTCCGTCTTCCATCCCCCATCCGCAACCTTTCGCTCCCAACAAGCATTCTGTCTTTTCGTCCAAAAAAGCGCTTCTAATAAATTTTATGAACCGTATCTTAAGAGGAAATTACTTTATGAAGACTTTCGCCATGTCTTTATTTATAAGATTAGTGCGGCTGTGCCTTCAAACAATCAATTCAAACAGATTTATTTTTTATTTATGATGAAGTCAGTAAAAGAGATTCGTGCGCCGAGGGGCAATGTATTAAACTGTAAAGGCTGGCATCAGGAAGCCGCCATGCGAATGCTTATGAATAATCTTGATCCTGAAGTGGCCGAGCGTCCGGATGAGCTTATTGTGTATGGCGGAGGCGGAAAAGCAGCGAGAAACTGGGAATCGTATCACAAAATTGTTGAAACCCTAAAGCGCCTGGAAAATAACGAAACCCTGCTTGTACAAAGTGGAAAGCCGGTCGGGGTTTTTAGAACGCATGAAGAAGCGCCCCGAGTGCTCATTTCCAACGCTCAGCTTGTGCCAAAATGGGCAACCTGGAGCGAGTTTAGAAGGCTGGAAGAGCTCGGACTAACCATGTATGGCCAAATGACGGCAGGTTCGTGGATTTACATCGGAACGCAGGGAATTCTGCAGGGCACTTACGAAACTTTTGCGGAGTGCGCGCGTCAGCATTTTGGCGGCACGCTTTCCGGGCGCCTTGTGGTTACCGGCGGACTCGGTGGCATGGGCGGCGCTCAGCCTTTGGCGGCTACATTTTGCGGAGCGTCGTTTCTCGGAATTGATGTCGATGAAAAACGCATCTTAAAAAGGGTGCATGATGGCTACTGCGACGAAATCAGCTACGATTTTGATGAAGCCATCGAGAAAGTGCTAAATGCCAAAGCCAAAGGTGAAGCACTTTCGGTAGGGCTTGTTGGGAATATCGCCGAAGTTCTACCCAAAATGCTGGAGCAGGATATCACTATTGATGTTCTCACCGATCAAACCTCGGCCCACGATCTTAAGCTGGGCTATATTCCTGCCGGTATGAGTATGCAGGAAGCTGATATTCTGCGAAATAAAGAATATGAGAAATACGAAAATCTGGTTCTCGACAGCATGTGTACCCATATTGACGCTATGCTGGCCTACAAAAAAAGAGGAACCATCACCTTCGATTACGGAAATAATCTGCGCGGTCATGTAGCGGATTTACGTGGAAAAACGGAAGCCTTCGAAATACCGGGATTTGTGCCCGAATTTATTCGTCCGCTCTTTTGCAAAGGCTCCGGACCATTTCGCTGGGCCGCTCTATCGGGTAATCCCAACGATATAGCCGTTACCGACAAAGCCGTGCTTGAAACCTTCCCCGAAAAAGAACATTTGGCAAAATGGATAAAGAAAGCAGGCGAGAAAGTTCACTTTCAGGGGCTGCCATCCAGAATTTGCTGGCTGGAATACGGCGAGCGCGCAGAAATGGGGCTTAAATTTAACTGGCTCGTTAAAAAAGGAAAGGTTGATGCGCCCCTGGTAATTGGCCGGGACCATTTGGATACGGGCTCAGTGGCATCACCCAACAGAGAAACCGAAGCCATGATGGATGGCTCGGATGCCATAGCCGACTGGCCAATTCTGAATGCGCTGTTGAATACGGCCTGTGGTGCAAGCTGGGTATCGCTGCATCATGGCGGGGGCGTTGGGATGGGCTACTCAATCCATTCGGGCATGGTATCTGTGGCAGATGGTACCGAAATGGCCGATCGCAGGCTGCAAAGAGTCCTGACCGCCGATCCCGGAACCGGAGTAATGCGCCATGCCGATGCAGGCTACGAGATTGCCAAACAAACAGCCCGCGAACGAGGCGTGGATATGCCAATGGGATAATGAAATGATGGGCTCAAATTCTGAGCCCTCATTCTGATACTTTGAAAAAATGGGGTTAAGAATTATCCAGCGAATTTGCGAAGATTCCACGAATTGGTCTTGACCTAAAAGTGCAATTTAATTGATGAATGCTTTTGTGATTTATTAGGTCTTCGGTCATCCATCTTCGGTATTCGATCTTCGGTCAAACTAATTCAGGATTAGACATGATATCACCTACATCAAAATTGGTGACCGGTTCTACTACCTGACCTTTATCGTT
>JAIULZ010000193.1 GCA_022565805.1 Balneolales bacterium
AACCCATTAGTGAAATCTCTACAGCCCATGCTTCTGCTTGGGCTGATTGGGATGTGCGAAACGACCACCAAGCCAATTCTTTTTCATTTGTATTTCTATCTCAACTTCGATACACTCTGCTATACTATTTTTTCACCATCAAAACCATCACTTATATTTTTATGGAATATCGTTTTTTAGGAAAATCTGGCCTTAAAGTTTCTGCGCTTTCTTTTGGCTCCTGGGTTACTTTCGGGGAACAGGTTGATACGGAGCTGGCTTTCGAGCAGATGAAGACGGCTTATGATGCCGGTGTTAATTTTTTTGATAATGCCGAGGGTTATGAGGGCGGTAAGTCGGAAGTGATTATGGGTGAGGTGATCAAGAAGGCGGGCTGGAAACGATCGGATTTGGTGCTGTCTACTAAGATTTTTTGGGGCGGCGATGGTCCGAATGATACGGGGCTTTCTTTCAAGCATATTAAGGAGGGCACCGAGGCGGCGCTGAAGCGTATGCAAACGGGCTATGTGGATTTGCTTTTTTGCCATCGGCCTGATCTTTACACGCCGGTCGAGGAGACGGTCTGGGCTATGGATCAGATGATTCGCGAGGGGAAAGCACTTTACTGGGGAACAAGTGAGTGGAGCGCCGAGGAAATCCGAATGGCTTATGATTTTGCCCGTCGGGAGCATCTGCGTCCGCCGTTGATGGAGCAGCCGCAGTATAATATGTTCCACCGTGAGCGCGTGGAGAGCGAATATGCGAGGCTGTACAGAGATATCGGCCTGGGTACTACAATTTGGAGTCCGTTGGCAAGCGGATTGCTAACCGGTAAGTATAACGATGGTATTCCGGAGGGCTCGCGCCTGGATCTCGAGAAATATAGCTGGCTGCGAAAAGCGCTGATCGAAAACGAGGAAGGACGCGCAAAGCTGGAAAAAGTAAAAAAACTGGCTCCCATTGCCGACGAGCTGGGCATCTCTATGCCTCAAATGGCTCTGGCCTGGTGCCTGAAAAACCCGCGAGTCAGTACCGTAATTACCGGAGCATCTACGGTAAAGCAAGTTGAGCAAAACATGAGCGCCATGGACGTGGTCGGCAAGCTGGATGATGAAGCCATGAAGAAAATCGAGGCGATCCTGGATAATAAGCCCGGCGGGGAGCAGGACTGGAGAGGGTGATGATTTTTGATATCCGATATGCGTTATGCGATATCTGATTGTTGAATGGGGGTTGTTGTATTTCACGCAGAGGCGCGGAGACGCAAAGTTGTTTTGGCCAGTGACTTTGAATTTGACTCAAATCTTAGCATCCTGGCGTCCTTGCGTGAAATTATTTTCAGTATTTTAGGCCCTACGTATGGAAATCAATTATACCGGAATTTTTATTTTTACGCTGTGCTATGCGGGGATTGCTCTTGGAAGGGTTCCCGGTATGGCGATCGACCGTACGGGCATCGCCCTGCTTGGCGGCATGCTGATGCTGGTTACCGGCGTAATCGATCTTGATAACGCCATTCTATCGGTCGACTTTCCCACACTGATTATCCTGTTCGGGCTGATGCTGCTTTCCGCGCAGTTCAAAATGGGCGGCTTTTACACTATGGTTACCCGCAAAATCGGAGAAAGCACGCTTACTCCCGGGCGCTTTATGATAGTGATGATTTTTCTATCTGCTGGCCTCTCCGCCCTGCTTTCCAACGATGTAATCTGCCTTGCGCTTACTCCGGTCATCGTTCAAATTACTCTTAAGCGTGGCTGGAATCCGCTTCCTTTTCTTTTTGCGCTTGCGGCATCAAGCAATATTGGCTCGGGCATGACCCTCATCGGGAACCCGCAGAATATGTTTATCGGGCAGAAAGCCGGGCTCGATTTCGGGCTTTTTCTGCTTTGGTGCGCGCCTCCTGCCCTGGTTTCCCTTGCGTATCTGTGCTGGTGGGGACTCCGGCATCAGCCGTTGGTTTCGGGCGAGATGGCAAGTACTTCTGTAAAAATAGAAGCCGATACCGAGTGGGACCGTCATCAGACCTCTAAAGCCATCATCCTAACAATAATCCTTGTGGCGCTGTTTTTCTCGCCGATTCCACATTTTGTTACGGTCCTCGGCATCGCGTCGGTTCTGCTGATGAGTCGTAAATTGGTTACCAGTCGCTTCATGACGCTGGTAGACTGGCCGCTGCTCATTCTGTTTGCGGGTTTGTTTTTGCTGGTTGAAGGCTTTCGTGCCTCGGGTGGCATGGGGGCGCTGCTTTACCTGTTCGAATCGGCAGACATCGGGTTTTATGAGCCGGGCTTCATTGCGGGTTCCGGGGTTATTCTGAGCATTTTAGTAAGTAATGTGCCGGCCGTAATGCTGCTGATGGCCGAATGGCCGGAGGGCGAAACGCAGCTGGCCTATCTGCTATCGCTCACCAGTACCTTTGCCGGAAACCTGGTGCTTATAGGCTCCATCGCAAACCTCATCGTAGCGGAGCAGGCGCAGCGATACGGGATCACCATCACCTTTTCCAGTCACTTAAAATGGACCTTTGTTCCGGCTCTGGTGAGTATCGTATTTGCAATAGCTTTTTGGTTTCTGGTGATGTGGGTGGTTTGATTTTTTGATGCCTGATAGTAAATAAGAACAAATTGAGCTTTTCACGCGCTACAAAGTGGAAACTGATTTGGCTTTCGATACTTCAAGCTCATTTTTGGCGTAAGCTTCCATTGCGCGATTTAGTTCGCCTCCTGAAAGAATGATGAAACTTGTTATAAATAGCCAGAACAACAAAATGACCACCGCCGATAAAGAGCCATAGAGCTCACTAAAATTTCCGAAATTATTTACATAAACGGAAAATCCCCAGGAGGCAACAAGCCACAGCAGCGTTGCCACGGTTGCTCCATAAACCACCCACTGAAATTTTGGCGTTTCCCGCGCCGGACCATATTGGTAGGTCAGGCTTATGGCCGAAATAACAATTACAGCCAAAATGGGCCATCGCAACCAGCTTATCACACTTCCAAAAGTACCGGGTAAACCGATGGTATTTACCAGCAGTGGAAAAATCACAATAAACGCCAGACTCACGATAATCACAGCTATGGTACCGAGTGTGAATAAAAAGCTCAGCGCATTTTGCTTGAAAAATCCCCTGCCGTTTTCCACCCTGTAGGTTACATCAAGGCCGGTAAGCAGAGATTTAATTCCGTTATTGGCGCTCCAGAAAGCAATCAAAATCCCCAAAACGGTTCCCCAGCCAAGCGCTCGTGAAGAGGTCTCCATTAAATTTTCCATCCTCCCTTCTATTATTGTAATGGTTTGCTCGGGCAAAATCTCTGACAATCTGCTTATTTGTCTCTCAGCCGATTCGGGGTCTAATGCCAATCCATAAATAGAAAACAGCACCATAATTCCGGGGAATATTGCCAGAAACGCGTAAAATGCAACGCCAGCAGATACGATAGGTACATTATCTTCGACAATGCGCTCTTTCACTCTAATCAACACTTTTTTCCATCCGGTGCGGTCAATATCGTTCGGAGAATTAATAGATTTAGTTGTACTCATCTCTCTTTTAATTTATCGGTGTTTTGTAAGAACGCCTTGGTCAATTTGATGCGGCATAATGCTTTATACCGCTTATATTAAGTTTTTCATACTATTAATTAATGCGAAATGCAGACAAACGATTAGATGAAGAAGAGGCTAAAAGATATAGTAGAAAGAGAAGACACCGCCGCAGGGAAAATATTCAACCTTTTTATTATGGGTTTGATTATCCTTTCGGTAATCAGCCTATCGGTTGAAACCCTTCCGGATTTGAGTCAGAATATTCTGAGAGCCCTTGTTTTCTTTGAAATTGTTGTTGTTGTCATTTTTTCTGTAGAATACCTGCTCAGAATTTATGTAGCAGACAGCAAACGAAAGTATATTTTCAGCTTTTACGGCATTATTGATTTGCTTGCCATTGTGCCTTTTTACCTTACTGCCGGAGTCGACTTACGATCAATCAGAGTATTCCGTATTTTGAGGGTTTTGAGAATCTTTAAGCTTAGCCGCTATAGCGATGCTACTACCCGCCTGTTAAATGCGTTTAAGCTGATTAAAGCTGAACTTGTAGTTCTTCTTGCGATCGCACTTTGCCTTATCTATATAGCCGCAGTCGGTATTTTTTATTTCGAAAATCCGGCTCAGCCGGAAGTGTTTACTTCCGTTTTTCATAGCCTATGGTGGGCTGTTACAACCGTTACTCTGCTCGGTTATGGAGATGTCTATCCCATTACCATTGGTGGCCGCATTTTTACTTATTTGGTACTCATGATTAGTATCGCCATGATTGCAATTCCCACCGGTTTAATAGCCTCGGCCCTTAACAAAGAAGTGAATATAGAGCCTGAAAACTGAAAGCAGTCATGTCCATCAGCTCTGCTCAATATCCATGCTTCATATTTTTTTGTCGTTTTCCTGACCCGGAATATTCACTTTTTTACCCAACACATCCTCTACGTAGAACATGCCGATTAAAACCATGGCAATAACGGCAAGCGGAGTTGCAAGTATTATTCCGGCAATACCAAACAGCAGACCAAATGCCACTACAGATAAAATGACCAATGCCGGCGGGATATGAACCATACGCTGCTGTATGAGCGGCGTTAGCACATTACTCTCTATTTGCTGAACAACGAGATAGAGTACAGACGTATACAAACCGGTATTAAAATCTACGGAAAACGCAAACAGAATGCCGGGAACGGCTCCTATCCAGGGTCCCACAATGGGGATAAATTCTGATATGCCAGCAATTATGCCCAAAACCAAAGCCAGCGGCACGCCTATAATCATCAAGCCAACGGTTACAATTACGCCAACAAATGCCATAGCAATAAACTGCCCGCTTAACCAGCTCCACAGCGCGTTACCGCATGTATCCATAGCTTCGGTAATTCTTTCTGCTCTTTTTTGAGGAAAAAGCAAACCAACACCTTTTTTATAGATTTCCGGGTTTATGACAAAATAGATGCCTGTAATCAGGATGAGTCCAAAGGTGGCGAGTATATCTATAATGGTAATTCCCGCCTGAAACGCCATCCCGCCTGCACCAGACGGCAATCCGCTGCCCGAACCATTTGCATCATCATTAGAATCGTCCTGCTCTTCTGTTTCTTCGCTCTCTTGTGCTGTGTCCCCCATTAGCTCAGCGCCCAGAGGCCATTCACTTATTGTCGCCCGTAGCTGAGATATTTGCTCAGGCAGTTTTTGACTAAGCTGATCAACTTCTTCTACGATTTGAGAGCCGAACAAAAACCCGAATGAACTAATTAGTAGCAGCATAATTACTCCAACTGCGCCAATAGACCAGCCCCGTGAGATCGGAATAAAACGGCGAATAATACCAGCAAAGCCGCTGATAATAACCGCAAAGATTACGCCTGCAAAAGCAATTAAAAGCGCCTCTCTTATAAAAAACAGGAATGCGACTGTTATCAGTACTCCGACAACAATAAGAGTATATCGGGCTATAAACTTCGCATTAACCGTCTCCCCTGCTGTACTTTTGTTATCCATAAGCCAACAAACTCTATTTTTCTGATTTTCAGGCCTGCAAACCTGTCTGCTCATTTATAAAAGCTGATACAATCTCTTGATGTAAAACTTTGGTTGGAGACGTTTTAACAAACGGGTATTGTTATCGTCTCCAGTTTTACAAAGCCTTCTTTGAGTAAAAAACGCTGTTATTAAATTTAAACTGCATGATGCACAAATAAATAGCTGATTTAAGGTATCGCTTTGTCCATCAGTCGGATCAATCCTGTAAAGTTTAAAACTTTATTCAACGAAGTGAAAAACAGGCTAAATCTCAGCTTTTTCCCATAAGAAGGCTTTGAATGCTTAAATGAGCATACAATTAAATACTACTCGCAGGACGTGCAAGAAGATTATAAAGGATTGAAACAATGGCAATTAAAAGAAGCAAATGGATAAGGCCACCAATTGCATAGCCAACGAATCCTATGATCCACCCAATTACCATGATTGCGGCAAATATGTATAAAATTGTTTTCATGATTTTATTTTATGATGAATGTATAATGGTTCATTGAATCTGCCTGAAGTCAGTTTTTCAAAACCTTCTTGAAATAAATTTTGGGATTTAATTATCATATCTGTTTTGTGATCCCGTGGTCCAATCATCGAGTTTCGATGAAATTCTTGTGTGCAGATTTTCGGATTGCGCACGAACCGTTTGCCAGGTGTCTTCAGTAGCATTTTGAAGATTATCAATTGCTCTGTCCAGATTCGAGCGATCGGTACGCAGCTCTCTTCTCTGTGCCTCCATGTTTCTTTCTGCTTCGTCATTATCGGCATCACTTATTCGTGACTCGAGGTCATCGATTCTGTTATCCAGATCATCTCTTAGGTTTTCAAGATTGGATGTCATTTCGGTCCGCTGCTCTTCAAAAGCGGAATTTCTATTATCCGTACGATTATCGCACTGAACAAAGATAAACGAAGCAGCTAAAACTAAGAGTAAAGGCGCAATTCGGGTTAAAATAATATGGTACATTTTAAGTTCTCTTTTGATTTGGTTAAAGTTTGATATTCACAAATTCGTTAATGAACAGTTATTTGGGTTTATCTTTAGCTTGATGATATTGATATTGATATTGATATTGGTATTGGTATTGGTATTGGTATTCATACTCCTGTTGATATTCTATTACCAG
>JAIULZ010000194.1 GCA_022565805.1 Balneolales bacterium
TTTGCTCCAAGGAAGAAGGCGGGCAAAAGAGTGGTTTTGCAAAGCCTTCTATTAGCAGAATGTCTCTTTGGATTTAGGTAGTCTTTGAAAGTTGTAAAGCGACAAATAGTGCCTTGTTTTCAAGCGCTTGAGGAAGGGGAAAAACAAAATAGTGTTTTTACAAAGCCTTCTAACATCATAAATTCAATTTTACCCAAAGTTCTGTCGACTCGCATAACATAAGGATAACATTAATTCCGTAAGTTCTGCAGACAGTGTAATGTACTTGCTTCAGGCTCAATCCCTTCATAACCGCTTGGCTAATTATGTTTATTCATAATGATGCTTAAGGATTAGCAGCTATCATTAAACCGTATTCATTACAGCAAGAGCTATCGTATATCAGGTTCTGTCTCATAGCACTAATCGTAATCTCACCAAAACATTAGAAATATTTGTTTTATGAACTATTTACCTACTATCCATCACCTTCGACTTTTACGAATTCTATGCCTGACCTTTCTTATGGGTTTAATTGCCGCAACTTCGGGTTCTGCGCAGCAGAACGAGTCGGAGTCGCTTTTGCATTACTGGAATTTTAACGTAGTAGATGAACTTCTTATCAGTAGCTTTTCGGTTGGTGAGTCGCTTGAGATTACGGCTGAACTTCTTGAAGATGCCGAAATTGAAGATGGGGGAGGGAACGACTTTTTTGGTGAAAATGCCCGCTTTGGAGATCCGGTTGGCAGACACCTGAGGGTGAATAATCCGCTAAACGCCACTTTATTTATCCCGTTACCAACAACAGGCTACGAAGATCCTGTTCTTAAATATGAGGCGAGACGAAGTGGTCAGGGAGCCGGCATTCAGCAGCTTAGCTACACTTTAAACGGCGATGATTATGTGCTATTTGATGAGATCTCGATAATCTCCGGCACACCGATTTTGTATACATTCGATTTTTCTTCTGTTGAAGGGGCATCAGACAATCCCGATTTTGGCGTTCGCATTACGTTTGCGCAGGGTGATGGGGGAACGGGTGGCAATAACCGCATCGATAACATCACCCTTGAGGGAAATATTCTGGCTGAATCTCTTGAGTTTTTTAGTAAGGCTGAGGGAAATCTTTCGGAAACCGATTCTTGGGGAAATGAGCCGGATGGCAGCGGATCGACCCCATCATCTTTCGCTTTGGATAATACTACTTTTACGGTTGTGAACCGCACCGAAGCCGTGCTAACCGATGAGCTGGAAATAACAGGAACCGGCTCCAGGTTTGTAGTTGGCAATGGCTCAGATGTAATAACGCTTACGCTGGAAGCCGCATTATCTACAGTTGTTGATCTGAGCGATGCAGCATCATTGCGTCTTACAACGGCCGATTACCCCACTTTTGGGTCACTTGCCGCAGGAGCGATCGTTATTTTTTCAGAACAGGCTAATAATATTCCCTATCTCTCGTATCCGTCGCTTGTTCTGGATAATATTAGCCCGGTCTTTCAGGGAAACGGACAATTTTCTGTGTCTGGTGACCTGAGTCTGCTCGGTGAAGTGCCTATGCCGGATGCGCGTGGTGTTGCGCAGTACGACGTTTTTTTTGTGGGTGATGGCAATCAGCTAATTGATACAGGATCAAACGTGCTTCGCTCGTATAATTTGGAATTTGCAAAAACTGCGGGTTCGGTTGAAGTCGCTACCGGAAGCAGGTTGTCTTCAGATAATCAGATGGTGTTCAATTTTCCGGCCGGCTCTTCTTTTTCGGATAACGGAGGTCTTTTTTATGCCGGTAACTCGCTGAATATCGCCGGAGTTAATGAATCCTACAATTTTACCGGAACATTTATCCTTTCAGGCACCGAGCCGGGTATTGTAAACGGCGCGGGAGCAGGCAATAATTTTAACGTTCGTGAGGGAGGCAATTCGAATATTACGGCTTCTTTGCAAAACCTGATAATCCGGGCGCCCAATACGGGCGGTGAATTTCGTATGCGCGATGGCTCTGCCGATGTTTTTGAAATAAAAGGGGATTTTATTGTTGAGTCCTCTGCCGATGGTCGTATTCGCTTTTATGATAATGATGTTATTGTTGGAGGTGATTTCATTATAGAGCCCGGCTTTTCCGGTAGCATCGATCGGCTGGAAAGCCTGAGAATGAACGGAAACGATAGTCAAACTATACAAACGGAGCCTGCTCTCCGCACGAAAACCATAACCATAGCAAATAATGATGGAATTCTGCTCGAATCGGGAGAAGTGCAGGTACGCGATTTTCTTGAGTTCGAGGCTGGAAAAATAACTACGGCAGAAGACGCGCTGCTTGTCCTGGAAAGTAGTACGCAAGTTACTGGAGCAGGAGAGGGGCTGTTTGTTGAAGGTAATCTGGCTATTGTAACTTCAGAGACAGAATCAACGACCTATTCTTTTCCTATGGGCACCGGCGAGATTTATCGCCCGGTTCAGATTATTTCGGGTCAGGATTCAGCGTCTGAAACGCAATTTTTTGTACGCTCAGATGCTGGACCGGCGCCGGTTTATCCATTTCCTGACAGCATTAGCGAGCTGGCTGCAGATCATTATTTCGTAATAGACCGAACAGGCGATAGTCAGCCGCTGAACCCGCAGCTCAGACTTTCGGTAAACGCAGACGAAGTCGACTTCGATGCTTCTGAACTTCGCATAGTAGCCGATCAGGCAGGATCGTGGCAGAATCTGGGTGGTTCTCTAAACGGGCCACAAACTATTATTTCTGCGCCTTATTCATTCGGAGATGGTGCCCGTGATGTCGCCTTGGCTCGCGTTGCCCTCGATGCTTCGAAGAGTATAACCGCATTTCGTTTTACCGATTTCTCGCCACCAATAGATGCAGAAATTGATGAGGCTCAGCTGCAAATTACCGCCGTACTCCCGGTTGGCACAGACGTAAGCTCTCTCACTCCCGAAATTGAAATCACCGGGGTGTCGGTTAATCCGCCTTCAGGGCTGAGTCAGGATTTTAGTGATTCTGTAATTTATACGGTTACGGCACAGGACGGAAGCACTGCAGAATATACGGTAATGGTGAACGTGGAGCAGCCACCCGTTTTCGAGCTAACTCTAAGTAGCGATCCCGCAGGAGCCGGAGTTTTGTCTGGCGATGGATTCTTTGAAGCCGGGGAGCAGGTCACGGTTACCGCAGAACCCACTTCCGGTTTTCTGTTTATAAACTGGCAGCAAGATGGAACCGTGCAGAGCACATCTGCAGAATACACTTTCGAAATGCCGGCCAATAATCTTAGCCTTACCGCTGTATTTGATCAGATTGAGCGGGAAGCACTTGCGTATTTTTTCTTTTTTGGAAACGATTTGCCGAATAATACACCGCTCACAGAAATTTTGCCAAGCTTTTCGCTGAGTGGCTCGGGGCAAATAAGCTACGAATCGGCTCTCGAGGGTTACCCCTTCGATTCTTCGCACCCAAACTGGAGAAAAGCTTCTCTTGAGCGTAGAAATGCACCCACCGAAATCAATTATCAGCCCGAAGGCAACAGCGGTATTCCGTTTGTAGACGCAAATATGCGCGGTATACAGGTGAAGCAACCTTTCGCAGATAATGATGCCGAAAATACCGTTATTTTCGAGTTGCCGGCAAATGGCATTCAAAACCCGATTTTATCTATGGCTGTTCAGGATGAGGGCGCGGCCGATGGATTGGTTTTCGACTACTCGGTTAGTGCCGGAGAACCGGTTTGGCAAACCGAGGGAATGGAGCAGACCGAATTTTCCATTTCGCAGGAATATCAGCTGCTTCTCGTAGATTTTGCAGGCATAGAAGCCATCACCAATAATCCGGATTTTAAAATACGGATGCGTTTTCTGGGTAATGAGCCCACAGTCGATAACGGAGACCGGGTCACTTTTAATAATATTGCGCTACATGCCGATTTGGCCGAAACTGGCGACGAGCCGGTCGCGCTTGCTTTTGGCTCAATAGCACCTGCGGGTCAGGCCGGTGTTGTGTTTACCGCTTTTGAAGTTCGTGCCGTAAATGCAGATGGAGTTACCGCTACCGATTTCGAAGGTGACATAAGCCTGTCGCTACCCGGTGATGTGCAGGAGTTTTTTACCGGTACAACAACGGTTGCCGCTGTAAACGGAGTTGCGGTTTTTGATGATCTGGTATTTGCCCTGCCAGCCGTTTTTCAAATCGAAGCCGCGGCTGACGAGCTGGAGCCGGCGCTTGGCAGCAGTATACAGATGGCATCGGTTTCGGAAGTTGTGATGCCTCTGTTTATACAGGGCGAGCAAGATGAAAACAACGACAATCTGAACCGCATACCTTTTGTGTATCGCCTTACATTAGAGGGCCTTACGCCCGGAGCCGAGTATCGCTACGGGAACCGGGTGGTTACAGAAGAAGATAATGCCGACAGCAACGGAGCCGGTAACGCGATTTTTGTAAAGACAGACGGCTCCGACTTTATAAGAACAACAAGTTCACCCAGATTCAGGCCGGAAGATGAAAATGTGCGCCATTCTACCTTTACCGCAGACGAATCCGGCAGATTTACGGGCTGGTTTATAACCGAGCCGAGCGGAAATGCCCGTTTTACACCCGGTAATTTATTGCAAATGCGCGTATTGCTGAATGATGGAAATGAGGGCGAAGAAACCTTCTTTTCCTTAACGGCACCATCACAAGTTGAGGTAATTGAGTTTGGGGCGGAACCCGGTACTGCAAGCGGAATTTTTGCCGCCTCAGATTTTGATGCTAAAAATGCGGTGCTGTTTTACGATAATGAAAGCGCGGAGGGGCGTCCGCTTGCCGCATCGTTTGTGGAATCCACCGGAGCTGTAACCGACGATAGGTATGCTCCTTTTTATGATGAAATGGTGAACGGCAGCACCGGCTTTTTTGGAACACTGTTGCCAAACACCCTTCCTGACGGACTCCGAGCCCTCGTAGTTCACGACCTGATAACGGCCGAAATGATTGAAACATTAACTTCCTCTGATGGTGTCTGGGGAGATGTTTCAACCGTTAATCCCACAAACGGTCTGAACCCGCTTTTTCTGCAGTTAAGCGAAGAGCCTGAGGCACCCTTAGCCCCGGAGCTTATAAGCCCGGAAGACGGAGCCACTGACCTTGTTGACTTCTTGTTCACTTGGTCGGAAGTCGATCTCGCTGATGTATATGAAATTGAGTTTGTGGAAATTGCAGGTGATGATCCTCAAATCCTTAGCTACGAAGCTGAAGAAACGGAGCTGGATTTAAACGATATAAATGAGTTTGCCGAACTCACCTCCTACAGCTGGAGGGTAAGAGGAATACGTATTTTAAATTCCGGTGAAAATGATGGAGAAGGTGATGATATTCGTGTAGAAGGTGAATGGTCTGAAAGCCGAACATTTACAACGCCACTGTTCAATAGTTTACCGGGAGATGAGCTTCCGATAAGCGTGGAGCTTACTCAGAATTACCCGAATCCGTTTAACCCGGCGACGAACATCCGCTATGCGCTTCCTGAAGCCGCAAATGTGCGTATAGAAGTGTATAACATTGCGGGTCAAAGGGTGGCAACGCTCATAGATACACAGCAAAACGCGGGCTGGCACACGGTACAATTCGATGGAAGCCGACTTTCCAGCGGGGTCTATCTTTACCGTCTTGAAACAGGAAACACGGTTCAGGTTCGCAAAATGCTGCTGCTCAAATAAAGCGCCTGTGCTCCGAATCTTGTAATGATTTGATGGATTATTCAAGCTGTGATTAGTTTTGGCTTCGATTCTGAGGCACTCAACAGATTGAAGCTCAATTTACGATCGCGGAGTTAAAAGAGTTTCGCGGAATGATGTGTAAGCTGTTACAGCTTTGATGAAGTAACTATTCGGAAGAATGCGCAGTAACGCTTCGAAAGTAACTCGCAAATAAAAACAGGAAAATCCGGCATTTCAGCCAGATTTTCCTGTTTTATTATAATTAGAGTTTTAGCTCAATTCTTTCAAAATCGTTGAAAACGAAGCTTCAACCACTTTAACTACATCTAGTAGTGCTACATCTACTATTTCAATTTAAAAGCACGTTTACTCAAGTAATTACAGGTAAAGAGCACCACAGGAGAGATATATTTCGAAATTGAACACAGGGTGTGAGTGTAAATAATACCCCGTCGATGGCGCTTCATTAAAATTTGCAATCGTGCTTATTATTGCTTCGTAGCCGTTAAAAGCATGTAGGGTTTATCACGTTGATGCGTTTAGATGGATGCCCTCGATGGCTTCTCTGATTTCAAAACCATTCCGGCACGGGAGTTTTTTATTCTGCCTTTCCGCCGGGGCTCCAGGCCAGGCTACGAATATGCCGCAGCAATGCGGCTGGGTTTTGATATACTTATCTGTTTCTGAGCTTGTCCTCTGACCGCTGACGTCTGATCTCTGATACTCTGTCCTAGGTCCTTGGTCTTCCGTCTTCCGTCTTCCGTCCTCCGTCATTTTCCGGAAGTCAAGTTACAGTTTGAAATGCAGCATTTTCAATCCAGAAAACCGCAGAATTTTCAAGAATATTCACAATATTTCACCAATTTTTGTAGGTTAATTAAAATAATCAGCTTTAATTCACAATATTCCTGATACCTGATACCTGATACCTGATACCTGATTCCTGATACCTGATTCCTGATACCTGATACCTGATACCTGATACCTGATACCTGATACCTGATACCTGAT
>JAIULZ010000195.1 GCA_022565805.1 Balneolales bacterium
TCGGTCATTTTTACCCTCTGCCAATTGTCTAATTTCATCCCTGAATAGCAGATCGTCCTGTTAAATAATTTGATTTGTAGCCACTACACGGTCTTTTTGCGGAAGTTAAGTTAAGTCATCATCATACATCATCCAAACAAAACAGCGGATAGCCGGCCTTGTCGCCATGCTATCCGCTGAATTATTCTCTTGAAAAGTTGAAAATAGAATTACTTAACCAGCATCATTTTACGGGTTAAGGAAGTATTCTGTGTTTCCAGTTGGTACAAGTAAAGTCCTGAGGCAAGATTTGAAGCGTCGAATCTAACCGAATGAGTTCCGGCTTGCAGAGTCTCATTTACCAGCAAAGCCACTCGCTGCCCCGCAATATTGTACACGGCTAAGCGCACACTTTCTGAAGCCGGCAGTGTGAATGCGATGGTGGTTGCCGGGTTAAACGGGTTCGGGTAATTTTGATCGAGTGTAATAGCTTTAGCAAGTTCGTTGTCCGGCACAACAGAAACGGGATTATTTTCATAACCAATACGCGATCTTTGCACCGGAACATCTTCTCCTGTAAAAGACAAAATAAGCTCAACCATGCTCAGTAGATTTTCTTCATTATAGGAGAACTTTTCCTTAAAAAAAGGAAACCACTCATCATCACCGAAATAAAGATCACCTGAACCGGAATCGTAGGTTCCATTATTATTGAAAAACAATATTTCTCTAAACTCGGGCTCCCAGCTCTCAGAAAACGGATCGAAATAGCTGTACAGCCAAACCTTCGATTCAATTACCCCATTTTCAGAATTAAAGCTGGTTTCCATGCGTGATTCTTCCACCCATTCGCTGCCATCCCAAAAAGAACTAGTCATTTTCTCCGGAAAATTCATTGCTTCCATCATCAGCATATTACTTCCGTAATCAACAAATGGGCTCAAGTACAGGATAAACTCATACGCCTCCCAAAACGATATA
This sequence comes from Balneolales bacterium, assembly GCA_022565805.1. GTDB lineage: Bacteria > Bacteroidota > Rhodothermia > Balneolales > Cyclonatronaceae > Cyclonatronum. The sequence continues at coordinate 961 of JAIULZ010000195.1, forward strand.
TCATGGTAAAATAGCTGATTTTTATCGAGCCAGTTGTTGCCATCCCAAAAATCATTAATTATTTGAGATACGCCGTCTTCCGCGGCATCAACTATAATCTGTAGCTCGGGAATCAACTCGCCACTGCCTCCACTCACTTCGAATATATCAATTACAAGACTACCCGGCATTTCATAGTTGAGCTCAGTAAAACCCACAAGTTCCCATCCACCATTTTTCTCATACACAGATACAGTTGATAAAACAGCGCGTCCATCAACGGTTTCAAATTCAAACTCTTCTTTCATCACATCGGTCCATCCATTCATATATACCTGAAAAAATGCAGATAATATCCGGCCGGATTCATATTCAAAAACTAACCTGCTTTCATTAGCCCATTCTGTTTCATCATCAAACGTAGCAAATAAATTTGTTTGGCTTAGCATTTGCTCGCCATTCCAGGTATAGGCAACTTTTTCGGAAGGTATAAAGACATCACCATCATTAAAATCTGTAGTAATTTCTACAGGAAACGACCCGGCTTCATGAAGCCCGGCATTTGTAAAAAGGCTTGTATACATCGAATACCGCTGAATAGCCTGTAGGGCTTTGTGCTGCTGAGGAAATTTAAAACGAATTTCCGGGCGAAACTCATCAGACACGGGTATTTTATCAGAAGCAAAAGATGTACTGAGTCCGCCTAAGATCAATACACAAGTTGTTAACAGAATTATAGCGTAATTTTTCATATAAATGATAATTTTGGGTTATTGAACTCGAGTTGCCATCGGCTTTCTGTATCTTTTACATGGGCTATAAAAGATCGCAGCATCGGGATGTGCTACTAAAGGTTTTCTTTTTTATGATGCCGTAATACCAACTGATTACCAGCAACTTATATACGCTCTTTCAATGAAATTGTTTCGTGATGACAGAATATTTTTTACCTAAAAATGTAACCTTCTAAAATTTTTTCACTCAACCCAAACCGTACAGATTAAAACTCTCTCTTTTCTTTTTTTTCGAAGTTGATAGTAGAGCGCATTATTTAATTAAAATAGTTTACGCCCAACTAAAACATACTAGCCGGTCAACATCAAGCTTCGTTAAACTTCTGGAAAAGCTCTTCTTATTAATTCCTTTTGCTCTTCGGTAAGCCTATCCGGAATTTCTGCGTGTATACGAACATAGAGAGCTCCTTTTTCTTCCGGTTTTTTAAAGACCGGGAAGCCCATGTTGTTCAAGCGCAAAATTTTGCCGGGCTGCGTACCCTCTTTTATTGCTATACGCACCTGATTTACCGGTGTCGTAACGGCCACGGCGCCACCCAGCATCAACGTTTGAACAGGCACATACTGCTCCACATAAAGCCGGTTATCTTCCAGAGTATACCTTTCATGCGGCAGAATATTAATCTTTAAGAATAAATCACCGCGCTGACCACCATCACGAGATAGCTTTCCCTTGCCCTTCAGCTTCAGCTTTTTGCCACTTGTAATTCCTGCTGGTATTTTTACACTCACGCGCTCATCCCCCATTTGAACCGCACGGCTTGTGCCTGTAATAGCTTCTTCCAGCGTTATTTCTACCGAAGTTGTAATGTCTTCGCCACGGCTTGGAGTACGCGCAGACCGGGTACCGGCTCTGCCAGACTGTTGCTCATACATCTGCTCAAACGGATTTGCCTGCTGACCACCGCCGCTGCGACCAAAGATGTTTTCAAAAAAATCAGAAAATCCGCCACCCGCAAAAGGATCACCGCCTGATTGCCGCTGCTGCCATCTTTGCCCATTACCCGCATTAAAACCAAAGGGGCCCGCACTGTCGGGATCTACCCCCGCCTGCTGATACTGTTTCCAGTTTGCCCCAACTTTATCGTACAGCTTTCTTTTTTTGGGATCTTTCAGAACTTCATACGCTTCGCCCAGCTCTTTAAAACGCGAATCGTCCCCACCCTGCACATCAGGATGATATTTTGCGGCCAGAGAGCGATAGGCTTTTTTTATTTCCGCCTCTGAAGCGCCCTTCTTTATGCCCAGTATGCTATAATAATCTTTGTATTCCATGGCTTTTAATGGTTAGCTTTTAGGTTAATATTCTGCAAAAACCTTGCCAATTGAACAAGCTGCTCATGTTTGCAAAACTGGCAGATAGCCTGCAACTTCATCTGGATATACAAAGAATTTAACCGGCAACCTCTCTTAAAATTTGTGATTCAATTCAATAGGCAGGAATATCTACTTCATTAAAGAAGCTGATTACCGATCATTTACTTGCGAACTACCGCAAAAGTACCGCAGCTGTTTTGGGAAGTATCGTTGCCTTTAGCTGATTTTCTTCAATCGTAAATGTAATTACGTTTTCGCCAAGCGCATCCGAGAGCGAAGTAATTTCTGCGGGCAGAGACAAATCGATATCGGCCGGTTGTGAGCTGTTATTGATTATCACCAGCGCATAGTCATCATCCAGCGTTCTTTCATAAATCAAAACATTCCGCTTATCATCGGCCAGCAAATACGAAATCGTACCCAACGAAAACACCGGATTATCCCTTCTTAGATGAATTAACTGACGATAAAAGCCATGCCAGTCCAAATCGGCTTCAACCCGGTCTGCTGGTTTTTCCAAACCAAAAGGGTGATGGGTTTCGTCATCGAATTCCAAATCTGGCCAGATTAACGGCTTTCTGTTGTCGGGGTCATCGGCACCCCACATGCCGAATTCGTCGCCCATCCAGATGTGCGGTGCTCCAATCCAGGTAAACTGCTGTACTAAAATCAGCTTCATATCGCGCCATGTTCGCTCATCCGGTCGGTGCAGCTTATAATTTGGGTTTTCCCGCGGATTAACCTGATATTTATTGATGCCCTGATTGTAAATCGAGGTGCTGAAACGGGGCGTATCGTGGCTTGCCGTTAAATTCATTTGTGCCCGAAGCACTTCTTCCCGCAAACCCGCAGAAACCGAATCCAGGTGATGCACATAGTCCGACGGATTTTCGAGTAAAGGCTGCGCTCCCCCGAGCCACTGACGCGTAGGCCTGTACCAGCGATAATTCATCGCGGCATCAAAAATATCGCCCTGCAGCCATTCGGTTGGGTCCATCAGCTTTTCGGGCCAGTCTGCCCACCAAAGCTCACCAACCAAATACGCTTCCGGGTTAATTCCCCGAACAAAAGCACGGTAATCGCGCCAAAAATCAACGGGAATAAGCTCGGCCACATCCAGGCGAAAACCATCTACGCCTCGGCTAACATCACCATCGGGGGCAAGCCAGCGCTCAGTAACGGCATAAATGTGAGCAACCAAATCCGGGTGGAAATTTCCGGGAATTAAATCCCCGTGCTCAAACTCCTCCACGGAATCGTACCTGCGAAACTGAGGCAGCTCCGGCACGCCCGCCCAGCCGGGATAGCTGAAACTGGAAGTATCAGAATCAAAAGAGTCGATCTGATACCAATCGGCAAAAGGTGAATCCTGCTGATGCTCAAGAATATGTTGCCAGGCCCAAAACGTGCTGCCGGTATGGTTCCAGGAATAATCCATCACTACGCGAATCCCCCTTTTCCTAGCCTCATCCAGAAGCTCTAAAAAAAGACGATCGGCAGAAGTCCAGACCCAGCTTGAAGGATCAGCAGGATCTTCGGCCGCAATCAGAGCTCTGTCGCCCACCGGATCGGGTCCAAAATTTACGTCAATATGATGATAGCTGCGCGCATCATATTTATGTAGCGAAGGAGAATCATTCAGAGGATTAAAATAAATAGCGTTAATACCCAGATCCTGAAGGTAATCCAGCTTGTCGATCACGCCCTGTAAATCGCCCCCATACCGCCGCATTTGCACGGTCCGGTAAAACTCTTTCCCACTTTCTAACGCCCAGTCCTCCATTGCGTACCAGTCCTGAGTCCAGCGGGTCGGCTGCCAGCTATCGGGTTTATCATGCGGCCACGAGCCCTTAATGGTTTCTAAAGTAGGATTGTTTAAAGAATCGCCATCCCGAAACCGCTCCACAAAAATTTGATACCAAATGGCTTGCTGCGCCCATTCAGGCACATCAGCAGGTGAAGCTCCATCCTTAGCATACTGATTCTGATTCTCAATCGAACATGAAATCAGTAGAAAAAAAGATGTTATAACAAATAGGAGTTTTGTAAATCGCATAGATACTTATTCAATTAAAGGCGGGATAAATTTTCTTCTAAAATACTACACTTGTCAATAACTCATACCTGCGACTTACAAAAAGCTATCAATATATATACTTTAAAAGGCTTCCGAATAAAAGTGATTCACAGCCTAAAGTTATCAAGCGTTACTGTATAGCGGAAACGGGGAAATTAATTCTAAGCTCACCAAATAAAAGATTGGAACCCATCTCAAACATGCTTTCCCCTGTGTATCTAATTTGAGTAACCGAAAGTGTAAAGTAGCTGATATCCAGATCTAAACCCCAGCTGCTTCTTGCATGCACCCATCGGTCGGCACCTGAAAGCCTGCCAAAATTAACGCTCAGCGTTTCAAGAAACGTAATTCTGGCACCTGCACCAAATGCAATTTGCTCCAACGCACTTATTGTACTACGATCGCCCCTTGGATAATCAAAAGCGCCCCAATTGGTAAAAATACTCGAAAATCCACTTCCTCTTCCTTCATCCGATGCATCAAATCTGGAAAAATACTTGGTAAGCCCTCCATAAAATCCACCTGTTACAATTTCCCGTTCGCCCCAAGTCGGACCCCCGGAAACGCTTAGTCCCCCCGACCATCTCAATTGCCCGGCTTGTGACAAATAAATTTTTGAAGGAATCAAAAACTCATCATCATTACCAATATGGTTTAAAGACAAACCCAGTTCGGGTCGCAGGTGAATGTTGCTATTTCTCAAGCCGAACGAATCAGTATAATAAACCCCTGCATCAAAGCCCCAATGCTGATTACGTTGCGAAGGTACAACATCAATCCCTCTGTCGTCCGGCGGCCTTATTATAGACCATGGATTAAACTTGGCACCAGCCCCAACAGATAAAGTACGCGTTAGCTGATAGCCTAAATGAAGCTTGTACTCACTATAACGGTCAGGGCCAAAATCATTTACCGAATTAGGTACATACTCAAAACCCATTTCCTGAACCTGAAATGCAAACCAGAAACTACGGTCTGTATACGATAGTCCAACATGAACAAGTTTTGTATCAAAAAAACCAAGATTAGTATTGTAGGGTGATGTTGTGCCAAAATTAGACCGCATCATCAAATGGCCTCTTTCTCCACCAACCGCAGGATTCATAAAATGCGTAATAGCCGCATTCGATAAAGCCAAAGAAGCCGATTCATGCAAAAAAGACTCATGATTCCACTGATAAATACTATAGTTATGCTGAGCAAAAGCAGCGGTCTGAAACAAAAACAAAAAAACCAGAGATAAGCAAAAGGAATTCAAATTCATTCGAAAAAATAAGAAATAACAGAGATAGAGATAGAGATATGATACATCGTAAACCCGTCATGAATCAGCTTGTTCCCAAAATATGTAAACATACAAAGAATTAGACTGCTTCATTTTACACTCAAAATTGTGATGCATTCCAACTCGATTCGTACATCCCAAATTCTTGCCCAAGCTGAAGCATGGGCTT
>JAIULZ010000196.1 GCA_022565805.1 Balneolales bacterium
TGAACTAAGTAATTTAAGTCGAGCTGGAATAAACTATACTTTTGATACAGCCTCACAATACCGGTTATACCTAACGGTATTGTTCGGAATCGAGTTTCTAAATATAGAACCGGCATTTTCAATGGATATCAAATTTGCTTGTCATGCACCTAGAGGCACGGATGGATATGGCGACGCGCTACGGCTTAGTTTTGATATGGTAATCTATTTTTAAGCTTAACCGCTATCCGTTGACCGCTGATCTCTGTCCCCCGGTACTTTGTCTTATTCCCCTCGGCAAATCCCCCCTTAATAGATCAATCCCATTCTTTGTAATTGTAAAACAGGTGCTTTGTAGCCAATACCCGTCCATTTTCGAAAAGTAAGTTAGAAGTTGTAAAGCCGTCCATTGCATAGTGGGGTGTCACTTTACTTATTAAAATACTGATACACATATCAATACGAGCCTGAGAGGCTCTTTTATGTTTTTTTAAAAATTTAGTTTTTAAACTAATTTTTAATAATTTATATAGGTTGATTTATACATCATTTTTTAAAACTAGGTAACATGGCTAAAACTAAATACCATAACTAAGCTATTTGTTTAGGTATTTTTTGCGACTAGGAAGAAAACGGGCTAAAGAGAGTGATTTTTAGATAACACTCTTTTATACATTTTATCATTTTCAGAAAATCAGTACGATGGAGTCGAATACAAACCTGCAAAAGGCTTTCCTTAAAGGGATGCTTTTATTTATTCACATTCCCCTTATTGTGGTTTTATTTTTTTCCATTTATGTAAAACAAGACCCTCTTTTTACCGGTTTCGCTTTTTTCCTGACCCTATTCGCAAGCACCTTAGCTTTTATGCTTTTCTATTCTATCAATATTCGTAAGAATAAAGAACGACATACAGAATGGGTAGAATACAAAGGAAATCATACCGGATTAAACCACCCTCTAAACCAAAAGGAATCAGACCCGACTCATTCCAGAAATAGTTTAAATAAAACGCTCGAGAGCTATCGGAAGAAAAATGAGTTCAAGGAAGTTTTACTGGGTATTTTGTCTCACGATATTCGTGGCTCAGTTACAAAAATTAAAAGCGTTAGCGAATTTGCACACGAACTTGATGAGGATGAATTAACTGCGGTTTGGGCCGACCTCTCCCTTACTTCCGGCAGGCTTCTTAATTTATTGGATACTGTGTTATTGATCATGCGAATTGAGGACTCCGAAAACCTTAACAGGATGTCTAAACCTTATGATATTTTAACACTTACAGAAAGTAGCGTTTCTTCATTGCAAACTGAAATACATGAGAAAAAACTGCGCATTTACGTTAAAACGACAACTGATTTTGAAAAAAGACGTTCTGCTTTAAAAACCGCCGGTGTTCCCGGGCTTATTGAGCAGGTACTTATTAACCTTTTGAGCAACTCTATAAAATTTTCTCACCGTGGTAGTAAAATCGATATTGAACTAGGTTTTGATAACATTGCCAATCATCTTGTAATATCTTTTAAAGATTATGGGATGGGTTTTGAGGAGAATCAGGCAAGTTCACTATTTGAACGCTTTACAAACTTTTCCAGAAACGGTACTGAAGGAGAAAAATCTGTGGGACTCGGTCTGTATTTGAGTCAGCAGATTACAGCCTTTCATGGTGGTTATATTGAAGCTCATTCTAAAGGTTCGGGCATGGGTGCTATTTTTAAAATCCACCTTCCTGCCGGCAGGTTAATAGAACAGAATTCTATTTCTAAAGTTAGCACACAACAGGATATACGTATTAAAAGGAAAAATGAGCATTCGTATACTTCTCCAAGGCGTAAACCTTATCAACTAGAAGGGGTTCTTTAAGCTTATAGATAGTGGATATTAGAAACCGGATTTGGAGATTTGGTTTGTAAAGCCGAATATTATCTATACCTAATATTTGATGAAACTATATAATATTTAAAGTTGTCATCTTGTTACAGTATTTATCTTCAGGGAAGCAACGAAAAACTTATTTGGTCTCTGATTTTTCGTATTTGTTAAAGCCTATTGATGTTGCTTGAACATAGTCGCATGCCTGTTTAAAGGACAAGCGGAGCGATTAAAAACAGATTTAACAGGTTTTGACTATAGATACCGGGGGTTTTATCCGTTTATTCCCATATTGATAAATACCATTACATAAGCATGTTAGACAAGCCAGATTCGAGAAAATGATCTGCAAATGATCTGGTAAAAATATCACTATTCCCAACACTGTATTTCCTATCTTCTCATTCAAAAATTAGCGCACGATACTACCTATTTTGAATATTTGAATGGACCCACTTGCTCATACTCTGTTTGGCGCCGCGCTGTCTGAAGCCGGCCTGAAAAGAAAAACCGCTCTCGCCACGGCCACCCTCGTTATAGGCGCCAACATCCCGGATGTAGATGCCGTTGCGATGTTTATCAGTAACGACTATGCGCTGCTCGTCCGCCGCGGCTGGACACACGGTATTCTGGCTATGTTTCTGTGGCCCTTTATTCTCACCGGCATGATGCTGGGTATAGACAATCTGCTTGAGCGCTGGCGAAAACGAAAAGGTCGCGAAAGATCCGGACCACCGCTCAATCGCGGCTGGCTTCTGGCTCTGTCATTTATTGGCGTTTGGAGTCATCCCCTGCTCGACTGGCTCAATACCTATGGCGTGCGGTTTCTGATGCCCTTCGATGGCACCTGGTTTTATGGAGACACGCTATTCATAATTGACGCTTGGTTCTGGCTATTAACCGGCGCAGCCGTTGTGCTGGCACGCTCCGAAAGCTGGAAGAGCATCAGCGCCTGGATGGTGCTGGTAACCGCCACTTCTGCCCTCATTTTAACTACCGAATTCGTACCCTTTGCGGCAAAAGCAGTCTGGTTAGCCGGAATAGGAATTGTGGCGCTTATCCGCGCACTCGGCCTTCAGCGAAAATACGGGACGAAGCTTTCTGCTGGATTTCTGATTGCCGCAATTGTTTATACAGGTCTAATGTACGCGGGCTCCCGAATAACCACGCATCACGCCAAAAACGGAATCATGGCCGAAGGCGATACCGCCATCAGCGTGCTGGCCAATCCACTTCCCGCCCGTATTTTCGAACGAAACGGAGTGGCCGCATCCTACAGCCACTATTACTTCTACTCCGTAAACTGGCTGAATTCTAACAGCTTCCGGTTCACCCGGGAGCCCATACCTATACAATCGCCGAATGAAATAACCCAAGTTGCTCTCGAAGCTCCCGACATTCAAGGCATGCGAAATTGGCTGCGCTTTCCGCACTACGAGGTAGAGCAAACCGAAACCGGCTGGCGCGTCTTCATTCGCGACCTCCGCTATGTGCAGCCAGACGACACAAGATCGCTGGGAATTGGTTTGGCCATTGTGGAACTGGATAGCGAGCTTCAAGTTCTACGGGTGATGCAGTGATGCAATAGTGCAAAAGGAAATCATCTGACTGAAACCGTTTTCGAAAACAGTCGTATCTCTTGAATCGTAATAACATCTAATTAGAAGGCATTATAAAAACCTCCTATTTTGCCCGACCTCGGTCAAACTAATTCAGAGATCGACAAAAATTCACAATTCACCATTCACCATTCACAATTCACAAACATCAAATCCTATGGCAAAAAAACGGGTTACTGGTATCGGCGGGATTTTCTTTAAAAGTGATGATCCTGAACTAACCAAAGCATGGTACCAAAAGCATCTCGGGCTTCAAACCGATGCATGGGGCACTAATTTTGAGTGGCGGCAGGCCGATAACCCGGATGCAAAAGGCTTCACACAGTGGAGTGCCATAAAGGCGTCATCATCCATGATGCAGCCGTCAGAGAAAGAGTTTATGATGAATTACCGGGTGGAAGACCTGCAGTGGCTTGTAGATCAGCTCCGTGATGAAGGCGTTACAATACTGGATGAAATCGAAGCCTTCGAATATGGCAAATTTGTGCACATTCTTGATCCCGAAGGCCGCAAAATACAGCTCTGGGAGCCAAACGACACTGAATACAACAAAATCGTGGAAGGGCGTACGAAATAGGGCCAAAGTCACAGATATTTTACTCATCTGAACTTTAGCCCTATCTTTATTTAAGTAAATAATTTAAGCCCTAATTGCTATAGAGGATGTCGAGCACGTAGTCATCTTTTTCCAAGGCCGCAGGAAATGCCGATACAAAGCTAAGCTCTGGTTTTTGGGTAGAAATGATTGCCGGAATTACGTTGGATATTCTAAACCAATCGCTCTTGCCGGATCTGCTGTTCATGAGTAAAAGCAAATCCGATTCTGTCAACTCATTTACCACTATGTTGATAACATCTTCCATATTACCCACACTTCTCAGATTCATTTCCAAATCAGAACTTATCAGATACAGTTCTCTTTTCAGCTTGCTTTCATCCTGCTCGAAATAAAGAATCTCCACTTCTGTTTTTAGATTTTCAGCGAGTTTAAATAAAGACTCAAGCAAAACCAGAGAGTTGCGACCAGAATAACTCTGTGAATTCATCACAAAAACAATCTTATTGAAAGTCGAAACCGGTTTTGAGATTTTACAGATATAAGTTTGCTGTTTTGTAGTTAGCAGAACCTGATCCAGAATGCTCCCGAATATCCTCATCGGGGTCGAAATTACGCCGTTCCAGCCAATCACAATATCGGTAATGGCATTGTTCGAAGCCGCATTTCTAATGCCTTCCGCTATATTCAGGTTGGTTTCGACTACGGGATTGGCCTGACTATTTACCGCATGAATGTGGCCTTTTGCAATTTCAAGCGTCTTGTGCGCGCGTTCGCGCTGCTTGTACTCATCTTTATAGGTATTAATTACGGCAAGCGGAAAAATCGGGCTTTTCTCGTCTGTTTTCAGATTCGACGCAAATTCAATCAGCTTTGCAGAAGTTACCGGATTCGCCAACGGCACGAGTAGTCTCTGTCTCGCTCTGGCGTCGGTTTCTAATTCTTCAGTTGTATCATCCGATAGCTTCAAACCATATTTCTCTACAACAAGCGGACCGATAATACAGGTAACCAGAATCATCATAATTGCGCCATTCAAGATCTCTTCACCGATTAAACCAATTTCCATGCCTATGAAAGTCGCGGCCAAAGTAGCTGCGGCCTGCGAGTTGGTGAGGCCAAAAATAACCCATGCCTGATCATTGGAAAATCCAAGCAGTTTAGAAGAGCTAAACGCTGCAAGCCATTTAGAAATAACCACAATAGATGTCATAACGCCCATTATGAACCAGACTTCGTAACCACTTGCAAGAACCTGCACATCAACCTGCATTCCCACGAATATCAAAAAAAGCGGAATGAAGAATGCATCACCAAAAAACTCTACCCGATTCTTTAACGGTCCCTTGTTCGAAAGCAGCGGGTTAAGGGCCAGACCGGCAAGAAAGGCGCCTACAATGGCCTCAATACCAATTACTTCGGCAAGCCAAGAGCACATCAGCATCATACCTATCACATAAACATAGGTAAATCGCCCCTTCTCCCCCATGTACTGGAAAAAGCTGTAGCTCATTTTGGGAAATACCACAAACATAAAGAACAGGTAGAGCGCAAAAAGACCAATAAGCGTAACCCAAAAAAAAGTGTCGAGATCCCCGTCTACCGACCGCGCAACTACCGCTAAAACAAGCAACGCAACTGTATCTGTTATAATAGTACCACCAACCGCTGTAGATACGCTTTTCTCTTTATTTAAGCCAAGTCTTGTAATAATAGGATAGGCTACAAGTGTGTGGGAGGCAAACATGCTGGCAATCAGTATGGATGCCGGAACCGAATATCCGAGCCAGATAAAAATAAACGTACCGCTGATTTGAGGTATCAGGAAGGTTAAGGCTCCAAAAACCAGCGTATTATTACGGTCTTTCTTAAACTGACTCAAGTTAATTTCCAGGCCGGCAAGAAACATCAAATACAGTAAACCAACTTTACCTAACACATCAATTACGCCTGCTGCTTCAATAAAACCCATTCCTTGAGGGCCTACCACGGTTCCGGCTAGTAGTAAGCCTACTATACCGGGTAGCCTTATTTTTTGGAATAAAATCGGGACTACAAGAATAATGAGTAAGAGCAGTCCGAAGGTTAAAACGGGCTCGGAAGAAATGGAGATTACAAAATTGTTCATAGATAACAAGTGTTGTAATCAGAGTAGGTTACAAGCCCCCTCCGAGTGCGTAAAAGTCGTAACACACACATTAAGGAGATGCTCTTATAGCTCCTCTGAAAAAGTTAATAATTCAGAAGTCAAAGGAGCTATAGTTTTAGAAATGCCCTTTGTCTTCTCTCGAAGCCTGCGAAGTTAGCTGTCGGGTTCGGGCAGAGAGAATTAGCCCTATCAGAAAAAATCTGAATTCACCCCATATAAATTGGGTCCTCCGCTCAGGCATTGGTTGCCTGATTAAGCTGATGTAAATCTAATTTATTTTTCACGAATATCCAAAAACATGCTGAAATACAGAACTAAAGATCGTTTGACAT
>JAIULZ010000197.1 GCA_022565805.1 Balneolales bacterium
GCTAAAAAGAAGGCAAAAGTCGCACCTTCTCTGATCGTCAGGAATTTAATCGGAACCGGGCTGTACCAGTCACCGGGTGGATTTTGAGGATCGCTATAGTAAGGCGAGTAATGCGGATTCATGATGTCAACATCAAATGCCAACTTTGTATCTCCGGTTGGAATAGCATCAAAAAACAATACATCGCCGAGCTTATTCTCAGATTCTGTTTCAGATTTACTTACAGAACCAAAGATTTCCCGTGACTCTGACCGGATTTGACGAGTTAATTCATCACCATCAAGCTCTTTGCCACCGAAGTTATTCTCAGCAATTTCCAGCCATGAGCGGCATAAGCCTTTGAGACTTGAGCCGGGTATATAAGGGTACCCGTAAAGCGGGTGGAAAGTGAAGCCTACTTCAAGTGCATTCTTATCACCAAGCCCGACTATAAGTCTTGAAACTGAAGTAAGTTTGATGATACGTGTCTTAAAACCTGCTTTTTCCAGACGATTTATAGAAGCTTCTGCCCTGTTCGCAAATGCAGCGGTTTCAATGTTAATCTTCTGAATTTTAGCGTAAAGCTCTTCTTTTGTCTTTTTTGTATCAAAGGAGTCAAAATTATACCCTTCGCCCTCCAAATAGCGGTTAAAAAGCAAAAAGGCATTGTCACTTTGCTTCCTGTTATTAGCAAAAACTCTTTGGGTATCATTCGGTAACGGAAGGTAAGCCATGGTTTATCCCTTCTTTTTAGCTTTGGAAAAACGCTTAAGCCAGAATAAATAGGCAAGTGCCTCATTGGTCAGTACGCGATATTTCAAAGAGTTTATATCTGTGATGTGCTTCATTAAATCACGACCTCTCGCTAAGTCATTTAGTATAAAGCTACCAGGCTCTCGCAACAGCCATTGGGCTAGGTAATCAGCAATTTTTGCATTATGTACTTTATCACTTTTGGCTAGCCAAAAAGCAAGTGCCTGACCTAAACCCACTTTTTGAATTAGTGCGGATGCACCATCCGTTGTTGTGGAAAAATCATCAATTTTTTGCGGGTATTTTTCCACCTGCTCCCAAGCCGCTTTCGCACGCCATTGTTCCGTTGTTTTTCTCATGGTACGTTAGCTCCTTATCCTTTATAAAAATTAAGGTTAAAGATTCCCTTTCCGATGGATTCATTCCCGCCCATTTGCACACTGTTGGTGTGAAGTTTATTTAAAACTTTGAACACTTGATCTTCGGACAATTTAATATCCTTCTTCATGCTCCGCTGTGCTGCGCAAACCGTGTACATGAGCGTATCAGATGGAAGATTTTCCTGATAAAAAAGAGCCCCATCAGATACCGTCTTTGTATCAGAATCAATCCGAATGCGTGCCTGCACCTCGGTTGAGGATTTCACAAAGTCGCGAAATTCATCATCGGCCATTATGATCAGATTGGTATCGAGTTTATCCCGCCAGTAATTGTATTCATCTCCTGCGGGGAAGCACTTTTTGAAGAAAGTACTTAGCGGTGAGAGTTCAACAGCTGTAGCTGTGTAGGTAAACTCTTCGAGTACCAGCTCACCGTCAATGAGGTTTACCGATTTGAGAGGTGCCAATACCTGCTCTCCGCTTAATGGCGGCACCTGCAAATCCCCGACAGTCTGCCCGCTGAGCTTCATATCCCTTGCAAACCTTTCGATAGCAAAGGGGCAGGTAATCCATGCGAACACACCCTTAAGCGAGCGGACAGGGAACAGCAAAATTCTTGCATCGGTAAATACAGCCGCCCCGGCATGTTCTGAGCCGTCTTTTTCAGGGCCAAAGAGCACTTCAACAGTAGTCTTATCTTCGCCCGATTTCTCAAACCAATCCCGAATCGCGCCTTTTACCCCGCTTGAGGGGATGAACGGGAAATCGGTGTATTTCTCCCTTGCGATGGCAAGGTCAATTGCTCCGACGGACTCGCCGCCGCCTACGTGTACGCTTGTTTCGGCGTACATAAACATGATGTCTGCTTGTTTATACATAACTTAGGCTACTCCTGTGTGTATGATTCCTAATCCTTGTTTTTGATACTCTTTGTTACTGCAAATACTTGTTCCGTGCAAGGCATCTACCAAAGCGGCCTCCTGCCCTTTTTCACATTCAATCCAATAAACGGCCCCTGCAGGCACGGCACGCCTTGTTGGCTTCGGGCAGTTTTTAGCCACATCCCAGCCGCCAATGGGCTGATACCGGCCGGTGTTGGCAGCTGTAAGCCTGACCCTGAAGCCATTCAGGCTGCCCTCACCGCTTTCCGCATCAAAGCCGTCCGGCAGCCAGCCCTGCCCGAATACTGCCGGGGTAAGTAGCACAAGCTTCAGCATGCCGGTATCTTTCACGGCTGATTTAAGATCAGTCGTAAAGCCGGTTTCATCCGTAGTCTCTGTGGCGGTGAGTGCCGAGAGCTTGCCATCACCTCCCAGCCGCAGTAGTGCTCCGTCTAAAGTGTCAGCAATATTCTGTTTGATACTGAGCCTGAAACCCACGTTGGTTTTAGGATTAAGCCGGATAAACGGGGTGGTGAACAGCTTGCCTTCCTCAACGGTACCGCTTGAAGCGTCAATTACTATACCCATGCGGGGCTCTTTTCTAAAGAAATTGTCAGGGGTGTATTCGTTTCGCTTTGTTTCGATTTTTAGGAGTTCTGCCAAATGGCTGTCATGCCCGGTTTTGCCGAGCAGGTACTGCTGCCACAGCGTTTCATTGAGGTAGATCGGCTGATATTCAAAGAAGCTGCCTTCCTGATAGCGTACCCAGCTATGCTTTTGTGCTGCTTTTGGAAGATTGGTTCTGATTCCCAAGTCGGCAAAGTCAACAGCCTTGGCCTGCTGTGCCGATTCCTTTCCTTTTTCTGCTTTCTTGCTTGCAAGCACATCGCCGGGTAAGGGGTAAAGCGCTTCTGCTTTGCCGTTTATACGCCGGGCCAGCCCAAAATCCGTAATCTGCAGGCTGCCCGAGCTAACTTCGAAAATCGTCTCTCCGCTTCTTCTGATTGTACCCGCAAGTTCGCGGGTCCGTTCGGAAACCGCACCAAAGCCATCGGCCTTAAAATCTGCCTCCGGATCGGCAGCGAGGATGGCAGATCGGAGCGCACCGTAAACCGTTACCGGATTGGGCGGAAAAATGCTCGATGCCGAATACTCAGAACCGGGTGCAATCGCACGACCATCCTTGAAAAACACCACATCGGCTACATCAATAAAATAGGTACTCATCGTCCGCCTCCTTTGCCTATGTAGTAGGCCATATCCATCAGCTTAATCACATTCCGCAGGGCAGGCCAGTCAGCCGGTTTCCCCTTGGCGGGCAGTGTTTTTGTACTTTGTTTTTCTTTAAGCATAATTGCATCTGCATTTTGGATTAGGAAAGAAATGGTTTCCCCGAAAAAAGCCTGTTTCTCAAGCTTTACACGCTCCTCAAAAGCTTTATCCGTTTCCCTTTCTTCCCTATCACTGTTTTTAAAACCTTCATTGTGCTGATTGAAGAGCCTGCGGGCTTCATTTTCAACCGCCTTTTGATCGAGAGCTACGAGCACGTCTAAGTGTTCTTCCAGATCTACAATGAACTTGGGGCTAAGCCGGTTTTTATGAATGGCCTCATGAAACTTACTCAGGGCACGGGTAATGAGCGTTCTTTGTACATCAGGTTCTTTTACTTCTTTCTTCTGATGTGTATTAACAAACCATTTTGCACCAGACAGAAATGTTTCACCGCTACGTTTTACTACATTTACAGCGAAAGCATCCCGCCCAAGGGTGTTCTTGGCGTATTTCTCTGCTTTTCTTGCATCGGCCATAGCCTGTTTGAGCGGATACATGTAATGGGCTATAGCAATGCCACAGCTCGCAGATGCGCGGGGCCCAAGCGTTGTAGAAATGATTTCTTTTCCACCCCAGCTATGTACAATAAAACCATTTGAGGACCGCTCTACATCCAGAGATGTAGCTAAATCGTGCAGCGTTTGACCCTTTTCGTATTTCATGTGCCCTGAAAAGGCTGCCCTCAGCGTTTCCGCACATTCAAGAGCCTCACCAATACTCACCATCGCCACCACATCATCGCCACCGGCATAAATGAGCTTGCCGAGGAAGCGCTCCTCAACAATACGCCGGACCAGGTCGAGCGAGTAGTTATTCAGTGCCCGGCTGATTGCCATGTGTTGCGTAGGAGCTTGTGGCCGTTTAAGCGATAGTTCATTATTGTTATTATCTCGCAATACCTTGCCGGTTTTATCATCAAAATTAAACACCTTTGCCCAGCCTTGATAAAGTTCAGCATTTCGCTTTTCAGAGTCTTCAATACCGTTTACCAGGCTTTCAACCGCTTTGGGGTGCAGCACCTCTGAAAACATCGGCGCATTATCACCGGAAAGCCACTGACCCATATTATCTCCATCGAGATATAGAATAGCGTAATATTTAGATGGGTTGGATGAACCGGATGAATTTACCAGATTTCTGAGACTTGCTTTAGCGGCTTTAGCCAAATCATCCACCTTTGCTTTAAATTGTACATCAAACTTTTCACTATCTCTATTGTAAAATTGAGGTGTTTTGAGATCGTCGGTAAAACTCCCGTCAAAATAATCTGTTTGAAAGAGTTCACCGGGAATTTTCAAAAAGTTTAATAATATTGCCGTGTTTATACTCTTTAAATTATTAGCCTTATACCTAATTTTTGGAAGTATATATTCGTTGGGTAAATTGAGATACTCAAGTATAGCGTGGGCATTTTTTTGGAACTCTGTTAGCGATTGATCCAGGGTACCATTATCAGCACCTTCTAATGTTTTAATAAATGCCAGTTTAAAGTCTGCAACTGCCAGAGAATGAGTTGAAATAAAGCGATAGCTTTCAAAACCATTTATTTCGTCTTCCAAATAAAAGCGGAATAATCTTTTTGTGAGACCAAGTACGGAGAGACGCTCATTCTTGCCTAGAGTAGATCTCTCAATTCTCTTTGATTTTTGAACGTTGTTGTATAAGTCACGCCAAAACTGATCATATTCTCCAGGTAGTACATCATCCCCAACCGGCCCCAAAGCCGGTCTGCCGGGAATTAGGGAGCATCGGTAACCAGACTCTTCTGTCTGCCGGAAATTCCGAAGGCTTTTTCTTGCACCTACCGCTTTTTCGGTTATTTCGTAGAAGCGACCGTAGAAGGTGCCGATATTGGGGGCAAAGCCTCCGGTCTCATAGGCTTTGAAGATATCATTTCGGTACTTCCACTTCTCACCCTGTCCTTCTGTTTCGGTAGCAAAAAGGGCTTCGTAGGTTTCCGCATAAAGCTTATCAATGTGTTGCGTTCCCTTTTTCCAGTCCGGCAGATCGGTGCAAGCCCAGTAGCATTCGGTAAAGTTGGCCAACTGTTCTGCCCATTCTTTTTCATCGGGATGTCCTTCCGGGAAAACGGGCTTCAGGAAATCAAACGCAAATTTTCCGGCTTTCTGCAAGGCATCTTCAACAGCTTTTTCTGCCTGTGCTGCGAGTTCTTCAGCTTTTTCCGCGGGCACAACCGCAAAGAACCGGTTTGGCAGGGTTGGTGCGCAAAGCTTATCCTCATAATCCTCAGCATCTGCTTTACGGAGCACGTCGAGATTGAGTCCTTTTTCGTTTTCAAGCCAATGGTCAACCAATGGCTGACCCATTAAATCGGGGAATAGAATGCAGTCCGGCCCGAGCTCATCACAGAATACCTTCATGGCCTGCCAGCTCAGCCACGACAGCATATAGCTACCGCTCCAGAGGTCGGATGTTTTTCGGGCAGCGGCTATAAACTCCTGAACCGGGCCAATAGTGAAGAGCAACAGCGAAGCCGAAACCTTATCTTTATGCACGCCAGCACCGGCAAAGGCCGATACAACCCGAGCGTGATCATGCACGGAGTGATCGGGAATGCGGGTATCAGCCGGCAGGTAGCGCCAGAGCTTGCCAAGGGTGTCGTTTCCCTCTTCGCCGTAGCTTATCATTTCCGGCAAACAGCGCCAGAGGTATATGAACATCTTCTCGTAATCACCACCCGAAAGAGCCGAAATTTTGCCCATAGCCGCATCAACATGCTGCTGTACCTGCTTTGCATCGATATCCTGAAAGCCGCCAAGCTTAAACCTTCTGCCGGAGTTTGGATGCACAATTTTCGAGTGTTCAGGTTTTCTGAAATTTACCTGAAACTCGTGGGTTTCCCGCATCGGGAAGGATGCCCGGTCGGCAGCTGAGGCCACATGATCGGCAAAGGCCCACTCTTCCTTATCAAATTTTTCATTACCCCCAATAAGGGTATGCAGATAGTGCTTGGCACGGTTTTCATGCCCCTCAAGCCCCAAAATGAGCGGCTTCTCCGGCGGGTCGTGCAGGAAGGCTTTAATTTTTTGTTTGAAGAATGTCTGTTTCATAAATCCTTATTTTTTCA
>JAIULZ010000198.1 GCA_022565805.1 Balneolales bacterium
ATTTTTGCTCCGGCGTCGAATACGAACAAAATAGAAGGTTTTTCAAAGCCTTCTTTTATAACAAGTGTTAAGAGCTTAATGATTACTTGATAAGCTAATTTAGAGCGTCAAAAATGGACTTATCAAAAAAGGCTTTACACAGAAGTTAATGTGTAAAGCCTTTTTGTGTGATTTAAACACAAAGACGCTAACAAAAGTATGCCAAAAAATAAAAGCCTTTACAGGCTCTTATTTTTTCTTATGACGGTTCTTGCGTAAACGCTTTTTTCTTTTGTGCTTAGCAATTTTAGCTCTTTTTCTTTTCTTTCCGCTGGGCATTGAATCTTTAAAATTTAAATGTCAAGGGTTGTTAGAGCAACAACAGAACGAATAAGCCTTAATTCTTCCTCGTTCGTTGCTTTTTCTATAGAATTCCTAATATAATGAATACTTTCCTCTTTTTTACCATCTTGATAGAAAATCATTCCTGTAAATAAAAAAGATCGATAATCGCCTTCATTGCGGTCGTTTATTTCTGTCAAAATAGAAAGGGCTTCTTCTCTTTTGTTGAGACTTACCAAAGTAGAGGCAAAATCTGTAAACAACGATGGGTTGTCGGAGGCTTCAATAGCTTCACGAAAAGCATCTTCGGCTCTTTTGAGATAAAACTGCCTGGTATCACGATCATTTTGGACTTCGGCCCAATTCGCAAAATACAAAGCGGCATTCCACCAGTCTTGGTATTCATGTGTAATCATCGCAATATGTCTGCTTGCTTCACCAGCACCGTCGTCTCTGCCAAGTCGCTGATAAAGAAGAATAAGCTCTCCATAAAAAGGGATGGAAGCCCGTGAGAGCGGCTCTTTTTCAGACAAACTCTTCTCGATATTTGCAATTCTGTTATTGATCGATTCTACGCTATTCATATCAACTTCGCCATGGAAGTCGAAGTAAGTTTCTGTTGTTGAGTCGAAAGAAGAATGCTGACCATTAACGAGAGAAGGTTCAGTAATTTCATAGGCCGTACGGTTGGCCGATTCGTAATCTATATAAATTAGTGCAGCAAGAATTATTGCTGAAAATACAAAAAGTGCTAAGTACCAGCGTGTCATTTATCCTTTTTTAAGATGAAACCGAATATAATAAACAGCTTCATTAAAATATATCAAAGCTTTGTTAAAGCTGGCAATGAAACAGGCTTTTAGTTTTTTATACCGTTTCCTTATTTAAAGATTCACCAACAGACTTTTTGAATTCTTTAGAAACTTTCAATACCGGTACAAACTGCTCAGGAACAATTACTTCCTCGTTTGTTTTAGGATTTCTTGCAACTCGTTGGGCTCTCTTAACAACCTTAAAACTACCAAAACCTCTCAGCTCTATATTCTTACCTTCTTTCATAGATTCAATAACTGTATCAAGAAAGCCATTTACAACAGCTTCTGTCTCAGTTTTAGAGATTCCGGTCGAAAGAGTAATGATATCTACAATGTCAGCTTTTGTCATGATACTACCAGTTTTTATTTAATTTATTTATTAACAGTTAATTGCAAGTATGCAACTAATTTTACTCATATCTGTAACCACAACCTGTTACATATCGTTTCATAATTCACAAAACAGAAATAGCGTTCCTTTGAAAATTGATATTCATTCTGCCAATATTTAAAAAATACCTTATACTTTCTTTTTCTGCGATTTATAGTAATTTTTCGGCACACGAATTTTTAAAGCTGAAAATGGTACTTTATGCATCGCTCCGGCGAATGTTTATAATTTGTATAAACGCTAATTCTTTTACTCTGCGAATCAGCAATATTAACATAGTCGAAGCTTTGATCGTGCCACTCAAATAAAATTTAAACTGCTCGCCTTCTAACTAAACCTGATTTTTGAATGGAAATTCTGGAACTGATAGTAGACACTCTCGAAAACCTTGTATGGGATACACCAAGCGTATTCCCCATGATGGTCGTTCTTTTGCTTGGCTTTGGTATCTTTATTACGATACGACTTGGAGCCATCCAGCTACGAAAACTGAAGCATGGTATTAAAGTTGTAATGGGCGTCTATGACGACCCCAATGATGAAGGCGACGTAAATCATTTTCAAGCATTGAGTACGGCCTTATCTGCGACCGTGGGTATTGGCAATATAGCTGGTGTGGCATTAGCTATACATTTTGGCGGCCCCGGTGCGCTGGTTTGGATGTGGGTTACCGCTGTTTTAGGCATGGCTATTAAATATGCGGAGTGTACGCTAGCCGTACATTACCGCCAGAAAAACAAAGATGGCAGCGTTTCAGGCGGCCCAATGTATTACATCGAGAAAGGGCTAGGCAAAAACTGGAAATGGATGGCAATGGCCTTTGCCGGCTTTACGGTTATATGCTCCTTCTTTACAGGTAATGCTATACAAGCTAATACCGTTGCAGATGTTATGTCGAGCGGTTTTTCTATACCGGTTTATGTTACCGGAGCCATAACGGCATCTATTGTAGGAATTGTAATTCTTGGCGGCATTAAACGTATTGGCTACGTAACATCGCGCCTCACTCCTCTTATGGCGGTCCTCTATGTTCTTGGCGCCCTTGTTATTTTGCTTTTAAATTATGATCAAATACTGCCTTCTCTTTACCTTATCGTTTCTTCTGCTTTTAACCCAGTTGCAGGTGCCTATGGCGTAGGTTCCGGCGTAATTATGACCACACTCGTTTGGGGCGTTAAACGCGGTCTTTTTTCGAATGAGGCGGGTCAGGGCTCAGCTCCTATTGCACACGCTGCTGCAAAAACAGACGAACCGGTTCGCGAAGGCGTTGTAGCCCTCCTGGAACCTTTTATTGATACACTCATCGTATGCACCATGACCGGGCTCGTTATTATTACAACCGGTGTTTGGGATACTAAGCATGCAGAGTCTATATCTCTTTCTGAGGGAAATACATCGTATGGTTTTGTTCAAGATCGTGCCGACATATCTGCTCCATTACCGGAAATTATTTTCTTCGAGAATGGTCTGCCAGCGAGCGATGTAATCGTACAGCGTTTCCGCTTTAGTGTAGATACCTTATTTGTAGACCCCGCTCAAACCATGCCGTTTACGGGCGAAATTAACTTGAATACTTTTACAGCCGTAACTGCCGAAGGTCAGGAATTCCAGCGTCTGTTTGGAAATGCAATTGATAACGGAGCCTCTTTAACTGCCCGTGCTTTCCAGATCGGTCTGGAACCCATTATGCCTTTTGGTGCTTTTTTAGTTACAATATGCGTGCTGTTGTTTGCCATTTCAACCTCAATTAGCTGGAGTTACTATGGCGACCGAGGAGCGCAGTATTTATTCGGTGACGGCGCTATTTTACCATTCAGAATCTTTTATGTCTTTATGCATTTTGTTGGGGCTGTAATTGCCCTGGAGCTGGTATGGCGAATGGGAGACATCGCGCTAGGACTGATGACCATCCCCAACCTGATTGCTTTATTCGCCCTTAGCGGTGTTGTAGTAAGTCTCACCAACACCTATTTCAAAAAACTACATACCGAGGAAGATTAGTACATATGCTTTTAAACAAAGATATGATTACCGAAATTAAACATCCCGTAATTGCCAGAGACCTTACAATTTTAAGGGATAAAAACACTGATACGGCGCATTTTCGGCTTGCACTGTCCAGAATCTCTACTATTCTTGCCTATAATGCGTTAACAAATATTAAACTCACTGAAAAAAAGGTGGTGACGCCAATTCAGGAAACCATTGGTTTTGAAATCGAGCCCGAAATAATTGTTGTTCCCATTTTAAGGGCTGGCCTGGGTTTGGTAGATGCTATTACTACATTCGTACCAGATGCCCGGGTTGGGCATCTCGGTATGTATCGTGATGAGGAAACTAAAAAACCGGTAGATTACTACGTAAATATTCCTAACGGTATAGAAAATGCGCTCGTTTTGGTAGTCGATCCTATGCTGGCTACCGGTGGTAGTGCTTGTGATGCTATCAGCTTTCTGAAATCGAAGGGGGCTAATCAAATACGGTTTATTTGCCTTATCTCTGCGCCCGAAGGAATTCGAAAGGTTCAGGAACTTCACCCTGATGTCCCTGTAATTACTGCAGCTATTGATGAATGCCTGAATAACGATAAGTTTATTGTGCCTGGTCTTGGTGATGCTGGTGACAGGATTTTCGGAACCAGCCGATAATGCGTGTGAATCAGCCCGAATTATGCTTATAGATACTGCAGTATATACCCGTTTTTGGTGTGTAATTTTAATGGGCTGCCTTTTAATTTTGGCTGGCTGCGGCGATATTAGTTTCGACGAGGACAGGTCTCTGAACACGCAGGCAGACACATTGCTTGGTATGACAGAAAGCTTTGGATCCGATATTGAAATTCTGGTTGATGGTAAACGCAGGGTACTCGCCAGAGCTCCAAGAACAGTGCTGAGAGAAGGCAGCAACGTAAACAGAACCGATTTATTTGGCCCTCCTGTTGAAATTACCGTCTTCGACAGCACTGGTGCAGTAGAGACCTTCATTATTAGCGACAGAGCTACTTATTTATCGAGACAGCTTCAGTTCGAGTTTAATGGAAACGTAGTAGTAGAAACAGGTAAAAACCGTACATTACGAACCGAGCAACTTCTATGGGATGAGATTTCAACACGATTCTCCACTACAGGCTTTGTTACTATTATAAGCCCTGCAGACAGTATTACAGGCTATGGATTTAACGGTACACAAGATCTTTCGAGCTACACCCTCCGAACAGTTTCGGGAAGAATCACCCTGGATTAAACATAATAAAATCATCCGGTATTTGCGGTTTTTGCAGTACCAACCGCCACAGCTGTTGCTTCTCTATAAATGACCTACGGCAAAAATATTATTCAACTTCTGCTGAGCCAAAGCCTCATAGCTATTTTTCTTTGCATCTTAATGCTTCCGGAAATTGTACAGGCTCAAACTCAGGTACGCATCCTGCAAACCGGTACAGCAACAGGTTCGGTTACCGAATTCGGGCAAACCCGAAAACTTTTTGATGATGTAATTATCGAAACAGACGATATGCTCATTAAAGCAGACAGCCTTTTCCAGTATATAGAGGCCGACCTGATCGATGCTTTTGGGAATATTGAAATCATAACAGAAAACCAGACCATCTGGGCAGACAGCCTGCGCTATAATCTGAATACAGATGTCAGTCATTTTCGGGGCCGTGTAGTTGTTCAGGGCGAATCATCGTTGCTGTTAAGTCCGGAAATGATCTACAACTTCTTTTTTGAAATTGCCGAGTTCCCCAGAGAAATTCGCTTGGAAGACGCAGATGGTACGCTCAAGGCCGACCGCGGCTTTTATTTTAATATTCCGGACAGCGCCGCTTTTTTTGGTAATGTTCAGCTAAGCGACTCTACACAATATGCCGAATCCGACAGCCTGTACGCCATTCGTTCTGCAAACCGGTATCAACTTTTTGGAAACGTTTATCTCGAAGATTTTGAGAACAGAACCCGAATGAGGGGTGATTTTTCCAAATCGGACGATTCGGGCTATCGCGAGCTAAGAGGAAATGCGCGCTTACAACGAATGAATGAAGCCGAAACCGACACCACTTTTTTATCTGCTTCCTGGCTGGAAGTTCTTCAAGATGATACAACCTCGGTGGTCTTGGGCTACGAAAACGTGCGAATTTGGTCAGAAAGGTATGCATCCGTGTCAGATAGCTCTCGCTACGAAGATATAGCCGGCCGTTTTCTGCTTAAAGGAGATTCACGGCTTTGGCGAAGGGATCTTCAGCTGTCATCACGAATCATAGAAATTATTCTGCAGGATGATGAAATTGAAGAGCTGATTGCCTACCCAGAGCCAATTACGGTAACTCCAGACAGTATTACCGGTCGCTTTAATCAGATACAGGGAGATTCTTTATGGATTTTTTTTGATGAAGGCGAAATCCACCGCATGGAAGTAAGGCCAAATTCAGAAATGATTATTCATGAAAAAGATGAAAATGATGAGCCCGAATTTGCCGTACAGATTGAAGCCGACCGGCTTTTTGTATTTTTTGCAAATAACGAGCCCGACAGCCTCAAATACTTCGAAAATATTAGCGGTCAATTTATACCGGAAGCCAGAAACCCAGGAGAAATTAGGTTGAGCAGATTCCAGTATGAGCCGGAAATAAGGCCCGAGCGCCCAGAGAGATGGCTGCAACCCTCTCGCCCACCGCTCACCTCAGAACCACCCTTCGAATGGCCCGCCAGATACAGAATCTATCTCGAAGAAAGAAACCGAACAGGTAACAGGTAACAGGTAACAGGTAACAGGTAACAGGTAACAGGTAACAGG
>JAIULZ010000199.1 GCA_022565805.1 Balneolales bacterium
ACCCTCGACCTCCTGCGTGACAGGCAGGCGTTCTAACCAACTGAACTACCGGACCTTGTTGGAAGACTCAAATATACAACTAAGAACATACCTTTGTCAACCCCAAGATGATTTTTTTTGACTTTTCTTTTTGAATACCCCCGAATTGTGAAAATCCATCCTCATAGCCAGAATCTTTCTTAATCAGTTACAGGATATGTTGAAATAGTTTGCCATCTGTTTGGTAGAAATGCTTCGACATGTTTATTTGTGATGAACCTGCCGTGAGCAAATCTCCCCGTGTATTTTTATTATCACACAAAAGCCCAACCACTTGAGTGTGGCCGGGCTTTTTTTTAATTCATGCTTTTTGGGCACCTTGACCAAAAGTAAGCATCCTACCTATGAAAACCCGAGGCGTCTGCCCAGATCGAAATTGTTGTGGATGAGCAGCTTGCGCTCACTGAGTGCTTCCCATGATTTTTCAATCGATATGCTTTCCATAACGGATATCAGAAATAATTCTTTGAAATAGGCCGGGGATAATCCTGCTTTATACCACTCCTGCTCTTTGGCAGTTTCTGGCAATACTTTTCCGGTTATGTGATTGTACCAAGCTTCAATAAACCCTGCGTCATTCTCATTATTAACTTCTACGAGGGTATCTATCCGGCTTGGTCTGTCAATAAGCGGGTCGGGCACATCCTGTGGTCTGTTGGTTGTAATTAGAAATAAGACATCATTTCGCATGATGGCATTGTCGAGAAAGTTTAGCAGTTCCGTAATAGAGCCTCTGTTGGTCAGCTGCGATAGCTCTTCGATTATAAATACCTTTAGCCTGTTTCCGAGATAGGCATCCAAAGGAATAATCCCCCAATCAACAACATCCGAAAGCGCATTTCCACTGTCTATTCGAATCACAATGGCATTGTACTCGTCTATCACCTGTTTGCTTATGTAATCTATATAGCGGGATTTTCCGGTTCCGGGCGTGCCAAAAAGCAGTACGCCCCTTCTGTAGTCAAGGGAATTTTTTTCATAAAATTCGCGATTTTCGAGAAACGCCTTTATACTTTTATGCGCCTTTCTTAGGCCACTATTCCATTCATGCATAGGAAAGTAGCCTTCATCGAGAAACGAGTTTTGCTGTAATCTGTGTAAGGGATTTACACGTTCACTGCTATCTGTTGATTGTGATAAAGCGTCTTCAAGCTCCTTTAACATCTTTCCGCTAAGTGTGCCGCCATCAATGCCGCTATGTTCACCTGAGGTGTCTGCGAGTTGCCGAATTTGTGAATTTTGAACATTTTGCTGAGGATTTACTCTTTTTAGAATAAAGCTTTCTCCGCGAATTGATTCGGGATAGTAGATGCCAGCCGGAAACTCCTGATGTGCAATTGTCTTAGGGAAAGACATATGAGTGCCGTGGTCTACAAAATACCTTACAAGTGGCTGTGCAACACGTAACTTCTTCCGAATTGATTTTTGGGGTCCATTGTCTGATAAACCATTCACCTTTCTTTTTGTGATGATTTCTTCTGTAACTATGTGTCCGTTATTTTTCATACAGGCTCCTTTAGGGATTTAAGTTAATTGCGTTATCCATATTAACGCTCATTAATTCCCCGAACGGTAAGTTAAACCTGCCTACAGCCCCTTCACCCAGGATTGACGCACTTTTTTATACCCCTCATTCTCTATTTGTGTCTGCAACTGCCATTGACCCAAGCGAATAAGCGACGAAATATGCTCGTTAACCTGTGTTCCGGATGCAATACCATGGCGAACTATCCAGCACCCAATAACCAGCAGCAGCCGATCTTCCTGCCCACCTTCATCCCATAAAACGGTTACTTTTTCAGAATCAACGCTTTTGTCAATTTCATCAAGCAGGCTCACCAATTCCTTTTCAAAATTGGGAAAATCATCGCCTATTGCTTCAAAAAATGAATCTATGGAAATAGTATGATGTCCTTTTTCCGGGCCTAAATCAGACTGAGGGCCGGATTTAGCGCCTATAAGGCCGGGAATAATCCAAAAGAAGTTTTCTCCATATAACGGATATTTCGAAAAAACAGTCTCACTCAGATAAATTGCGGCTCCTTCTCCAGCCGAAAACGAGCGATTCGGTCGCCCAAGCTCAGGGATTCTGTTTTGAATGGGTAAAAATGTACCGCTAAAATGGTTAGGCGGGAAATCTGAAATCAAAAAGTCTGTATCCGGGAAAAATGTTCTTTTGCTAAAACCGGGGTAACGCTGCATACCAAGCAAAAGTAAGCCGCTAACTCTGTATGACTTCGGGTAGGCCATAATGTGCTGCTCAAGCTTATTGTAGTCGCAAAAAAAGAAGGAGGCACTTACAAAAGATACGTTACCTTCTTTTGTAGCCGAAAAACTCATCTCAATGACCGAAACCTGCTCTCCCAAAACCTCCGCTTTACGGCTTTCTATCGTTTCTACTTTAAACGATTCTATACCCGATTGTATCCAGGCATCGCGATACAAAGACTCCGACGCCAGAATTTTATCGCGGCTGCTGTATATAAAATCCCCCTTCTTCAGCTTGGTATAAAAGCCAAATACGGCCTCGCTATTATCGCACAGCAATAAGGTATTTGCAGACCACAGCCCGGAGAGCTGTTCCGGGAAATAACCGGGCTGCCTTTGCATTAAAAAACCGGCTAATAATGGGCTGAGGTCAGACCCGCATGCAGGATAGACTACATACGATTTCATTTTTAAGAAGAACATACAGATTGGTTGAGGAGGTTTAAATTAGAATAAAATACTCGTTATCTGAGCAGTTGTGAAATTAAATAAGAAAGACTATTACCGAAACGGTAAATACACAATCAGCCTATTTTTACTGAACTAGTAAATAAACCCGTATATTTAAAACAGTCAACGCCCACCATTCATCTCTAATCCTATCCTATGGAAATAAATGAAATTCGCTACCGAGTAATACAAATGTTTCTGTTCAGGCAACCGCTGTATGGATGGACCGTAGAAAGTCTCCACAAAAAGATTTGCGAAACCTATGATGTTGATCTATCCATCAAGTCGATTCGCACCTTTACCAATAATCTGGGCCAATGTGGATTAATTGAAACGGTTATAAGTAAGGAAGATGGCAGAACAAAGCGCCTCTTTCTCAAGAAAGGCTCTTTAACCCTTGAGGGTGCTGTAAACATACAGCATAAAACAGCGATGGCCTTCATTGTTTCTATGATGCAATCGATGAAGGCCACCGACCTGAGCCCTCTGATAGACTCTATGTTGACGCAGCTAAGCTATACATTCGAAAGTTACGACGATTGGTACCAAATTCTGGTTCTTTCCAGAGATTTTGCCTGGTTCCATCAGTCTTTTTTTGAATTAAGTGAGCATCAGCTGCTGATAGCGCATGAACTGCTGACTAAAAAACAATTCATATTTAGTATGGAGCTGGCGGATCAGCGTGTTGTCATGTTTAGCTTTAGCCGAATTATTCTCAGGGATGGCATTACGCTGCTTACCGGCGTTGACAGGCAGGAAAACGTGTATGTGGAAATAAATTTGTCTGATGTTACAAATATTTCCAGAACAAACATCACCAAACCCGCACCAAGGCTACACCCTGTTGAGCAAAACAAACTGAATACGGGACACCTCTCAATTGGAACACCAACCGGTGGTCAGGTTTACACCGCTGTACTTCAGCTAAATGAGGACTGCTGCTCAAGACTAAAAAACAGGCCGCGCAGCCTTGATATGGAACTTAACGAAGACACCAAACAGCTCATTATTTACCATGAGCTCTCCGAAGATCTTGTCGACTGGATAATGGGCCTTGGTTATGGCGTTGTAGTTATCGAGCCTCAAGAACTTCGGGAGAGCGTTTATGAGCGGCTGGAAATGCTCACAAGGCAGTATGCATGATCTTTAGTACCAGCGACAATTCGGGTCATCCGGGATATCACAACACGCATCGCAGGCACAATTCGCGCTTGAACTTGGAGAAGCACATGCAGCCAGGCAACATCCGCAAAAACAGCTCAGGAAACAGCACCCACAGCAGGTATCACCACAGTCATCCGGGTTGGATTGGCTCTGAGCCGTAACCGCTGCCGGAAATAAGATCGCGGTAGTCGCTGCCGCAACTTTCCTGAGATTTTGTCTGGCTGAAGACTGCTTGCAATCAGACTCACAGCCTACGCCACGAATCTGCTCAATAATCCGGTTAACCCGCGTAGTAAGCTGCTGCCGGTTAAGTGAACTCAAGGTTAGAAAGCCTGCAAGCTCATAAACTTCATTCCATGCCTCAATGGCACGCTCTCGGGCCAAAGCCTTTTTTCTTTCGGCGGTTTCCATTGTATAAATACGTTCAAAAGGATTAAAGCAGTCATTCAGCCGATCTTCCTCCAAATCATCAGCCGCATCTGTAATGTAAATAGCCCTGCCAATCTTTTTGCCAAAGGCTTCGAATACTTCGGCCTGAGATGGTGCACCGGCAATCATCACGGCCTGTTTAAAAAAATAACCCGTCACTTCACCGGAAATCTGAGCATACGCACCAACGGTATTATCAGATTTCATCAACCCAAACCCAAGCTCACGTTCACGCTGCTTCTTAAGCCTTAGCTGCACCCAATTGATGTCTACGCCCAAATCCTTTAAATCATGGCGTGCTTTTTGAAATGATGCATTGGTTCCTGAGTTCAGCAAGCGCCAATACCAGGTTTTTTCATCTTCGGCATTGTCTTTAATTTTTGCCTGATACCAGAAAAGATGCAAAGCCGCGATGTAGCGCATCAGCTTTTCAGACTCTTCCGGAAAAGTAGTTTTGCTAAAACATTTACGTGGCTTTATATTCGATTTGTCGAACGAAATACCAGCAAGATCTGCCGATAGCTGACCAAGCAAGGCAAGGTCGTAGTTAAGCCCGATCCGGTATATTTGTCCGTATTCGTTACCAATCGATTTACAGGCACCACAATAGCTAAGCCAATGCTGATCTTTAAGCAACTCTTCATCATTCTGCCTCAGGTATGCTGGTTTTAAGATTCCAATCATATATACTCCATTAGGGTTAAGGATTGATTTCCAATGAGCACGAAATCTATAAACCCATATTTACCCGAACGGAAAACACACAGCTATATCATTACCCTGTAAACAGCTACCCTGTTTTAAGCAACCATATTCTTTAACCCTAAAGACAACATCATATGAGATTTCAGATAAGCCTCGATTCAGACTCTGTATGTATTACACAGGCTCCAAACGACAAAAAAAGCAGAATAACGATAACAAATCTGGACAAACAAGCACTGCAACAGCTGGCTACAAGCATTATACATGCAGAGCTTGAGGAAGATTTTTTACAACTGCTGCAGAAAAACACTGGATCCTCCGATAAACCTGCGGAAAAAAAAGCGCCAGATTCAACCCGATACCTCTATACGCTTTTCATAGGCTTCGCAAACGCATTAGATGAGGACGAAATGGATGAGCTCAAAACAATACTATCTGGATTTTCAGATGGCTTCACCATTATGAACGGAGAAGGCTATTTCATGGAAAAACAGGAAAAGACCCTCGTAATACAGCTGGCCACGCAAGATCCCGAGATTCCTTATCTGTGCGCAGACAGGCTTAAAAAACGGTTTAAGCAAAATAGCATCGGCCTGGTAAAAGTAAACGAATATGAACGCATCCGTTAACACACAAGCCCAACCATCAAAACATAACAAGACGAACTATGACTAAAGAAGAGAAAATCCAAAAATACAAGAGCAAATATGGCGATGATGCTCCCATACCACCCGATCATATACTGGATATCGTTATCCGAGAAGACATCAAATCAATCATGGAATCCATTGAAAAACAAAACCCCGGAGCATTAGCCGAACTAACAAAAAAATTCTTAGGCGAAAATCCCGGCCTACCCGATCCCGATGATCCTTTTTGGAAGAAGATTGATTGATTGATTGATTGATTGATTGATTGGATAAATGATTCATCAAAAAAAACCGCCGCTCCTCTACCCTTCAGGATCGAAGATTCGGGCTTATCCGACAAGGAAGGAGTCGGTGAACTAAATGGTTTTAAAAAAAGCAAAATAAAGGATGATGATGAGGAACTGATTCAAACGGCAGCACTAAATGAAGAATACAAAGCTTACAACAGCAATCCAGCTACATTCACTACAAGAAGGCTTTGCAAAACCTTCCATTTTGTTCGTATTCGACGCCGGAGCAAAAATAAAACCGGAGTCCCAGACGGTTC
>JAIULZ010000200.1 GCA_022565805.1 Balneolales bacterium
CCCTGCGATCATGAATGGCGTTGTGTGGTTGTCGGGGATTCATATTTTGGTCATAAAAAGCTAAGAACAAGGGGTGAGATGATGAGCGGTACTTCTGCTGTCAGCTGGGATGTGCCTTCTGAGAAACTATTAGACTTTGTAAAAGATGTAATGCAAAAGACCGGTTTCTACTCCCAAGCTGTAGATGTTTTTGAAAGTAAAGATGGTGAATTTTATATAAACGAACTACAAGCGTTTTGGGGTTCAAAAAACCCTCATCAAATGCTCCGTAACGGTATACCCGGAAGATATGTTAAGATAAATGATAAATGGATTTTCGAAGAAGGTGAGTTTAATACAAACAACTCCTACGATCTTCGTTTAAAGCATGCTCTTAGTTTGTTTCATGGAAATAGGCTTTAGCTGAATGCGCGTTTTAACTGTATGCAGTTCACATAATGGCAAACCGGGTGTTGTAGTCCAAAACCAGGTTGAATCTCTTGTTCGGAATGGAGTTCAAATCCACTTTTACTTAATCCACAAAAAAGGGTTGAATGGTTATCTTTGGCATATTGGCGACTTTCGCCGTTATCTGAGAGATAATAAACCATATGATCTTGTGCATGCTCACTATTCTTTCTGTGGTTTTGTGGCAGCATTAGCTGGTGCCAAACCTTTGTTGGTTTCCCTTATGGGAAGTGACAGTCAGAGAAAATCTTTAAAGCCCGTTCTGAAAATATTCCACCGTTTCTTTTGGAGTCATGTGATTATAAAGTCTCAGGAACAGCAAGAAAAGACGGGATTGAAGAGCTCAGTTTCAATTATTCCAAATGGCGTTGAAATTGATTTATTCTCTCAATTGAATAAACTCAATGCTTGTAAAAAGGTTAATTTTGACGAAGATAAAAAAAATATTCTTTTTTTAGCTGATCCATCGAGAGCTGAAAAAAATGTAGAAAGAGCTAAAGAAGCCGTAAAGTTACTTAACCAGAAAAATACTGTACTTCACATTGTTCACGGAATTTCTCATAACCAGGTTAATAAATATCTTCACGCCTGTGATGTTTTGCTACTGACATCAAATTATGAAGGTTCACCTAATATTATTAAAGAGGCATTAGCCGCAAATTGCAGGATAGTTTCCACACCCGTTGGTGACGTGCCCTGGCTGCTTAAGGGAGTTCCCGGAACATATATTACCAGTTTCAACCCTGTTGATATTGCTGATAAACTATCGATCGCACTTCAGTATAAGGAAAAAGTTGAGGGACGTAAAAGGCTGGAAGAATTGGAGCTTGGTGCAGATCAGGTTGCCCAAAAAGTAATCAAACTGTATAAATCGATATCGGCAGGCAAATGACTGATAGTTGGATTATCTCAAACTATAAGCTTCAGCATTGCAATCAAGTAGAATTATCTGATAATACCCTGTTTATTAATGATGGGGTAGTCCTTAAAAAGCTTAAGACAAAAGCTTTCTACCTTTCTGGGTTTCTAATGCCACGTTTTGATATCTCTGAAATTTCTGTGGAATCTATTTTGGCAGACCATAATTCCGAAAAACGTATTGCTGGCAATACTAAAGGAAACTTTATTCTGATTGACTTTAATGAGGATTGCTTACGCATATTTAATGATCACATAGGCATCTGTAAATTTTTTTGGTACCAATCTGGTGAACAAATTATAGTCTCTAACAGTATTTGGAGCATTCTGCAGGAAGTTGATACAAGCGTAAACAGAGAAGCAGTTATAGATCATATTCTTTTTAACCGTTTTACGGAAGGGAAAACTCTTTGGAAGAATATTCATTTTTCAGGACCGGCTACCAGTTTATCTATTAGGTCATCAGGTTTTGAAATCAGAAAATATTGGGAGTACACAGATATAGCGAATACAGGGGAAGCTGGTGATGACTTTTCCGTCATTGCTGAAAAGTTTTCTTTGATTACCAAACAATATGTAGATCACCTCCGTCCCGATCGAATTTCAGTACCCATGACCGGAGGTTTCGACTGCCGCAGTATTGTTGCCTCACTGCTGAACCAAAATATCAAGCCAGTTACCTATACCTATGGGCATGCAAACTCATCAGATTCAGAGTATGGAAAACTTGCTGCAGATAAGACAGGACTTGAGTTTAATGTCCATTACTTAGGAGACAATGCAAATGAGTACCTGTCTTTAAGGGATGAGATTCTTAATAAGGGCAACTCTCTCGCTTCCTCGCACAGAGCGCATAGATTATTTGGAATAAAGCAGGAAGCACAACATGCTGACCTGATGTTTTTGGGCTATTTAGGAGGAGAGGTAATACGTGGTTTATGGCCTGATGATTTAATAATTTCGAAGGCTATTCGACTGCTTTGGGAAAATGTTGAGCCCGAGTCAATTGTGGATCAGGTATTTAGCGAATCGTATTTTAAAGCAGAACAAGGCGACATAGCTTATGCTGCTAATAAGCTACAAGAGTACAAGCTTGAAACCCTCGAAGCCTCTTATTTAAAGGTACTTTTCGAGATAAAAGCTCACCAGCACTATGCTCAGGATATAAACCTTTTTAACAATTATATTACTGCGATTCCCTTTTATTTGGATCTTGACTACCTGCAAATGGTGTTTGGTTCAAAACATAACTTTTTGTTTAAAAAGTCAATGACTCAGAACAAACTAAAAAAACTTGATTCGCCTCTATTTAACTCAAAGCTTATTTCGTTGCTTTATCCCCAACTGGCGAAAGTTCAGCTGGGCAAAGGGTTTACTCCTTATGATTATTTACACAATCGTTGGAAAGTGTATCTTCAAAAGGGAGCGCGCCATTATTTCAAAATAAAAGCAGATAAGCATACATCAAATTATTCTTACGGTGCTTGGTATGTGAACATGCTTGAAGAGAAGCTTGCCAAACGGTCTGATGTTTTGAAGGATTTATTTCATCCTGTAATGCCCCCCGAAAATGATAAAAGCTATACAGAGAAAGAACTACAGCATTATACCAGGATCTGGGATTTGTCTGATTTTTTTGAGTTAGGTGGTCGAAAATGAAGGTTTTAAAAGCAATTGTGCTCGGTGGGCATGTGCAGGGGCTGGGTTTAATACGTGCACTTGGCAAAATGGGATATCACGTAACCTTGTTCGATACTACTCCCAGAAATATAGCTCGCCATTCGAAGTATTGTTCCGGGTTTAAGGAAATTCCGAATAAAGACATTATACCTTTTCTCTTATCTGATGAAGCTGTAGGGAACCATAAAAGCAGCATCATTTTTCCTACTAATGATGAGCAAGTCGAGTATTTAAGTAGAAATCTGAATATCCTTAAAGAAAACTATTTGCCGGCAACAGATAGCTGGGATATAATAGAAACGTGCTTTAACAAAATTAAAACATACGGCAAAGCTATGGACCTTGATATAGCTTTGCCGGACAGTTACTTTCCGCAAGATATTGAAGAGGTCCGCAAACTGGCTGACAAGGTGCCATACCCCTGTATTATTAAACCGGCAGTAATGTTCCGCTTCTATAACAGCTTTAAAAAGAAAGTATTTGTATGCAAAGATAAGGAGAGCTTAATAGCCAACTATCAAAAAGCACTGGAAATAATACCGGCAAACGAAATTATTGTTCAGGACATAATACCGGGCGGAAGCGAGAATCAGTACTCTGTGGGTTGTCTTTTTGACAGAGACAAACCTATTGTAAGCATTGCCGCTCGAAGACTGCGCCAACATCCGATAGATTTTGGTAATGCAACGACTTATGCAGAAACTGTTCGAATACCACAGCTGACAGAAACCGCTTATAAATTATTAGATAAAATTAACTACAGGGGGATTTGTGAAGTCGAGTTTAAAAAAGATACCCGCGACGGTACGTTCAAATTTCTTGAAATAAACCCTCGCACGTGGAAGTGGCATGCAATTGCCGAAATGGCCAAAACCCCATTTATTGAGTCCTATGTCCAGATATTAAAAGGAGAAAAAACGGAAGAAGTCAATAGTTGGGAACAGGCTGCGTGGTCGCATTACATAACTGATTTACCGACGAATATCAATTTGAGAATGAAGGGGCTTTATCAAAAGCCGGAAGTTAAGAGAAGGAGTCAGGCTGTTTTTTCTACTGAAGACGTTATGCCGGCTGTATACGAATTACTGTACCTTCCTTATTTAATACTTTCGAGATAGTCTGTTGAACAAAAAGAAAAATATTTTATTGGTTTCCGGTCATCCTGCTCAGGTACACAATTTTAGATTAGTTAGAGAAGAATTAGCAGTAGCTGGATATAATGTATACTGGTTAGCTACTGATAAAGATATTAGCTGTGAATTGCTAAACAGTTATAAGGTCAGCTACGATTTAATAGCAAAGCCCAAAAGTGGTTTGTTATCTAAAGTAAAATACCTTTTCGTTAATAATTGGAAGACATATCAGTTAATTAAGAGTCGTAAAATTGATCTTATTGTTTCAAGAATTTCACCATATGTTACTTTAGCTGCATATTTCAACAGAACACCTCACATTGCACTTTCTGACACAGAAACCACAGGGCTTTATGATACAATATTTAGCAAATTCATTAATGCATATTTAACCTCATCATCATTCAAAAGAAAACTTCGAAAAGATCAAATACGCTTTAAGGGAAATATTGAGCTGTTTTATTTGCATACGAACAGGTTCTCCTCCGATTCTAACATATATAAGTACCTCGGCTTAAATAAGGAAGATAAGTTTGTTATTTTCAGATTTGTGAGCTGGGATGCCCATCATGATGTTGGCTTGTCTGGATTTTCTCTTGAAAACAAAATCAGGGCAGTTAAGAAATGTTCTGAATACGCAAAAGTATTTATTACATCTGAAAATGAACTCCCACCTGAATTGGAATCCTACAGAATATCCATTCCTCCTGAGAAAATGCACGACGCGCTGGCTCATGCTACCTTATTCTTCGGTGAAAGCGCTACAATGGCTTCTGAGAGCGCTGTTTTAGGGCGGCCTGCTATTTATCTTGACAAGCACGGCCGGGGCTATACAGATGAAGAGGCAGAATATGGACTGGTTTTTAATTTCAAAAATTCAGAAGCTGATCAGCTAAAGGCGATCGATAAAGCCGTGGAGCTTCTGCAAAACCCATCTTTAGATGAGGTCATGAAAAAAAATCATGAAAATTTCATGGCCGATAAAATTGATATGACCGCTTTTATGGTTTGGTTTATTGAGAACTGGCCCGAAAGCAAAAAAATCATGCTTGAGAATCCGGATTATCAGGATCGGTTTAAATGAGCCGGGATTTCACCATTTCCATCTACTTGAAATTTCTGGATCATCTGAAGAATGCGGGATATGAATTTCAGACGTACCGGGATTTTATTCAGAATCCATCGAAAAAAACTGTTTTACTCCGGCACGACGTAGACGCCCGCATGCTTCATTCTCTGCAGTTTGCCCGGATTCAGCAGGAGATGGGTATTGTGGGTACGTATTATTTTCGGATAGTGCCGCAGTCTTTTGATGAGGGGGTTATCCGGGAAATAGAGTCAATGGGGCACGAGATTGGCTATCATTACGAAGATATGGATTTTGCGAAGGGCGACCCGAAAAAAGCCATTCAGCTTTTTGAAAAGCATCTGAATACGCTCCGGAATGTGGCCGACATCAAAACGATTTGCATGCACGGGAGTCCGCTAAGCAAGTTCGATAACCGGGATATCTGGAAAGACTACAATTACCGGGATTATGGAATCCTGGCCGAGCCCTATTTTGATCTGGATTTCAGCAAGGTACTCTACCTCACCGACACCGGACGCCGCTGGAACGGCGATTCGGTCAGCATCCGCGACCGCTCCGCCGACGGCAGCATCAACGCAAACATGACCGGAAAAACGCCTCTTTCGGCATCATCAGCCTACCATTTCCGCACCACACAAGACATCATCAACGCCTGCAAGAGCGGAAAACTCCCCAACCACATCATGCTAAACTTCCACCCGCAGCGCTGGACCGACAACAAACGACTTTGGGCTCAGGAACTCATCATCCAAAACATCAAGAATACAGCGAAGTATTTTTTGGGGAAAATTCGGTGATTACAGGTGGCAGGTATCAGGTATCAGGTATCAGGTATCACGTATCAGGTGACATTGGTCAGGAATTAGCAATTAACAATAAACAATAAACAATTAACAATTAACAATTAACAATCACTGGTGTCCGGTAAAAGTTGCAGGTTTCAACAAAAATGCTGT
>JAIULZ010000201.1 GCA_022565805.1 Balneolales bacterium
CCTCCGGGTTATGAATCCGACGCTCTAACCACCTGAGCTACCACGCCGTTTTGTAACAGATTCCAAATATAAGGAAAATTTATTTTGATGTCCATAAAGAAAATGGAATGATAGCTTCTATATTCGGACAAAAAGTTAAAATTTCGGTATCTTAAGCCTTAACCAATCTATTTTGGCAAAAAAAGAAATAAAAAAAACGGATTCGGAATCAAGTCTTGAGTGTATTCAATAAGCAGTTGTACTCATCCAATCTCTATTTAATTCATTTCTGCGAATGAATCTGTTATTAAGACCATTCAGCAAATTGCAATTTCAGGAAGGTTGTCTGTAAGGTTGGAAACCCTCAATCATCACAAAATCAATTACAAATTATAGTCGTTTTATGGCAAAGAACATTACTCCAAGAGATAAGGATTACTCTCAATGGTATCAGGATATTATCAAAGAAGCAGGGCTGGCGGAGCATTCTCCGGTACGAGGCTGCATGGTAATTAAGCCAACCGGCTATGCTATCTGGGAAAACATGAAAAGTGCTCTGGATGAAATGTTTAAAGACACTGGCCACCAAAACGCATATTTCCCACTGTTTATACCAAAATCATTTTTGTCTAAAGAGGCGAACCATGTAGAGGGTTTCGCAAAAGAGTGTGCAGTTGTAACTCATAGTCGCCTCATTAGCACCGAAAACGGGGTAGATGTGGATCCTGATTCGCGTCTTGAAGAAGAGTTGATCGTTCGGCCAACTTCCGAAACCATAATCTGGGATACCTATCGTAACTGGATACAGTCTTACCGCGATTTGCCTATTTTAGTTAATCAGTGGGCTAATGTTGTTCGCTGGGAGATGAGAACTCGCTTATTTTTGCGCACTATGGAGTTTCTCTGGCAGGAAGGGCATACTGCGCATGCCACCGAAGAAGAAGCAGTAGCAGAAACCAGACAAATGCTGGAGGTATACCGCACCTTTGCCGAAGATTTTATGGCGATGCCTGTAATTACTGGTGTAAAAACCGAATCCGAGCGTTTTGCCGGTGCAGTTGAAACCTATTGCATTGAGGCTTTGATGCAGGATGGAAAAGCACTTCAGGCCGGTACTTCACATTTCCTGGGGCAGAATTTCGCTAAAGCTTTCGACTGTACTTTCCAGGATAAGGATGGAAAAGTAAAGCACGTATGGGCTACAAGCTGGGGAGTTTCAACAAGGCTTATCGGTGGCCTGATTATGACGCATTCCGACGATAATGGACTTGTTATTCCACCTAAAATTGCCCCTGTTCAAGCGGTAATTGTACCTGTATACCGAAAAGATGAAGAGAGAGAAGTTGTTTTCGAATATGCAAGAGTACTTATGCAAGAGCTTAAAAGTGAAGGCATCAGGGTTCGATTCGACGACAGGGAGCAATTTAAGCCCGGCTGGAAATTTGCACAGCACGAAGTAGAAGGTATTCCAGTAAGGCTTACCGTTGGTCCCAGGGATGTCCAGAATGAAAAGGTTGAGTTTGTTCGCAGAGATAAGGGCGAGAAGAAACTCCTGGATAGAGCAGAGGTTACACAACATGTAGTTGTACAGCTAGCTCAAATGCAGACTGATTTGCTTGATGCAGCCCGTGCAAGAATGAAGCAAAATACAAGAGAAGCAAACGACTACGACTCGTTTAAACAAATTCTGGATGAGCATGGAGGTTTTGTGTATGCACATTGGGATGGAACCTCGGAAACAGAAGCTCGTATTAAAGAAGAGACAAAAGCTACTATTCGCTGTATTCCGCTTTCTTCCGGTCCGGAAGGAGCAGGTGTGTGCATGATAAGCGGCAAGCCATCAACGAAAAAAGTCTTGTTTGCAAGGGCATATTAAACGATTTGTCGCGCAGATTTATTTGATTGCAAATTACGGACCGGCAATAAGGAAAAGCTTTTAAGTTATGCTTAAATGTAAATCCATTAGCTATTCGCCTTTCGTATAAGCTTAAACTACGTGCTTCAAAAAGTATGTAGTTTAAGCTGGCATCCCTAAAACTTCCCAAATATGTCTGTCCAAGTGTTGCATAAAAAAGAAAAAGAGTTACGCGGCTGGAAATTTGCAATCGCACGCTTTGTTTCCAATGTGCTAAGCCCTTTAACGATTAGTGTACCTCTGTTTGGGTTTTTAGTATGGGTAGACTCTCAAAATCCTGCAGTACATTTTGGTATGGGCTTGTTCGCAGTGTATGCGGGTTTGTTGTTCTTTTATCTACTTTTACCGGTTCTTGTACTAGTGATTTTCTTAAAAAAAGGGAAAATCAAAACAATGGAAATCCGCAAGCGGAGCAATCGAATCAATCCATTTATCTTCGGATTATTATGCTATATCGGCGGACTTTTCTTTACAACATGGGTTAGTGATGGAGTAGGTCTTTTGCTCATTTCATCACTTAGCTTAATGGTAGTTGCCATTATAACTGCTACTATAACTTTGTTTTGGAAAATTAGTATCCATTGTGCCGGTATTTCGATCGCATCTGTTTTTGTTTTAGAGGGCTGGTCTCAAATTATATTTCATGGTGCACCCGAGCTGTTTGTAGTTTTACTGGCTCTTCTAATTGTGGGTCTTGTGGTATGGTCACGGGTGCAGCTTCGGGCCCATACGTTTGCTCAGACATTAGGCGGTGTGCTTCTGGGTTTTATTCTACCGTTAGCTATACTGAGAATATTTTCCGCTATTTGGTGAAGGGCTAACTTTTTTGAATTTCAGGTTTACAATACCCGTTAAGCCAAATCAATCGGTCAAGAAATTTCTCGCGTAAGTAAAGAATCTTGCGTTTATTGCGATAATCTGTGAAAAATGGAACAAACTCATCTTCAAAGGCATTGGTAATCCACTTTTTGAAGCGTTCATTTCAATTTATGGGTGACTGTCTCTATGTAACTCAGGTTTTTAAAATCTTATTTTGAAGTGAATTTATATAGCCATTTCTTCTGCCATATAAATTTTCTATCATATAACAAGACATAGCAAAATCACATTTTTCCCACTTTATGTTTTTTGCTCCGATGCTTTGGGCTAAAGGAACTAAGTACAAATAATATAGAAGGTTTATTAAAGCCAGTAATATGCTTTACTCTAATGGATAATCTTCATAATGAGAGTGGGGCTGCAGAGACCTGTTAAAAATTGAGTTGTAAACAAGTTTTTTCCAAACAGATCAAACTTACAGCCAGCAAAGAGAGAGATTTTAAAATTTTATACGAATGATGAGTGGTTCTCCAAAATACGCCAAGGCTTTATTCACGGGAAAACAAGCTGCCGAAATAGATGCCAAAACGATTTCCGATTTTGGTATAGATGGAATTACGCTTATGGAGGTGGCAGCAACAGCTATGTTTTCTGCACTATCTGAAAAAGTGCCAGAAAATTCGACTGGTATTTTTTTATGCGGTAAAGGAAACAATGCCGGAGATGGGTATGCTGTAGCCAGAATTGCTGCCGAAAATGGTCATAAAGCTGTGGTGTTAAAAACAGCAGCTGAAGAAAAAATGTCGCCTGATACGCAGAAAAACTACCGTTTACTAAAAAAAATGGCGCGTTCATCTGTTTATAATATTAGGTTTGAAGAACAATGTAGTTTAGCATTATTAGAAGGCGCCGATTATATCTTTGATGCTCTTCTTGGAACAGGTATTCGCGGTGGAGTAAAAGAGCCCTATCGTAGCATCATTGAGATGGTGAATGTCAGATCCGGAAAAATCCCCGTTTTTTCAGCGGATGTTCCCAGCGGTCTTAACGCAGATACCGGAAAAGTGGAGACCATTGCTGTTAAAGCAGACTGTACTTTTAATGCGGGTTTGCGAAAGTTAGCCTGCTATATTTATGATGGCATTCAATATTCGGGTTCAATCAAACTTTGTCATTTACCCTTTCCGGCGTTTCTTGCAGATGAGTATCTCGAAAGTACTCCGTTTTTAAGTCTGCCTGAAGATTATTCCAATCTTTTGCAGTACATGAAGCAGAATTTTTTAGTGAAAGATTCGAAACATAAATATGAAAATGGTCGTGTAGCAGTGATAGGAGGCTCTCCGGGTTTAACTGGAGCCGCGATACTTGCTGCCAAAGCCGCATGGAGTACAGGTTGTGGGTCCGTATCTGTTCTTTGCCCGGAGAAATGGCTTCCCGTTTATGATGCGCAGCTTACAGAACAAACAAAGGTGCCTGTAGCAGATGGGGGTACTGGGCGCTTTTGTAAATACTCGGTTGAAGATACAGCGCTTTTCCTGGCTGCTTTTCGGGGTTGTGTGCTGGTTGGACCCGGTATTGGCAGAGATGAAGAAACCGTGAGTTATTTGCGGGAAGTACTTAAATTAATCGATCCGCAAAAGCATACACTTGTTGTAGATGCAGATGCGTTTTATGCGATGAAAGAAGGTTTTGCCGATCTTTTTCAGTCTAAACAAAGGCTGGTCGTTACACCTCATTATGGGGAGCAACAGTTTTTGCATGGAAAAAGAATTACTGATCCTGATTTATTAGCTGAATATATCAGGGATTTTCCGTGTAACAAAAATATGGTTTATGTAGTTAAAGGTTTGCCGGTAATGACAGCAACTTATCAAAAACGGTTTGTGATGGGGTACGACCCTCGTATTTTTAACCGAACAGGCTACGGAGATGTGCTTGCCGGAAAAATTGCGGGATATCTTAGTCGCTCCGCCATTAATCAACCTTCTGCCGAAGAAATACATCATGTGGTTCAAATGTGTCTGTGGGAAGGTTACAGCGCTATATCTAAACTTTCAAATCCATCTGCTGCAGCTTTAATATGAGCCTGAATCAATTCGAGAAAACAATTGCACCATTTCTTCCCATGCTGCTGCTGGTTTGGATGTGCCTTGCCCTTTGGTTAACTCTGTTTCCAAGTGAACTTATCTCAAGTGCCGCTAAATTAGGAAATCCCAAACTAGGTCATGTTATACTTTTTGGCGGATGGACCTTCCTGCTTGGAATTACTCTCATGCTTACTTTCGACATGACAAAAATCTCAATACTGCTTATAATTGTAGCAGGAGTTGTTTTTGGGGCTTTTGTAGAGTTATTGCAGTACCTGATGCCATTTAACAGGTCGGGTAATATTACCGATATACTATTTAATACCGTTGGTTGTCTTTTAGCTGGTTCCTTACTTGCATTTTACAGAAACGTATCGCTTTCTAAGAGAGTAGCAGCTTCTTAGAAGTTGCTACTTTGGGGTGTATACGAAAAAAAGGATTTCAAGCGTATATAATACAGTAGTATAGTATAGATTTGGAGAGCTAATTTTCAGATTATGATAACTTCACTTTTTGATCTGTCAAATAGCGTAAGTTTCTAATTAGAAACGCAGGAAATTTTGCATTCCGTCTTTTTTAAATTATATTACACTTCCATAGCTAACATAATCTAATCAAAGCGCCATGTCAGTGAGAAAAAAACCTGAAAAGGACTTAAGAAAAGACTATCAAATTACCCTGCAGAGTAGTTTGGTTTTGGCTCTGCTACTCAGTGTGGGCTTATTTAAATTTAATTTCACCTTCGGCGACGGTTTCGAGATAGAAGAAATCGTGCGTGAAGAACTCGCAATTGAGGATATCCCTCAAACAGAAATTATTGAAACACCTCCGCCTCCGCCTCGTCCGCCAGTACCAATTGAAGTACCGGATGATGCCATAATCGATGATGATTTGTTAGATATGGATGCTTTCCTTGATATGGATGCTGGTTTTGATGCACCACCACCACAGCCGCC
Source organism: Balneolales bacterium (assembly GCA_022565805.1). Taxonomy (GTDB): domain Bacteria; phylum Bacteroidota; class Rhodothermia; order Balneolales; family Cyclonatronaceae; genus Cyclonatronum. Next base: position 5,757 of record JAIULZ010000201.1, read on the forward strand.
ATCAGATGATGATGACTCTGATGAAGTTTTCGTAGTCGTGGAAAACATGCCGGAAATGGTAGGCGGGCAGGAAGCTTTATACGCTGCATTGAGATATCCTGATATGGCGCGCCGTGCAGGAATCGAAGGACGCGTAATTGTTCAGTTTATTGTTAATGAGCAGGGTCGGGTGGAAAGCCCTCAGGTAGTGCGAAGTGCCGGCGCAGGTGGATTAGATGAAGCCGCTCTCGCTGCTATCTCACAAATGCGCTTTTCTCCTGGTATGCAAAGAGGCAGGCCAGTACGAGTGCAAATGACACAACCCGTAATTTTTAGGCTTCAATAATTATCGAATTTAGACTTAAAAAAAAAGCTGATTGCATTCGCGATCAGCTTTTTTTTTGACTACAATGATTTAGAATAGTAAGATTGCGTGATTAAATTCAAGTATAG
>JAIULZ010000202.1 GCA_022565805.1 Balneolales bacterium
CTATCGCGACCAATTGTAGTGCGTTTAAATTCAAACGGACAGCATTCAGCTTAAAGTTTAATTCTATTCGGGTATTATTGCCGGGTCTTGAAAACCTACCATTAAAAAAACTGATATGACACCTTTTGTATTGCTTTTGCTTATGTTGTCGCAGACCTCCCCTTCTGTTGCTGTAACCGACACAACCCGCATCACCGAATCGCTCATCGCCAAACATACTTTCTATTTCGATATCCGGGATAACAGCTTTGAAGGCGCAGATTCACTCCTTGCGGCAATGGAGCGCGCCCATTTTGTTGCCCTGGGCGAACTGCACAACAGAACACGTCTGGGTGAGCTTACCGAAACGCTTCTGCACTATCTGGAGCCGCATGGCTTTAATCACTTTGCTGTTGAAACCGGCCCCTATTCTGCTCGGAAACTGGAAGAGCTCATAAAAAAAGGAAAACCGGAAGTATCAGCGTTTTATGCCCGATACTCAAATCGACTTTTTTATATTTTTCCTATCCCTTTTTTCAAGGGTGAAAGTGATCTTCGCTTTCTTTCGGCAGCAGACTCACTGGGCTACAAACTATGGGGTCTGGATCAGGAGTTTCAATTTTCATACCCTTTTCTTATCGATGAGCTTGCCCGGCTTGCAGGAGCCTCCATCACCGCAGAGCAGCAAAATCTCCAAAGGAAACTCAACCGCAGACTCTACTGGATGTACAGGCGAAATCAAATCTTCAGCCGTTATGAGCTGAATTGCCGGCTACAGCATGATGAGCAACTTTTGGCCTATCTAAAAAGCTTTGAGCAAATCTTCCACCCGTATATTCAGCAGATTACAGACGCCTTTCATACAACTATGCAAATCTACTGTCTTAATGAGCAGGGTGAGGGAAACGTTAGCAATCAGGTTCGAATCCGGAATTTCAAGGCCAATTTTGATCATAACTATGCAGCGGCCCTCACAGCAAATCCGACGCCCAAGGTATTTCTCAAGATGGGCTCTTTTCACATGGGACGACTGCGAAGCCCGGCTAATCAGTACGATTTAGGCAACCACATCCACACTTTGGCAGATTCTCTGGCGCAGAGTTCGGTACACATACGCTATCTGAATCGGTTTTTAGAAGGTAAAGACATGAGCGGACGCAGCGGATGGGAAAGTTTTGATCAGCTGATAAGCGTTGGAGACCGGGAAAAATGGGCGCTTATCGATCTGCGTACGCTTCGGGAGCAGCTAATTAACGGCACGCTTCGCGGCAGCAGCTTCGAGATTCAGTCTATCCTGAATTACGACTTTATTATTATCCCGCCGGAGGATGACTGGGTTAGACGTCATTGGTAAGATAAAGATCACCTGCCGGGTTTTAGGCTGAACTTTTTTGTCATCGGTGTCGTAATAAAAATTCTTTATATTCAACTTAAAAGTTTAATAATACAGGAGCAGCTATGGGCGGCGAAGGAAGTATGAGCCATGCGATTCAGAGCCTGAGGTATAATAAATCCCTCAGGAAGCGGGAGTCTTATTTTAAGGCCAAAAAGGATGAATTGAACAAAGCAGAAAGAAAGAATCCGGCCAGTTCCAACCTGCAGTTCCGAAAGCTCGACAATGCCGAGCTGCTGACAATCCAGCAAAAAGCAGAGGCTTTCGAAAACAGCTGGAAATGGAAAATTAGAATATCAATCGCTTTTTCGATTTTGGTTTTTAGTGCCGTGGTCTGGTACCTGATGCCCTATTTATGATCAACTCATCATCTGATCAAAAAACTTAATTCAGGTGCTTCTATACAAACTATATTTTCTCTGTAATCCGAACCTGCTGACGGTTTCAATCCCAGATTTATCATTTCAAACGCTAATGAATGATCCTGACGTGAATCATTCATTATTCTCTTTTTTGCTAATTACCAGAGATACTTCTTTATGAGGTTTTAAAAAATCTTCTATTTTGTTCGTATTCGAAGCCTGAGCAAAAATAAAACCAGAGTCCCCGATGCTTCAGGATCATGGATTTTATTTTTACACCAAGGAAGAAGGCGGGCAAAAGAGTGGTTTTGCAAAGCTTTCCTTTAACTAATGTTGCCCTTTATGATGCTACTTTCATCCAGCGCCGTAAGTGGCGGGATAAAAAAGTACATCAGCTACGTTTCATATAATTTCTCTATTGAGACCGTGGAGGCTTGGCAATAACTTCTGGGAGGGCAACGTATCCATTTCCGTGTACGAAAGCGAATTAACGACTCTTAGGGTGATGACAAAAACCGTATGGTGAGACTCGAATTGCATAAACCGTATTTTGTTGGAACATAACGTGTGTAAAATTGAAATGCAAAGTGGTGACATTATAACAATTACGGCCGATACTATAGCTATAAAGAAAACTGACCAAATTGGATGCATTGAGAAAAGGTTTTGCTCAGTGTTCGATTGATAAATCGAGCACTGAGATTTTTAGTAAAACCGATTTATGATGGCTAATGGATCATTGAATCGCTTCACAGCTGTCGAACTTTGCCCGATGTTGTAACTTAATTATTTTGCAGTATTTTGTGATGTAATCTACGTTATAAAAATATCAAAATATCACACTCATGGTCAGGTATATAACGATAACATTTTTTGTGATGCTAATGTTTAATGGATGCGGGGATAGCAATCAAGAAGATCAAGAGTTGCAAGTAAAGGTGCTCTCTGAGTATAAAACGGATGGCCAAAATCTGCTCATTTTTTCCAGAACAAGCGGTTGGCGACATGATTCAATTGAGCCGGGAATCGAAGCGATTGGCAAGCTCGCAAGCGAGCATGAAGTTGGTGCAGCCGCTACGGAAGATGCGGATTACTTCACTCCAGAAAATCTCTCAAAATATGATGCCATCATCTTTCTGAATACTAGTGAAACCATTTTTGAAGATGAGCACAGACAGGCTTTCAAACAGTTCATGCAAAATGGCGGCGGATATGTTGGAATTCATTCCGCTTCAGATACCGAGTATAACTGGCCCTGGTACCACGGCCTTGTAGGCGCTTACTTCGACAATCATCCCAACAATCCGAATGTTAGAAATGCAATTATCGAAGTAGTAAATACGAATCATCCATCCACCGAAATGTTGCCCACGCGCTGGAAGCGCGATGACGAGTGGTACAACTTTCAGGGATTTAATGAAGGCCTCAACGTTTTGCTTAAGCTGGATACAAACTCTTATGAAGGAAGCGATCATCCCGGAAATCATCCCGTTGCCTGGTATCAGGAGTACGATGGCGGCCGCGCTTTTTATACCGCGCTCGGACACACAAAAGAATCCTTTTCCGAAGATTTATTTCTTCAGCATCTTTGGGGAGGAATTGAATACGCAATGGGGGACTGAGGTAATGTAGCCTGCGTTTTTTATTCGTTTTTGCTTAGGAAGAAATCAGAATCATCTCCCCTCCTATTCATACAGTAACAAAAACTTTTTCACTACCGGAAATACAGTAAATGACGGCTTTTAACAAAGGAATCAAAGTTTGTATCACATCTATTTTTCAATAAATCGGGAGTGAACCTAAAAATGGATGAGAAGAATGGGAAATCTCTGCAGGAGCGGGTTACGCAGCTGGAGGTTGTTGTTGCCGAGCTCCAAAGCAAGCTCGAACAAAATGAAAACGCTTTTGAGCAAAATGAGCAAAAGAAAACTCATATACCACTCGACGCTCCTGTTAAAAGACAGCAAGCCGACGTACAAAATCCGGTAAAAAAATCAGCTACAAAGCCCCCGGAGAGCAAAGAATCTTTCGAACTTCCCGAAAATATGCGAAGTATCGAATACTGGTTTAATAAGATCGGGATAGGCCTTGTTCTACTTGGGGTCGCATTTCTGTTCAAATATTCTATAGATCAGGGTTGGCTTACGCCTACGGTTCGCGTAGCGTTTGGCTTAATTCTTGGTACCGGTTTAATCGTTGCGGGCAATTATATTTTTACCAAACGAAGAAATTTTGGTCAGGTTCTGTTAGGGGGCGGCATCGCGACTTTCTACATTACCGGATTTGCCGCTTTTCAACTCTTCGCACTTATTTCTTCTCCGCTCGCATTTGGTTTCATGATATGCGTAACCCTTCTTGCGTTTTTCCTGTCTCTAAAACTGGATGGAGCTGTCCTTGCGATAATTGGCGCTATTGGCGGACTCGGCACCCCTTTTCTGCTTTATACAGGCGCCGGCGACATGACCGGACTTATCTCATACACTTGCCTTATACTTGCCGGAATCTGCGCGATTTATTTTTATTGCGGATGGCGGTCCCTCCTTTGGATATCTGTAATTGGTGGCTGGACGGTTTTCATCATCGCTCTGAATAGAGGTCTTCCAGCGGATCCTCAGGAAGCGATTGGCGATCGCTGGGTTTTGCAGTCAGGAATTGTTTTCGGCTGGCTGGCTTTCTGGGCGCTTCCCCTGCTTCGCGAACTTGCCTGGATAAAGAATCCGGAGCGATGGGCGCGCCTTTCTGCCAACTACGACGAAAAGTTTATCACAAAAAGCTTTCGGGATATCCTTGATAAGCATGTTCATTTGCTATCGATTTTTATTCCGCTAATTGCCCTGGCTATTTCCATATTCGTCTGGTCCTTAACCTATGAAACCTGGGGCTGGATCACTTTGGGGGGCGTCGTGGTTTATGGGCTGGCTGCATGGCGTTTATCCCTGAAATCTGATACTAAAGATCTTGCTTATACGCATTTCCTCGCAGCCGTGATTCTTCAGACTATTGCACTTTTCATGCTTTTAGAGGGTAATTCGCTTCTTTTTGCATTGGCTGTCGAGGCTACAGCACTTCATTTGATAGCTCGCCAACTATCGGGTAGAGCTATAGTTAAATTCGCGCACTATTTATTCATATTTCTGGGCCTTTGGCTTCTGCTACGACTATTTTCCGACCAAACACAGGGAACAGCCATATTAAATATTCAGGCGTTGACCGACTTATGGGTTATCGTTGCCGCATCTGTTATATCCTTGCTTTTATCTTCGTACAAACAGAGGAATGTGTATTTATTATTTGTCCATATAGCTATTCTGGGCTGGTTTCTGCGGGAGTTGTCTTCGTTACCAAGTGGACAAGGATACGTTACGATTGCCTGGGGAGTTTACGCTGTTACCCTGCTCGTTATCAGCCTGCGCTTAAATTTGGAACAGCTTCGCAACCTGGCTACGGGCACTCTGCTCCTTGTTGTAGGAAAACTGTTTCTGGTAGACCTCACTGAGCTCGAAACCATTTGGCGAGTACTACTCTTTATTGGTTTCGGAGCAATCTTTTTAATTCTAAGCTATTACTCCCGAACACTTTGGAAATCGGATGATAAAATCTGAGTTAAATCCTATTTTATAGTATATCAAGTAGCGCTAATTCATTCAGCCTTTTGAACCCGGCACATACACACAAATGAAAACAACATACCTCGTAATTGTAATATTGATTCTACTTGGTTTTACCATTGAATCCGAAATACCCGGGTTTATTGAGCAAACAGAGCCTATTTCAAATTTCGAGCACTTTAATGATTGCCGGTATTACCAATATACCTCAAACGATTCCTTAAATATCAGATTATCAAGATCTCAGCTAATCGATTCACTGGGAAGAGTTATAGCGGTAAACACAGAGCGGTTTCAAATTAATAGTTATACTTTTACAGGTTCAGGAAAGACATTTCGATCTTATGATGATAATGGTAATTTGATTGGTTTAATTACACATAGCAAAAATCCGAATAGAGCACAATCAATAATAATGTATACTATTCATGAGTATAAAAATGATAAGCTGGTAAATAGAAAGAGGTACATGTTTAGGAAACGACTCAAAGAGGAACCAAAATTTAATCATTTGCTTTCTGCAGAAGATTATGAGGCTCCAAGCTGGAAACTTGAGTCAGATGAATATTTTTATTACGATGAAAGAGGCAATCTTATTGAATCAAATGCCCCGGAACTCTTCACTACAAGAAGGCTTTGAAAAACCTTCTATTTTGTTCGTATTCGACGCCGGAGCAAAAAT
>JAIULZ010000203.1 GCA_022565805.1 Balneolales bacterium
GGAGCAAAAATAAAATCCTCGACCCCGAACCGTCGGGGACTCCGGTTTTATTTTTACACTGGCGTCGAATACGAACAAAATAGAAGGTTTTTCAAAGCCTTCTGATAATTTGCGAAATATCTTTTGCACGCTTTTTGGAAAATGAATTTCGCCGGTTTTTAAGGCTCTTGGGGGTAATTGTAAATGTTGGGAGGGTTAGTATAGGCTCAAAATAAAAATTGAATATACATGTAACCAAGATCGATTTAAATATGTAAGATAAAACGTAAGTTGTGTAACATTCTCTGCAAAAGTAATCTGCAAATTGGGCTTGTGATAATTATATCATAAGAACCCGTTTTTTCGGGTAACCCATATTACATGCATATTATTTATAAGAACCTGCACCGCTCCGTTTTAATCGGGGTTTTAATTTTAAGCGCAGCCTTAGCAGGGTGTAACGACAATGTTGCGGGTGTTGAAGGATTTTGCCCCGTTGTTCAATCAACAAATCCGGAAAACTCAGCTATTGATGTAGACCTGAGCACAGAAATAGTTATTACTTTCGAAGAGAGAATAAATACAGCCACAATCACAACAGCCTCGTTTACGCTTATGTCGGCAGAGGTTACTCCAACAGTTTCAAGTTCGAGAGTGGCAGCAGCAAATTCTAAAGCTGTAACTCGTAGCGTAGCTGGTACTGTAACTGAAACAGCCCCAATCCCAGGAAGAGGAGCAATACGTGAGAGTCTGCCATTGGTAACATCACCCGGAGATACACAGCCTGTTTTCCTTATTAGTGAAATAAGCGGCACGATTGAGTTCGATAAAGTAGGAAAGCAAATGACGTTTATCCCGGATGCAGACTTGTCGCCAAATACGGTGTATACCGGACGCCTCAAAAATACGGTTGAAGATCTTCTGGGTAACAGAATGCTTGAAGACTATGAGTGGTCTTTTAGGACCGAAGATGATCCATCTTCACCATTTCCAAGAATTGAATCTACTGTTCCGCAAGACGGTGATGTAGAAGTTGCGCTTAATATTATCGTTAGCGCAATGTTTACTCAGGAAATGAATTCGTCTACGATTAATCAGACGAGCTTTACCCTGCATAATGGTACTTCTCTGGTAAACGGAACCGTTAGCTATTCTAATTTAAAGGCTTCGTTTGTGCCAGACAGTAATCTTGTCCCGGAAACAACTTATACTGCAACAATTAACTCTGCTGCTCAAAATAATCTGGGCGTTACACTTCAAAATGATTTTGTATGGACATTTACCACCGGTGAAGCGGACGCAATTGTGAATCCAACCGTTGTATCAACGATGCCGCAGGATGGTGATGTGGATGTAGAGCTGAATGCTGTTGTAAACGCTACCTTCAGTCAGCTTATGAACCCGACAACGCTAAATCAGTCGAGTTTCACCCTGTTTAATGGTGCGAATCAAGTTAATGGCTCAGTTTCGTACACTAATTTAACAGCTTCGTTTGTGCCAAGCAGCAATCTTGCGCCTGAAACTATCTACACCGCTACCATAACGACCGCTGCTCAAAACAATCTTGGCGTAGCACTTGCAAATAGTTTCTCATGGTCGTTTACGACCGACGACGAAGAGGCTATTGCCAACCCAATGGTTGTGTCTACCTTGCCTCAAGATGGTGCAGAAGAAATTGCGCTTAATGTTATTGTAAGGGCGAGCTTTAGTCAGCTTATGAATCCGAACAGCCTGAATGCATCAAGCTTTACCTTATTTGATGGCAACAACCAAATAAACGGCTCAGTAACCTACAATAATCTAACGGCTTCGTTTCAACCAAACAGCGATCTTTCGCCTGAAACTACTTATACCGCGACAATTACAACCGCTGCAGAAAATAATTCCGGAAATAATCTGGAAGAAGACTACATCTGGGTTTTCACCACAGAAGACGAAGAGCAGGTAACACCTCCTCCGTTTCTTGGTTTGGCCGAGAGATACGGTATAATGGCAACGGCCGCAATTACCAGTACCGGAAATACAGTAATTAATGGTGATGTTGCTCTTGATCCGGGCACCTCTCTAACCGGTTTTCCGCCCGGCGTAATAAACGGCGCCTTGAATATTAACAATACCGAATCGGCAGCAGCTCGTGCAGACCTTCTGGAAGCGTACAATTACTTTAAAGGGCTTCCGCCTGGAACAACCATACCAGCTGGCGCAGATTTAGGTGCTTTATATCCCGATTCGATCGCTCCCGGAACCTACACTTCCGGAAGCACCATGCTGGTAACGACTACACTTGTGCTCGATGCTGGTGGTGATGTAAACGCGATGTGGGTATTCCAGATTGGATCTTCTCTTACCACCGGTTCCGACATCGTACTTACAGGCGGCGCTAATGAAAACAATGTGTATTGGGTAACGACCGAAGATGCTACCGTGGGCGTGGGCTCGACCTTTAACGGCACCATTATTTCCGGCCGTGATGTAACAGCTAACACAGGTGCTATCATTAACGGCAGAATTCTGGCTGGCGCCATTTTGGCCGGCACTATTGCTCTGGATGCAAATACGGTAAACGTACCGGGTTTCTGACCGAACCGACAAAAATTAAGTACCCCCTATAGGGAAAAGCTACTCCCTCTCAGTTTTTTGGAGGGGGGGAGCACAATACACAGTTTTTTAATTCTAAAGAATATGATTACAACGCTAAATAGTAAAATAAAAACGAGCTTGCGAAGGTCAACAAATAATCTGGTTGCATATTTTGTGATTGGTTTTGTGCTGCTTGCCGGAGCCATAAGCCCGGTTCATGCACAGGAAACCGAATATGAGCGTCCGTCATGGAAGTTTGGCTTAACAGCTGCCGGTAACGCCAATTTTTACCAGGGAACAACGCAGCAACTAACGGATTCCTTTATTTCACCTCAGGCATTTGGCCACGGAAAAGGGCTTGGGCTGTTTGGTGGATTAACCATCGAGTATCACCGCCCGGAAACCCTGTTTGGGTTTATGCTTCAAACCGGTTTCGACAGTAGAAGAGGTAAATACGACCAGGTTACATCACCCTGTAATTGCCCACTGGATTTATCAACAAACTTAAGCTACCTCACCATAGAGCCAAGCTTGAGATACGCGCCATTCAGATCTGATTTTCATATTTTTGGCGGCCCGCGATTTGCTTTTCTGCTGAACAAATCGTTTGAGTTTGAGCAGGGCGTCAACCCGGATTTCCCCAATGAATTGGATGTAAGAAATATAAATGATGATTTCAGCAGTATGGAGCAATTGCAGATTTCTATGCAAATTGGCGCAGGCTGGGATATCCCGATAAGCTCAACATCCAATAGAACGCAGTACATAATATCACCATATATCGCGTATCATCCGTATATGGGGCAGACCCCGCGTTCTATCGAAACCTGGAATATTACCACAATCAGGGCCGGAGTTTCTTTTAAGTTTGGTCAGGGCAAGCGTATTGCGCCGGTAATGGCAGAGACTCCACCTTTGGTTCCGCCGGCTGTTAGCTTTACGGTAAACTCACCGGTAAACAATCCGGTTGCCGTTAGCTTTATAGAATCATTCCCGCTGCGTAACTATGTGTTCTTCGATAGCGAGTCTACATCAATACCAGACAGATACATCAGGTTGAACAGAGAACAAGCTGCTAATTTTAATGAAGTTCAGCTGGGCGGTTTTAATCAGGTTACAGTAACTGGTCGTTCGGCTCGACAAATGACGGTGTACTATAATATTCTGAATATTTTAGGCGACCGCATGGTTAAAAACCCGTCTGCAACCATAACGCTTGTGGGTTCATCAGACAAAGGTGTACCCGATGCAACTCAAAAGGCAGAAGCAGTAAAAACTTATCTGGTAAATATATTTGGGATAAACGCTTCCCGAATTACAACATCTGGACGGCTTAGACCAGCGGTTGCATCATTGCAGGCAGGCGGTAGCCGTGAGCTTGATCTGCTTCGCCAGGAAGAGAGCAGAGTATCGATCGAAAGCAGTTCGCCGATCTTGCTAAGAGAGTTTCAAACAAGACCGGATGCGCCCTTAAGCTCAACTACAAGCCCGCAGGAAGCGCCCTTAGACAGCTATGTAACGTTTAATGTTGGTGGCGAAATTGAAGGCATTGAATCGTGGATGCTGGAAGTAACCGACGAGAACAATAGAGTGCAGAACTTCGGACCATATTACACAGAGAACATCAGCCTTTCAGGCAAATCAATTCTGGGTGATCGCCCCCGCGGTATGTACAAAATCGTTATGATAGGCGAAGGCAGTAATGGCACAACGGTGCGAAAAGAAACCCGTACCGAGATCGTGCAATGGGTGGAATCCGTTGTAGAAAAAGGCAACAGATATAGCGTGATCTTTGAATTTGATCAGTCGACCGTCTCAGCTGCCTACGAAAAATACCTGATAGACGTGGTTCTACCGGTAATTGCTGCCGGATCGACCGTAAGAATTCAGGGATATTCTGACACTATCGGAGATCCCGACCACAATATGAGATTGTCTGAAGCCAGAGCAGAAAGTGTGAGAACCATCATACAAAATGCCCTTGCCGCAACTAACCGCACAAACGTACGGTTCGATGTTAAAGGCCACGGCGAGATTATCGCGCAATCACAATTCAACAACACTCTGCCCGAAGAGCGGTTCTACAACCGCACCGTTGTTATAGATGTGATGACACCGAGATAAGACATAATTTATCGGGAATATTAAAAAGGACAGGTCTTGAAAGGCTTGTCCTTTTTTTTGATGGGTTGAGAAAGTGAGAAAGTAGGAGATCGGGGGAGTGAAGACCGGGAACAGCGATCAGTGGTTATAAGTCAGAAGTCCCCCAAAAAAACTAAGTCGCTTTGCTCTAAACGGTGAATAGTGAATGGTGAATTGTGAATTTTTCAAACAACCTACGACCGCAGAGAAAGTGGGAGATAGGTCAGGTTTCAGGGTTCTTTATTCAATAGCCGTTTCTAAGCCGTAATCAACCTTAGGGCCCGGTTGCTTGAATCCCGATAAATGTGGAAATCTTTATCCAGCGTTATTATGCATGCCTCAGTTTGCAACTCGTACAGGTAAACGAGGCTTAAATCGGCGAGTGAGCCTGGAAGATCAGCGTATTTAAGTACGCTATCTAATACGTAGTTTCCGGGATTACTCAATGTTGGTTCTACCAAAAGAAGATTTTCCTGCATCATATTATTGAGGGCACGTACTACGGACGGATTATTTTTAACCAGAAATAAGGTTTCTGACAAAACGGCTTCACAGGTGATAAGGGGCGGCTTTTGTTCGGGTAATATTTTATTTGCCCAGCTGTGCCAGGTGTCGTTACGATTAAAAAAAGCGACCAGTGGGCCGGTATCAATCAAGACTGCTTCGGCCATAGTCGCTCAAGTGTGATTTATCGGTTGAGAGTGTTGCCTCTCCTTCGTACAGACCTGCAAATTGCGCCAGGTTTGCTTTTTTGACGGCAGAACGTTGAAGGTTTATATCTGCTACCCGGTCTTCCACCAAATTCATCACAGCTTCTTTTTGTGTTATGTTGTAGTGTTCAGCAATTTCTTTGATTTTCCCTTTTTCTTCGGGAGACACCTTCATACCAAACCATACAATCTTTTTTTCTTTTGGTGCCATGATTACTCCTTTTTTATTTTTGATCTTTCTGTTGCAACAATATATATAAGGTTGCAACAATTTTCAAGTTTTTTGTGGAGATGTCTTTTTTATATGGTGATTAGATAAGTTTCGCTCTTCAAATTTCAGGATCGACAAAAAGGGATATGTGATCCGAAATTTGGGCAGCCCATAATTTGCTCGTTGGTTCTTTGAGCATGCGGGATTGTTACTTTGATGTGTTTGGATAGTAGCCCTCGGTAGGTTTCCTGATTTCAAAAACATCCTGGCTCGGGCTTATTTGTGTTTTGTTTTTATCCCCCGGATTACGGACTGCTTCGCGGAGTCCTTCATCCGGGGTTACAAAATCGGTCGTGCCTATCGGCACTATTGGAATCGGGATTC
>JAIULZ010000204.1 GCA_022565805.1 Balneolales bacterium
TATTTTTGCTCCAAGGAAGAAGGCGGGCAAAAGAGTGGTTTTGCAAAGCCTTCTAAGAGCATTTTAGAAGAATAAGGGACTGCACTTGCGAATACACCCAAAACCATATATTCAAATTGGTTTGCTGGAAAATGAAATGCTGCAATTTATTTATAAATATTTCAATAAATCCGGATGAGTAAGAACCGGGATAATGATAAGCTCGGCAGTGAAGAGCTAATTCAATTGATTAAAGACGATAATCAACCGGAGTTAAGTCGGGTTGCTGGCAAGATGAAGGCTAAGATGGTACTTTATCTTCGATCTGCTTTGCGTGTCAAACGCGATGTTGCAGAAGAGTGTGTGCACAACGTTTTTCTGCGGATTTTTGACGGCATACGCAAAGGCAAAATCAATAATGTTGAAAATATATACGGTTATTGCATTATAAGTGTCAAAAACGAATACTTTCAATATCTCCGAGATTCTGAAAAAAAACCTGAGATTCAAGAGCTGCAGCCGGAAGAAACTCCACAACCCGTGCCTGTAAATAAAATTGAAATTCTTTTTTCAAGAGGCAGACAGATTGTCTTAAGAAAATGTGTGGAAGCTCTTAGTAAAGATAGAAAGAGCTTTTTTTTTCGAATTCTTCAATATCTCGACTATTCAGATCGGGAAGCCGCAGAATTGTTAAATTTGGGGTATGGTAAGTTTCGCACTACCAAGTCGCGTATAATAAACCTTCTGCACGATTGTGTTACTACTCTTGAGAGTGAGTCTGATTCATCAGCGAATTAAACTTTATGTGCGTTATATCAAGGTTTAATATTTTTGCTGCAGTAGCTGTAAACTTTGGCTTTAAGTTCAAGAAGGGCAATCAAAACCTGCCTGCATACATCTTCCTGAGCATGTATTTCTGCAATATAAAGCCCGAAATACAAAAGTGGGTTTAAACCCTAATGAGCTTTACAATTTTCTTTAAGTGCCGGTATAGGGCAGGTCTTAAAATTTAGGTTTATTACAGTTATCGAATATATTATAAGCAAACATTTATCTGTGGTACGAAATGGGTATTTTCGAAAGAAAGGAAGCTTAGAACTACCTTTTTATGTTGTTCATGTTAAACGCCGGGAAAAATAAAACCGCAGCATACGCTATAAATTCGAGAATTTTTCGTTTTTATAAGAAGGTAGCATACGGGCAAAAGAGTGGTTTTGCAAAGCCTTCATGAAAATCAAATTCACAAACCCGTTCCCGCGAAGCAGAATAAGCGAGTTATTACTAAATGATTACATATTTAGATATACAGGCAATATATTTATACAACTGAGATAAAGCATAGAAAATAATTGCGTTGAAAACTTGTTTGTATGTATAGTATGTACAAGCATGTACTTCAAACCAAGATGCGAAGTCTCTATAATTCACTAAATTAAAGTATTATGGCAAAACTCACTATTGAAGACGTAGACGTAAAAAATAAGAAAGTTGTGATGAGGGTCGATTTTAATGTACCTCTTAAGGACGGTAAAATCACTGATGATAATCGTATTGTGCAGGCGTTACCAAGCATAAACTATGTAATTGAGAATAAGGGTCTGCTTATTTTGTTGAGTCATTTAGGCCGCCCGAAAGGAGAGCCAAACCCGGAATTTAGTTTAAAACCTGTTGCAGATTATTTAAAGTCTAAACTAAATGCGAACGTAATTTTTGTGGAAGATTCTACTGGAGAAAAAGTCGAAAACGCAATTGCCAAAGCTGCTTTTGGAGATGTTGTTCTTCTCGAAAATGTTCGTTTCCATGCCGGAGAAACTAAAAACGACGAAAGTTTGTCTAAAGTATTTGCGTCTTTGGGTGATGTGTTTATAAACGATGCATTTGGCAGTAGCCACCGTGCGCACTGTTCGGTTGCCGGTATAACCGATTTTCTACAGCCTGCTGCGGCCGGATATTTACTTGAAAAAGAAATTCGCTTTCTCTCAGACAGCATCAATGAGCCCAAAAGACCATTTGTTGCCGTTTTAGGCGGAGCTAAAGTAAGCGATAAAATTGGGGTAATTCGCAATCTGATTGCCAAGGTAGACACCATAATTATTGGCGGCGGGATGTCTTACACGTTTATGAAGGCTAAAGGTCTGCCGGTTGGAAGCTCTCTTCTGGAAGACGATAAAGTCGAGCTTGCCGGAGAACTTATTAAAGAAGCCGAAGCTAAAGGAATTCAATTTTTGCTGCCATCCGATTCTGTGGTAGCTACTGCTTTTAGCAACGAAGCTGAACATAAAATAGTTAGCGAAGACGGTATTGAAGACGGCTGGATGGCTTTGGATATTGGCCCGGATACCACTACACTATATTGCGAGTCTGTTAAAAATGCGAAAACTGTAATCTGGAATGGACCAATGGGCGTTTTTGAAATGTCGAATTTTAGCAAGGGTACTTTTGCGCTTGCTGCGGCTATGGCAGAAGCCACATCGGCAGGAGCTACAACTATTATAGGCGGCGGAGATTCTGCCGCAGCTATTAAGAAAGCTGGCCTTGCAGATCGCGTAAGCCATGTTTCTACAGGCGGAGGCGCATCCCTTGAATATCTTGAAGGCAAAGATCTTCCCGGTATAAGCTCACTTACAGACAAGTAGACTACAACCTCAATACATAATCTCAATAGTTTGGTTCAAACCTATCGGATTTTGTAACATGAGATAAATTTATATAATGCCTGAAGCCCGGTAGCGGAAAGCTATCGGGCTTCAGTTTTTTTTGCACGATTTTCCAATTAACGACTACAAAATAAATGAAGCCCGAAGACTGTGGATGTCAATCGAAAATAAGTTAGAAAATTTGAAGAATCAGCTATTTGGTACGCTTGCAAGCTCACAGTAAATATCCAAACCCATCAATCTATATTGTGATGCTTTAGCCAAAACTGCATCTGTTTTGGTGATGTTTCATTTTCATCTAAATCCTGCCAGTCGAATTCGGTAAGCATGCCTTCCTTCTTACTATATCCCAACTTTTCCCAAAAAGCGTGTAAGGTACGATATCCTTTGGGTTTTCGGGGGTGATTTTCGGGCCGAACTACACCACAAAATGCGGTTATATTATATCCTTTGCTTATAGCATAAGCTTCCCGCTCTTTAAAAAAAATCTTGCCCACTCCGTGTCCGCGGTACTGCTTTAATAGCACAGATTCCCCAAAATAATACACTTGGTCGGGCTTAATATTATGGGTTAGAAATGGCTTAATAACCTCTTCGGTTTCTTTTTTTAGCGGAATACCCGAGGAAGCACCGATAATTTTATTTTCATCAAAGACTAAAACAAAAATGCTTTCATCACTTCGAAGGTAGGTTTTCAGGTATGCTCTTTCGTAAGAATCGGAGCCATCATATAAATAAGGGAATTCGTGGAAAACGGTAACCCGAAGCCATGCAAGAGATGGTATATATTGTTTGATTTCCGGGCCATGAACAACTTTAATTTCAGGTTTGAAGCTCATATAGGGCAATATTGGACTAATTCTGATAGATATGTTACTTTCAAATAATAGGAAAATCCTGCATACGAAAGAAGCCTTATACGCAAGGCATATAAGGCTTGTCAAAGCCTTTATTTAAAATAAAGGACTGAGCAATGTAGCTTAAAAAGCTTTTAATATCCGGGTTATACCAACATTGCTATGCTATGCTATGATGATGGTGTACCAAGCAGGAACATATCACCTGTTGGCTGAGGCATACCGCCTTCGGGTTCGAGGGTAACGGCAACGGCATCAACCTGAGCCAAGTCGGAATCTACAAATCGAGGCAGCTCGAAATACTGCGAAGAATCGGGGTCTGCCACGCTAAATATCCCGGCACTAATGGGCACTCCATCGCGAATTACCCATAGCTGATAGTCTTTATCTGAAGGGTTAACCGGCAAGCCGTTAATCTGAAGCAAGGCAGCCTGCGTTTCGGGGTTAAAGAATATCCGCCCAAAACCGCCGGGGCTTGGATCGAGACCATCCATACCAACGAAATAGCTGTTTCTTCCACTTATAACGTCTAAATAGCGCTCGGCTACTTCAACGCGTTGCTGAAGGTTCATAAGCTCGAGCCGCTGATTTTCCACAACTGTTTCAAGAGTATCAACTTCCTGATTTAAGTTAGTGGCCAGATAGGCCAAAATAAGGGTGGAAACCATAAGCAAAACAGCTGCTGCCCGAAGCCATGATGGTGTTTGAGTAGACGGTGCGCTGGCTTCGGAACCTGACTTTTTGCTGTCTGATGTACTGGAAATAGGAATTGGCTGTTTTTCTCTTTTGATGCTTTTTATAGATTCCAGCACTTTTGGCAAAACCTGATCGCTTGCGTCTAAGGTCGGCGCAAAAAGCGGCAGATGCTGTGCGGTTCGGTGCATTTCCGATAAACGGGCGAGTTTATCGGGATCGCGGCTTTCCAGCTCTTTTTTCAGCTCTTCTATTTCAGCTTTTTCGGCAACACCCAGCACGTATGCAGCACAAAGCTCTTCAAAGCGATCATTAAGTATTTGGGAACTCATATTGAATCCTCCCGGCCTTCCAGAAGCTGTTGTAATTTAAGTAAACCTTGCCGCATTCGGGATTTAACGGTTCCAAGTGGAATTCCTGTTTTATCTGAAATTTCACTTTGAGAATACCCTTCAAAATAAGCAAATGTAAGCACATCCCGTTGTTCATCAGGAATGAGATTTAAAACTTTTTGTACCATTGAGGTGCGCTCCTGCGCTAATGTTGCGCTGAAAGGGTCGTGTTCGTTCGAAACAATAAAGGGCAAAATTACATCATTATCGTCATGATCTGTAATCTGACTTTTCTTGTAAGCTTTTGATCTGATACGATCTATACAGCGGTTTCTTGTCATAGTGGTAAGCCAGGCATAAGGTGTTCCCTTGTCGCGATTATAGTATGGAGCTTTTTCCCATACCTGGATAAAGACTTCTTGTAAAACTTCTTCTGCGTCCTCTTTATTCTTAAGTATAGAATAGCATAAGCTAAATAAAAGCCGCTGGTATAGCTGATAAAGCTCAGATAGCGCGGCTTCGTCCTCTTTTGATATTTTTGAAATAAGCTGTGCTTCCCGCTCGGTATTTGCGGTCAGCTTTTTTAGGATTGCTAAGATAATAAACATGAACTCTTGCTGTATAAAGGTACGTAAAAACAATCCGTATGGATTTAAAATGACCCGACAAACAACGCACTTTTTTAAGAAAGCAGACTTATATTCTGCAAAGCTTGCCAGGTTTAAACAAACGGATTTTGGTCTGTATCGAACTTGAGATAATTAACCATAAGTAAAAAAACTTTGGTTATAGTTCATCAAAACTAATTTACGAGGTAATAAATTTGAAATGGTCTCGAAGCTTGTGCTAAGTTTGTATATTTGCTCCGGGAGCACGGTTTACACATCATTATTTATGGCATGTTTAGTATATCAAAAAAATAGAATTTAACATACTTAAAATAATGCTGGTAGTTGATTTAGTAAATGGTATTAAGCTTATGTCATTTGGCCTTTAGAAGGCTATGTGAAAAAACGTTAATTTTGCTCACTTTTGCCACGCATACCACATCTGAGAAGGAATCAGTACATGGGTACTGCCAAATATTTTTGTCGAGTTTCTTCAAAATTCATTTTTCAAAGCCGGTATTTTGTGTACCATATTTAGTTGCTCTTGTATGAAATAGCCAACAAGATTTAGGTTTATGAGGTAAGGTACATGATGAATGAATTGCAAACTTAACCAATAAGTTAACGCAGGTATATTTCTTTTGTATTTGTATAGCATTGTTGTTAATGCTTACTTTTAGTGAATATTTTTAGCTTACTGTTACAACCCATTATTATCATTTTTAGAAGGCTTTGAAAAACCTTCTATTTTTGCTCCAAGGAAGAAGGCGGGCAAAAGAGTGGTTTTGCAAAGCCTTCTT
>JAIULZ010000205.1 GCA_022565805.1 Balneolales bacterium
AACACCGGTTCCGGGGATTTTTGGAAAGTTTGAAAGGGGATTGAGGGGAAGGGCGGTTTGGAATTTTCGATTTAGCGCAGCAGGGCAACGGTTTAGTAAGAAGAAGAAGAGTTTATAGAATTACTGTATTTCACCCTTTTAAAAACTTATTTGTTTAATATCGATTACAAACTATGTATTTATTAAATATATTTTAACTTTACATTCAACTACACATAAGCTTCCATTTTACAAGCGGGCCAAATTTCAATCCAACATACTATATAAAAATAGTTAATATAAAAACCTACATTCTTTCACTCGATGAAACAGTTCCTGGCAGGCTATATAATCGATGGTTTACATGACGTTTTTGAAAAAAAATCATCAACACAGACTGCTTTCAAAGAGCTTTCTAAGTGGTGTTCCCATTTCGTACTAGACAGTAGAAGTAAGTTTGAAGAGAGCAATGTTGAGTACCCGTCAATCATTGCAGTACTGATTAATTTGATAGAGAGGGGCACACCTACTAAGCTAAATAAATATGCCCTTGATTTTATAGTTGAAAAAAACCGGTTTCTGAAATACGATGAAAAAAACGAAACATCTGCTGCAGTACAGTATGCAAACTTGTCTGAGCATACAAAGGAGCTGATCTTTAGAAGCCTGCATCTGATGGAGCCTAGGCTTGACCTTACAAAGCAAAGACACAGCTATGTTGAGTCTTGGGAAAAATTAGGAAGTAAGTACGAAGAAAACTTCATTCATTCTGAATTACCAGCTATCCTGGGTAAACCAGGTATTGCACTCATTCAGTTGCTCACAACCCAAAGAACCATTTCAGGTATTATAGAGGGTATCAAAGGCTTAGATAAAAAGCCGGAAAGCGTAAAAAACAACTTCGAGCAACAGAGAACTGATTTCTCTATCGAATTCCCTTATTACGCAGATTTAAAGCCAAAGGGCCTTGTAATTGAGATAGATGGGCCCCAGCACAATACCGCACAACAAATTTTTCTTGATACAGAAAGAGATAAAGTTGTTGTTGAAGCAGGCTGGAATAACACACTTCGCATCAACACTTCTGAGTTTGATTCCCCTCTTTTCGTTAAAAAGATCAATAATATCCTCGTACCCTCCATAAACTATCAATACGTTCAGGAGTGTGTAGGTAACTATCTCAACCCAATTTGGGAGGAAGAATATGGGCTGGAAATCATGCAGCTCTGCCTTGTACCTTTTGCAATAGCAAGACTTCAACGATCAATATTAGAAGCAATAGCACATGGTAGGCTAGATCTAGATGCAAAAAAATGGGAACTGGCAGTATTAGAGCGAGATGTGCCGTGTGCGCAGCTGGCTGTGGACGATTTGCTTAAATCAATTAGCGTATTAAATTCGCTGTCTGAGAATTCTCTCGAAATACCTGAAATTGTATTAAGTGTATTTTCGAATAAGGAATTTATAAATAGTGAATATCATACAGAAACACCACAGCTCATTAGTGACTTTGACCCTACTAAGCAGTATGATATAGTATTCGACATCTCTGTTCTCGAAAGACACTCAAGCATCAGAAGCATGTTTACACATGCTTCTGAAGTAATTACTATTCGCTCGGTTCACTATCTTGATTGTAAAAGAAGAATAGCAATAGCTGACCTTATAAGATACCGCCCATTCTGTAATAACTTAAACGATAGTGGCATTTGGGTAATTGAAGACAAAAGTTCAGAAAAAGGGCTTGAGTATATTCTACAGTCTCTTTTTAGAAAATCAACTTTTAGGCAAGGTCAGCTTCCGATTTTGCACAATTCCCTTCAATGCAAAAGTGTAATTGGATTATTACCTACTGGTGGTGGAAAATCTCTGACCTATCAAATATCTGCCTTGCTGCAACCTGGTATTTGTTTAGTGATTGATCCAATCAGATCATTAATGAAAGATCAGGTGGACAATCTGAATAGAAATCTCATTGACTCTTGTATCTATATCAACTCAACCTTGCAGGGCAATGAAAAGAGAAGAGCTATGCGGATGCTGTGTGAAGGGCAGGTTCAATTTGTATTCATATCTCCGGAACGCCTTCAAATGGAAGAGTTCCGGAACTTGTTAGATGATATGAATAGCCAAGGCCTATACTTTAGCTATTGTGTTATTGATGAAGCACACTGCGTATCCGAATGGGGGCACGACTTTAGGACGGCCTATCTCAGACTAGGTGAGAATGCGATTAAATATTGCAAAACGAAAAATTTAGAAAGCATTGCTTTGTTTGGGCTAACTGCTACTGCTTCATATGACGTACTCGCTGATGTTCAGAGGGAATTATCAGGTAATGACGAGCGCCGAAGGCTCCCCGAAGATTCGGTTATTCGGGCAGAATACACTAAAAGGCATGAACTTCAATTCATAATTGAAGAGGTTACATTCCCAACTGCCGAATTAAAAAACATTTGGGATTTAAAAACTACACTAAGTGCTAATAAGCAGAGTAGAACTGAGAGGTTAATAAAAAGTATTCCGAAAACCATTCATGAGCATCTGAGTAGCCCAAAAAATATATTTAGCGATTCTGATTGGGAAACAAATGAAAATGGTGAGCAGGATGCATTCTTAAAAATGAAAATTGGAAAATATGAACCCTCAAATTTTTTCTTGGACAATGCGAACGCGGGGTTGATATTTTGCCCGCACACCAAGGGTTCTTTTGGAGTTACTGATAAGTTCAAAGTTGACAAAGATGGAGAACCAGTAAAGAAAAAAGGCTACTATGACTTTCTGACAAAACTGCCCGAAATAAAAGCCGGTTATTTTATGGGCTCAGGTAACGAATCCAATGACTTCTCTAAAACTATTGAGGTTGAGTCGTTTGAAAACCAAGACAAGTTCATTGAGAATGAACTGAACTTAATGGTAGCGACTAAAGCGTTCGGAATGGGTATTGATAAAGAAAATATTCGATATACCATTCACGTCAATTACCCCGGCTCAATTGAGAGCTATGTACAGGAAGCAGGGCGAGCTGGAAGGGACAGGAAAATGGCAATTTCGTTTATCTTGTTTAATGACCAAAATGTTTACCTGCCTGAAGAAGAGGAGTTTGTGGAACATGACATGGATATCAACATGTATTTCCACCTAAACTCATTTAAAGGGGTTGCAAAAGAGCTTGCTGTGTTAGATGAACTGCTGACGGAGGTTTACTTTCCCGACAGAACTTTTCAGCTGGAAAATCTAATCCATAATGAATTGGAGGAATCAGTAAGATGTAATTATTGGGAAGGTGGTGCATATAAAAGACTTTTTGTGAACTTCAATTTTTCTGAGCCGTTGGGATTTTTGAACTTGGTTAGTTTAGAGAGCTCTTTTGCAGGCTCTGTAAATCCGTCGCTTTCAGCCAAAATATTCCCCCTACTCAAGAATTACATAGAAAGCCAGAATCTCAACAAACCCGTACACCTTTGGCTACAGCACAGCGATAAGGAGATCGGTATCGAACAACTGCTCAAAAATAAAAAGGTAGGTGAGCAATTCGAGGTAACAATCGGGTTTTTCAACAATACCAAAGACCGGGTGAAAACGATAGCAAACTGGCTGCAAAAAGTTGTTCACCCCTTTTTTAATGAACAGAAAGTGCAGCAAATGCGGGCTAATTGTAATGAGGCTAAGGCCTTCATTGAAGAGGTATGTGATTATTACACTCGGTTTACAAAAGGAAAGACCTTGGAATTTGAATCATTTTGTAACCTTAGAGATCAGGCGAAGGGTAACCCTATAGGTACGGCTTACTCTATGTTTATGGCACTATTTAATGGTTACCGTGATAAAATGGATACAGAAAAAGCGATATACAGATTATCCACTCTGGGTGTTATTGATGATTATACCGTTAATTTTTCGTCCAATACCTTTACACTCAAGGGAGAAAAAAAGCCTGACAAGGTATATCTGGAAAATATTCACAGGTATCTACTCAAATACTATTCCGAAAAATCTTCTCAAGCAAAGCTTAAGTACCTTAAAAACATTGATGAACCAACCAACATACGCAAAGCACTTAATTTTCTGGTCAACTTTGTTTATAGTGAGATACAGAAAAAAAGGGAGTTAGCGATCCATGACATGAAGTCTGCCTGCCATATCGGGTTAGAGAAGGGAAGCATTGCTCTTAAAGAGTTTATTGATCTTTATTTCAACTCAAAATATGCCAGAGCAGGGTATTCTTATGTGAATAGTAATGGTGAAGAAGTAAATGCATCCCTCACAGACTTGACAAATAATGGAATTAATGACCATTTGGAATGGGTATGGTTATTCATGGAAATCGTCGAAGAAGACCCAAAAGCCGGACAGATTGATAACATTAAGCACTTAAGGGGGGCTACCACGAGGATGCTAAATAATCAGCCGGACAGCTACACCTTACTACTGCTCAATGCTTTTGCGCTCTATATGCTTGAGTATAAAAACCCAAGGTATCTGCAAGAAGCTGAGAATATATTGTCTGCTGCATTCTCAAGCATTCAGGAAAAAGAAACAGACTGGAGTGAGGAAAAAGTAGAAGACATATATTATACTTTTATTGAAAAAGTACTTGATAAGAACGGCGAGCTCGAAAAGTATATGGATATTCACAACTTCTCTTTCGACTTCGATTCTATAATGATTTCACGTTTGCTTGCACCTCTGCAAAAGGCAACCAATACGCTTAAAACTTTAAACAGAGTATTAAACTAATATGGCTAATCCACTTATTCAACAAATCAATGCAGAGCTGGAAAATCTACAAAATGAACTTGAACAGTTTAAATCTACAGTCGCTTACCTTAATGATGCTAAAGGTCATGTGTATACAGCGGTTCAAACCGTCGAACAAGCAGAAGAACAATTCAAAAAAAAGATTGAAGAGCTGAAAAAGACTTATGACGCATTTATTAAGCTTACTGATTCGGCTGGAAGCCTGATTTCAAAAATTGAAACTATTGACTTCCCAGCTCGACTAGACCGTATTGAAGAGACCGTAAATAAAACCATTGAGTCTCTCAATGAAACAAAAACTGATACGCTCCGGGAATTAAAAAAAGCTTCTGAAAGAATCGTAGAGGCTGATTTTGACGGAAGTTTTGCTAAGCTTGAGTCAACAATTCAATCATCAGTGAATTCGAATAAAGCACTTGCAGCTACAATTGATAAAATGAAGCTGCCGGAGAAAATTGATGGCTTCGAAAGCAATGTGAAAAAAAAGCTCGAATCTTCTTTTGCCATGCTGGAAAAGAATACGAGGCAAATCGCAAACGAAACATCCAAGTCAATTCATGATCTCAATCTTCCCGTTAGAATTGATAAACTGGATTCAAACATTGCCGGTATACTTAGTTCAATACAAAATGTGCAACGCCGAATTGAAAGTTCTGAAAGCAACATTAAAGACAAGCTGAAAGACCTCCAAGAAAGGCATGTCATGAGCACCGTAGCTCAAAATGACAAAATATCGGCTATTCAGGATATGGTTACTGCATTTAAAAAAAAGCAGCAAACCAACATCTATATAACATGGGCAATTATCATCATCGGGGTTATCATCCTTTCAATTTAGGCATGCATCTGAATGCCACTCTATAATACACACTTATTCGAAGCACAACCCGAGTTACTTAAAGGTAACCTTCAGATCATAGCCTGTGCAGGTTCCGGGAAGACAGAGTTCGTATCAGAAAGAATAGCCTTTATAATCCATAAAAATGTGGCTCAGTATGAACAGATTGTAGCCTTTACCTTTGCAAATCCTACACATGGTACATACTTACCCAATTTCCCATGCGGTCGTCGGATACTTTTCGTAGGTATTGTTTACTTATAAAATGTCTAATAATAAATTTCATAAATAGTTAGCATTTCCTGATTGGG
Source organism: Balneolales bacterium (assembly GCA_022565805.1). Taxonomy (GTDB): domain Bacteria; phylum Bacteroidota; class Rhodothermia; order Balneolales; family Cyclonatronaceae; genus Cyclonatronum. The sequence continues at coordinate 5,890 of JAIULZ010000205.1, forward strand.
CTTCTGGTAGCGAGAAAACATTTTCCAGAATGCTA
>JAIULZ010000206.1 GCA_022565805.1 Balneolales bacterium
GAACCTACGACCGGCGGTTTACAAAACCGCTGCTCTACCCCTGAGCTACGCCAGCATTTAAAAAGATTCCTAATTTAAGCCCTTTCGATCATAAAGTCAACACTACCGGGATTATTTTTCTTCAACTCTCTTTTTTATTTCCCATCAGATATTTAACAGAAACACAAATTACATAAAGAACCAATAAAGATGCAATAACCCAGCCATAATAATTTAAATAATTTTGTATAACAGGCCAGTTGTCGCCTATATACCATCCTGCAGATATAAGAAGTATATTCCAAAATCCTGCGCCTATTGTTGCAAAAAGCACCGTTTTCTTGATATTAAGTCTTGTTACACCAGCTATAATACTTATTATTGATCGTGCGCCAGCTAAAAAACGGTTTGCTACAATTACACCCTGACCCCATCGGTACATCCATCTCTCGGCCTTATTCAGATAGTTGGCATCAAAAAGTCGAAGTATCCAAATACGTTCTTTTTGTGTACGAATTTCGTCGCCCAACAAAAATCCGAAATAATACATGGTCATAAAACCCATTACAGACCCTACCGTTGTACACAGTAAAACCAGGCTAAATCCTACAATCCCCTCTGCAATAAGATAACCACCAAATACAATAAGCAAGTCGCCCGGTATTGGAGGAACTACATTTTCCAGATAAGAAATAAACAATAATATCAGATAGACCCCAATCAAGGGTTGTTCTGCAATCCATTCTACTAAATTAAGCAGGTACTCTTCTATCATGCGCTGGTTTGGGGTATTTTGCTATGTTCTGATGTTGAGTAAGGCTACTGCAGTTGCAGAAAGTCCTTCTTCACGTCCTACAAACCCCATTTTCTCTGATGTCGTTGCTTTTACAGAAATCTGTTCCGGCGCAGTGTTTAAATCCATAGACAAAACGGTCTGCATTTTGCCAATAAATGGCTTCATTTTGGGTCTCTCAGCCACAATTGTAGCATCTATATTGCCGATCTCGTAGCCTGCATCATGCATTAGTTCTCTGGCTTTCCGTAGTAATATTCTACTGTCTATATTTTTAAACTGATCATCAGTATCCGGAAAATGAGTACCAATATCGCCAAGACTTAGAGCTCCCATTATTGCATCAACAATGGCATGGATAAGTATGTCTGCATCGGAATGACCCAAAAGCCCCTTTTCGAAAGGTATGTTAACACCGCCAATTACAAGCTTTCTGTTTTCGAGCAGCTGGTGCACATCATATCCGTAACCTATACGTACCGCTGGTTTATTCTTTTTCATTAGTGCAGATACCATTTCAAGATCTTCAGGATAGGTTATTTTTATGTTTTTCCGGGATCCATTAACTGTATGTATTGATGGTGCACCAGGCAGGATTTCGACTAAACTTGCATCATCTGTTCCAAAAATATTATTGGCTAAAGCAAATTCATAGGCTTTTTTGAGAAGTTTAGTATCGAAAACCTGTGGTGTCTGTGCCTGTTTTACCAGATTTCTATCTATGGTTCTTTTTACAATTGCATTTTTTTGTGACTCTTTTAATGTACATTCACTGTCTGTAACCAGTATTGCGGCTCCGTGCTGTTCTGCTGAGCTAAAAACCGCTTCAATTTCTGCTCGTGAAATAAGTGGCCGCACAGCGTCGTGCACTGCAACAAAGTCGTCGTCTGTTTGCTCAAGGGCAATTCGTATGGAATCTATACGTTCGAACCCACCTTCAATTACTTTTATTTCGAATGGTGCAGAGATGTTTGAAAGAGATTGGGCTACCGGTAATATTTTTGCCGGAACCGGAATTATCACTTTTTTTATCCCCTTTATCGATTCGAAAGCGCGTATCGTATGCCTTATAATGGGCTCACCATGCAGAGGCACAAACGCTTTGGGTTCTTTATACCCTAAGCGTTTGCCTGAACCAGCGGCCGGAAGTATTACTGTAAAAGTAGGCTTTTCCAAAGCTTGCTGATTAAAGGATAATCATTGCATCACCGAATGAGTAAAACCGGTAGTTATTTTTTTTGGCTTCTTCATACGCATGCATTAAAAAATCGAAGTCGCAAAAAGCGGCTGCCAGCATCAGAAGTGTAGACTCCGGCTGGTGAAAATTTGTAATCAGCGCTTCAGTGAGCTTAAAGTCATAAGAAGGGTAGATAAATTTATCTGTCCATCCTATAGCTGGCTTCAGCAAGCTGCTGGCAGTAATACTGCTTTCAATAGCACGTACAGCGGTTGTGCCACCTGCCACAACCTTATTTTTTTTACTCAATCGAACCTGATTTATAAGCTCTGCAGTCTCTTCAGGTATATAGAAGTATTCTGAATCCATTCTATGCTTAGTAAGATCTTCTACCTCTACAGAACGGAAAGTACCCCAGCCAATATGCAGCGTTACGGGAGCCAGAATCACTCCCTTTGCCGTAAGCTTATCTACCAGCTCAGGTGTAAAGTGCATTGTTGCAGTAGGAGCAGCAACTGCGCCTCTTTCTTTGGCAAATATAGATTGATATCGTTCTTTGTCGCCGGAAACAGGCTCTCTCTTTATGTAGGGAGGCATAGGCATTTCACCTACTTCATCTAATATAGCGTAAAGCTCTTCGTTGGTGCCTTCAAAAAGGAAACGGATTGTTCTGCCACGCGATGTCGTGTTATCTACTACTTCAGCAACGAGTTCATCACCAAAATACAGCTTGTTGCCTATTCTGATTTTCCGCGCCGGCTCTACAAGAACATCCCAAAGCATATTTTCGGGCTGTAATTCTCTGAGCAGAAACACCTCAATATCTGCATCTGTTTTTTCTTTACGACCTTTTAATCGCGCGGGAAACACTTTTGTGTTATTGTATACTAAACAGTCTCCTTTATTGAAATACTTATGGATATCGGAGAATACTTCATGACGAATGGTTTTGGTTGCACGGTCCAGAACCATGAGTTTGGCCGAATCTCTTGGTTCAACCCCAAATTCGGGAACCTGAATTCCCTCTGTGTCATATTTGAAATCAGCTAATTTCATACGGAGATTTTTTTTGAATATTTCCTGCTTTTTACTATAACTGCTTAATATACCGCAAGATTGTTCGCTTAACAAGTATCTGCGTAAATTCCATTCCTTTTTGAAGGTTTTGAAAAAAACTGTAATTCCGGGCCAGATTCGTGGGCGAAGTAAATGCAAAACTGCAGCCCACCAAACCAGGTGAATTACAAAAGACAAACGACTGTTAAGAAAAATACACATACTGGTATAATTCCTTTTTTTTATGTACGTTAAGGATTATATATATAGCCCTAACATTTTTAATGCTTATCGACATAGGTTATGAGATATCTTACATTTACAGCTTTTATTTTTTTGCTTTCAGGTTTCCTTACTGCGAACGCACAATTTCGTGACGGCATAGATCCTCCAATACATCCTGAGTATCCGGAGATTCACAGCGGCAGCGTTAGCACTTCTCCTATGCTTCAGTCGGATCAGCTTTTTGGTTTGTTTGATTTTAATATGAGCCATAGCTATGAAATGACGATGGGCTCTGCCGGCGGGCAAACGTTTAACCAGAATTACTACACAAACACAATGAACTTTTTGTTCAACGACCGGTTGCAGGGTCGTGTGGATTTGTCTGTAGCACATTCACCTTTTGGGAATAATTTTCTTGGCGAATCTCAGGGGCCTCAGTTTTTTGTAAGAAACGCCATGCTTAGCTACGATGTAACCGATAATACGAACATCACTTTCCAATTTCGCCAAATCCCGGGTGGTATGTATAATCCGTATGGTTTTGGGTCAGGTTTTTACGGCCACGGACACAGTAGATTTCATAGCCGCGGCTTCCATCGGCAGAGTCCTTTTGATTTTTGACGAATAGTAAAGGACTGAGTTCATAATTCATGACTAAGAGGAGTTCTACCCCATTTTTAATTAATGCGGGCATAATTTTTTCAGCCGGATTACTCATATTGCTTCTGGCTGCTCTTGCGGGAAGAGTGATTTACCCTAGAATAGTTCCCGAAAGAACCGACCTTGAGTCTCACTTAATTAGCAATGTTATTCAGGTTGAAGTACTCAATGGCTGTGGCGTTGCCGGGGTAGCAACAAGGTTTACAAACCACCTGCGTTCGCTGGGATTCGATGTGGTTTCCTCCGGAAATTTTGAATCGTTCGACCTTGAGCATAGCATTATTATAGACCGTACCGGCAACCGTTCAAATGCTGCACGCGTAGCCCGCGCATTAGGCATAGATGAAAGCAGAATAATAAGAGAGACTTCTCCTTTTTTCTACCTCGACGCAACCGTTGTGATCGGAGCCGATCACGCTGATCTTAATCTTTAAAAATAAATTAATTTGATTCCAGATACAGATTCTACATCTATACAAGGGCCAGACAATCAAGAACTGGCAAATTTCATAGCAACATCTCTTTCTAACCGAAAGGCAGAAAGCATTGCCATTATGGATTTACGTGAGGTTACAACCCTGGCAGATTTTTTTGTGGTTTGTAATGGGTTATCTGATGTGCATGTAAAGAGTCTTGCAAACGAGATTATAGAAAAAGTTGCTGACTTCGCCGGTGAAAAACCTTGGAGAAAAGAAGGGTTAGACACAAGGCGCTGGGTAGTGCTCGATTATGTTTCAATTGTAGTCCACATCTTTGGTGAAGACACTCGCCAACACTATAACCTGGAAAAGATGTGGAGCGATGCCAAAATCAAGCATTTTGAAGACTAACATTTCATATTAGCATACACTGATTTTTTCTTTGATGGGAAATTACTCTGCCCAAAAACCTCGTGTACTTCTTACCGAGCCCATCTTTCCCGAAGTACATAAGCTGCTTGAGCAACATACCTGCCTTACAATTGGCGAAAGAGGTACCCTCAACACAGAAAATGAGCTTTTAAAACAAATAGCAGGGTACGAGGGTATACTTAGTATGCTTAGCAATCCATTTACCGCCAAAGTGATAAATGCAGCCCAAAACCTCAAGGTTATTGCTAATCACGCTGTTGGGTATAACAATATTGATACAGAAGCCTGCAAGAAAAAGAATATTCGCGTAGCCAACACTCCGGGTGTTCTTACAAATGCCACAGCCGATGGTACCTTAGCGCTAATGCTTTCCTGTCTTAGAAACATCCCACAAGCAGATCGCTTTGTACGGGCCGCAAAGTTTGATGGCTGGCATCCCACTGGGTTTCTTGGTATGGAACTAACGGGAAAAAATCTTGGTGTGCTGGGTTTAGGCCAAATTGGTAAAGCCGTTGCAACCAGATGCAAAGCATTTGGTATGCAGGTTTTCTATCACAATCGTAACCGACTAAGCCTCAATTTAGAAAAGGAACTCGGTGTTACGTACTGCGCCAGTGTTGAAGACCTTGCTAAAAAGGCAGACATCTTAACTCTGCACTGCCCGCTAACCGAAGAAACCCATCACCTTATAGACAAATCGGTTTTTTCGGTTATGAAAAATAACGCTTGGCTTATTAACGCAACCCGCGGCCCTGTGGTTAAGGAAAGTGATCTGGCCGAAGCCTTGCATTCGGGTAAAATTGCAGGGGCCGGACTTGATGTTTACGAATTCGAGCCCCACATTCTTGATCGGCTGATGTCTGCGCCTAATACTATTCTACTACCCCACATCGCCAGCGCTACCCGGGAAACACGTTTAAAAATGGGTATGCTCGCTGCAGGCGCCATATTAAAAGAACTCTGCAATACAGAACTTGAGCACAATTTTGTTGTTTAATGCCATATATCATATTTAATGAAGAGTTGGCTATCCGTTAACTACATTCGGTTTTCAACCGAAAATGAGACTACGTAGTTTTTTGTTATACGAAGGCTTTGCAAAACCACTCTTTTGCCCGCCTTCTTCCTTGGAGCAAAAATAAA
>JAIULZ010000207.1 GCA_022565805.1 Balneolales bacterium
CGATTAATCTCTAATTCGAAATTTATGTCTTCAAGCGTAAAATCTCGTATTATAATTTACCTTCGTGAAACTTCGTTTCTTCGTGACCTCGTGGTTCAAATTTGACTTTCGAAGCCGGCTCATTATTTAAATTATAAAGTTCTATTCAACGCTGTGCACCGCACGTAGCGATTCCAATGCAGTGCAATTTGCCCTTGGTCTGCATTGTCTGTGAAATGATTTTGATAAACCTAATCATTTACGTTTCCGCCACCATTTCACAGATACCTTCACCAAAACTAAATTCCTTGGTGAATAATGCAGTTTAGCAGTCATAAACGGCAAATCAGGCTGAATTGCCGGTTCTTAATTTGCTCCAAAGTTCCTGGAAAATTGTAACATAACCGGATTAGCTTTTCAAGAAGGTTTTAAACAGCTTCTGATTTCTTTCTTTATTTTTGAGGATAAGCAAAGGGATTCCAAAATTATATTTAGCCATTCGCTCCGGAAGTTTATCCGACATAAAAGCCAGCATGTTTGATCTCGCTTTAGAGAAAACCACAACCATATCGGTTTTCAGAGAAATGCAGAGATCATAAATATCATCCGACATTTTCCCGTCTTTATGAAGGGTAAGCTCGATTTCAAAATCGGTATCTCCTGGTGTTTTAATAAGATTTAAAAAATCCTTTTTCTTTTCCGCAAGTTCCTTATCTATTTTTGCTATGGTATTTTTATCCGGCATGTATGGGAAAAACTGCTTGGGGTAATCGAAAAGGTGCTGAGCCGTTACCTGCCCACCCGCCGGCTTAACCAGTTCAAGAGCAGACCGGACGGCTTGCACAGCCTGTTCAGAGAAATCTATTGGAACCGTTATGTTCTCAATACTATATCGCGCTGTTTCAGGAACATAAAGAATCGAGCAAGGTACATATTTCACAATACGCTGAGCCAGAATGCCCTCCCCTTTAAATCCGGCCTTTTTGCCTAAAACAAGCAAGTCCGGGTTTTGGTTATCCATCATCTTAATGATTTGGTTTGTTGCGCTGCCCTTTCTTATTACAACATCTACTTCAGCGACAGAATCGGTAAGCTTAGACTCGATGAGTGTATTAATCTGTTTAACTAAAATCTCATTTAAATCTTCCTCTGTTTCCAGTTCGGGAAAATCATCAATAAGATCCTGGAACACGTCGTATGTTTCTATAACGTGTAAAAATGTGATTTTATGAGGCTTTACCAATTTAGAGAAAAAATTGACGTAGCCAATTACGGCTTCATCCATTTTGGTAAGATCAAGACAAACAATCCAATTTGTTAGTGGTTTCATAAATTAGTCCTCTTCCTTTTCTTTTTTCTTTTCAACTGGTTGAGTTTTACGCTGTTCTTTAATCAATTTTGCAACTATGCTGTGGTAATCTTCGCGCTCCTGATCTTTACCTTTTGCCAATATTTGCATGTGTTCTCTTGCCAAACCTTTCTGCAGACTATAACACATAAGCAGTAGCAGTAACACAAAGGGCAGACCCGTCGTAATTGAAGCGGCTTGAAGAGCCCCCAAGCCCCCGCCAATAAGCAGCACTGCAGCCACCAAACCTTCTGTTGTGGCCCAAAAGACTCTTTGAGTAGTTGGGGAGTTTATTTTTCCACCACTCGTTAAACCGTCGATAACGAGCGAGCCGGAATCAGACGAGGTTACAAAAAAGCTCAGAACGAGTATTATAGCAAGAAAAGAAGTTATTGCAGAAAGCGGAAACTGATCCAGCAGCACAAATAAAGAAGTGGTTTGATCAGCTTCTACGGCAGATGCAATTTCGGCAATGCCCATTGTTTCCAGGAATAATGCGGTACCACCAAAACTGCTCATCCAGAAAAAGGTAACCGTGGTGGGCACAATCAAAACCCCAAGCACAAATTCTCTAACAGTTCTACCCCGGGAAATACGTGCAATAAACATTCCTACATACGGCGACCATGAGATCCACCATGCCCAGTAGAAAACGGTCCAGGTGCTCATAAAGGAGCCATCTTCTTCAAAAACTTCTACCCAGGTAGAATATTCTGCAAATGTCTGCACATAATAGCCCAGACTTTGAATAAAGGTGCCTAAAATAAACAGTGTTGGTCCAAGTATAAGTATAAACAGTAAAAAGAGGCCTGCAAGACGAATATTAAACTCGCTGAGTACCTTAACCCCTTTTTGTACCCCAAGCGCGACAGATACTACGGCAACAGCCGTTACTACAATAATAATGATAACCTGCAGGAAGGTGTTATTTTCCAGACCAAATACGAATTCCATTCCTGCGCCGGCTTGAGCAGCACCCAGCCCAAGAGAGGTTGCCAGACCAAATACAGTGGCCAAAACAGCCAAGACATCAATTACATCCCCTATCCAGCTATTAATGCGGTCGCCCAGCAACGGATAAAAAACCGACCGGAAGGATAGTGGCAGCTTTCTGTTAAAAGCAAAGAAAGCAAGCGACAAGCCTACTACGGCATAAACAGCCCAGGCATGAAGACCCCAATGCAAAAAGGTAACTCCCATCGCATCCCGGTAAGACTGCACGCTGCCTACTTCTGCATGCGGCGGATAAAGTAAGTGCCACATGGGTTCTGCTACAGCAAAAAACATGAGCCCAATGCCCATACCTGCGCTAAATAACATGGCGAACCAAGCCATTTTACTAAAGTCGGGCTTGGCGTCTTCCCCGCCCAAGCGAATATTGCCGTATTTTGAAAATGCAAAATACAGCGAAAAACCCACAAATATATTTACACAAGCCACAAACAGCCAGCTTCCCCAATCTGTGATTCCTTCTCTTGCTGCGTTAAACCAGGCTTCTGCCGTATCGCCTAACCACAGCGTACCCACAATCAAAATGGTGATCAGAATAACAGCGGGCCAGAAAACCGGCCCGTGAATCATAAAATATTTATTGCCTTTTTTTAAAGGCGTTTTCTTTTCAGCTTTACTCATGATATAGCCCCTTAGATTCGTTTCCGGATGGAATTAATGAAGGATAGTGACTTCGGGATAAAATTAGATTTAGAAATAAAATCCGATATTAATATTAAAACGGATGTTATACTCGGCTTTACCGCCCAAATCGCCGTGCCCGGGGCCAAGACCTACGCCGAAATCGTCGGTTAGCCAGGGATGATTATAACCCTGAGCAATATCGAAATAGGTAAATACAGGACCAGCCGAAGCGAGAATACCCGTTATATTTTGCACCACAGATTCTGCGCTTAAGTCTTCGGCAAGGTATTTCTCCATATAGCTGATATCATTATAAAACAGCAGATTGGTTACCGGTCCCCAGTCTACATCATAAGAATACGCAAGCCCGAGCGTAGCAATCAGAGCGTCTGTTGCCACATCATAGGGTGAACCATAGGCTCCCATTCTAACAACCGGAGAGCTGTTGCCGTCGTCGTCGGTTGCATTCATGGAATAATAGGTGAGCTGAGGCTTAATATTGAAGTTACCGGCATTCAGATTGGCATGGACCGCCGCCGCATAGCGCGTGTCAAATTCATCGAGCACTTCATTATAGAGCTGACCAAACTGTACAGAAGCGCCAACTTCACCATTATCCAGCTGATACGCGCCTCTTACATTCAGCTGATTTCGTTCTTGTAGCGATAGATTTCCGTCTGGGATTACATCATAGGAGTACCTTCCGGAACCACCAAAATTAAAGGGAGCCATTCCGCCAGCCGGACCAGCAGGTTCTGGCTGAAAGAAATACGCGAAATCCCATTGCCAGCTGTCGGTATTATAGGTAAGCTTGAGCCCCATATCATGATCATCTTCGAGGCCTACATAGTAGTTTAGGCTAAACCACCAGTTATTGGAGTTATACTGCAAATTACCAAAGGGCACCTGCGTTACACCAAGCTGTAGCTGCGTAGCATCGCTTACATCATACTGCAACCAACCCTGTTTAATAAAGTGCGTATTAAATGTCGGATAAAAACGATATTCAAAATTAAGGCCTATCCCATTGGGATTCGAATACACGGCGTTAATTCGCCAGGTATCTAAAGTAAAGGCACCACTGTTGGGTGTTATATCGCTCTCGTAGTTTTGAAGCAAAATGTTAAAGCGCAGGGCGCCGCCAACATGTAAGCCGTGCTCATCACCATCGTTTATACCTGCCTTTACATCTGATGCAAACCAAAAAGGATTAGCGGTAAACAACACCGTACAAAGCGTTATTACCAAACCAAAACGTAACTCATTTCTCATTATTTATTTACCTTCTGTTTAAAAGAAGGCCAAAAAAAAGAACTCCCGTATAAATACAAAAATGTATACAAATGGCTTTAGAGAATTCTAAACGCATATCTTTATTTGAACAACAGACAGAATAGCATGCAAAGTCTGCAACTTAATGCCCGACCAGCATGAAAGTCCATTCCATTAAAAATTTAAATAATACATTACCAAAATGGCGATTTCTCAAAGCCTTCTAATACCTACCCCAAAACCAATATGCTAATCAGCTCCGGACCATATATTTAACTTTTCATACAGATTTACTTTTAAGCAAGAATTCTAAATTTTAGCATTCTTATTATTATGAAAACACCTGTTTTTAAGTCTAACTTCATGTCCGAAGTGCAAACTTCCTAAAATCTTCTAAGAATTCCAAAGAAAATCATTTTTTTATAACGATCGAAAGATTAGTCAAATATTCACGTAAAAATTGACTCCTCTTTCATCACACTTGATTTAATCCAGAATTATATCTACACATAATAAAGCTCAAAACACCCCTTAAATAGCATAGCGTATAACATTGTTTAATAAAATTTTATAAAACTATTTTGTGCACTTTTTTATTAACAATACTCACTATTTTTTTGTATATATACCTATAATTTATTCAAAATAACTTTGCCCGTATTTTGTGAGATCTTCTTGTAACTCAAGTTTCGCAAAACCCCCATTTAGTAGTTACAAGGAAGAGTTTTTACATATTTAAGGTCGAAATCAGCCTCGCTTCAGGGCAACTTGTCCGTATTTCATTGAAGCGCCACAAATAGGGTAATATTCACACGCTAAGTACATTCTCAGGTGATGTCTGAAGCAAAAGGGCTTTCATTTTTTTTACTTCTTTACAATGACCACTGCTTTGCACTAACCAAGGGCCACGAATATGGCACAACTTTTTTTGCTATTTAATTGAGTTATTTTTCCAGACTCCATTTGCAATTTTAGGGTGCGAAAGCAATATCCGGAGACTAGTTGAGAAATGAGACTGAGCAAGGCGATTATGCCGTATAATCAATACTTGTAGCAGTATAGAGTATTTTTTCTGGTATATGAGTTTTTTAAAAAAAATCAAACGAAGCTTAATAACTCAACTTTGGCAGTTCGAATTAAGGGATCAGCAAAAGGGATTTTTACTCCGAAAATATGGTAGCCTATAATTTGATTATGGGCGACTTAATCATGTGAGTTTATCACTTTGATGCGTTTAGAACGTTGCCCTCGGCAAGTTTTCTGGTTTCAAGGACATAGCAGCTCGGGTGTTTATTTGTTTATTTATCTACCCGGGGCTCTCGGCCGTGCTTCGCTGCGGCCTGCCACTCCGGGCTAGGAATATGTCGCCGCGTTGCGTCTGGGTTTTGAGCAATTAATCTGTTTCTAAATAGAACCTACGGTCAGCCGTTTTCTTTCATTCCCAAAAAACCGTAGTTCATAATATGAGACCCCTTCTGGCCTTGCGAGAAAATGGCGTTAAGAACCGCAGCGAAATGGAGCGTTAAGAATAAAAACTCTCCGCTGAGAAGTGTCTCAAATTGCTGTAAGAGCTGCGGAGCTTTTGTTTTTATTTAGCGGAATGCAGCGGAGGTTTAGCCATT
>JAIULZ010000208.1 GCA_022565805.1 Balneolales bacterium
TTTCTCAGTTCAGTAAGATGATCGCGAATTGCGCCTTCCAAAACGCCCATGTTTCGCATCAAAAAAGCCTGCCGGTTTCCTTCCCGACGCAGTAAATGGTAATATCGATCGACCGTTTCAGGGTTTATCCTATCAGTGTCGTAGTACACTTCACCCAGCGAATGCCTGAATGCAAATTTCGGGGTGATAATACTCATGCTTTTTCGGAGTAGCGGGTTTGCCAGTGCTCTTAACAATACCGAGCTTTGTTCTCTTTGAGCGGAATGCTGTGGCCGGGCTGGTTCGGCAGAAATACGGTTTGTTTCTCCAACCTGCTCCTTTGAGTCCAGATCAGTATCTGAGGCAGGGGTTTTTGAATCGGTAATTCTCTCACTGACTGACATTACTTCATGGCCAAAGGGTAAACCACCGCCATTTACCAGAATAAGCTTATCGGTTTGCTCCGGATAAAATTGAGCATAGGCCATTGCGAAGCGGGCACCGAGTGAATTGCCGGCAATAGACCAGCGCTCAACCCCTGCTTCTCTACGAATTTGTTCAAGAACGTATAAAGTAGCGCGGATAGAATAGTCATTATCCGGCTGCGGACCCGTAAGGCCGAAACCGGGCAAATCAACTCTTATAACTCTATGCGTTTGGGTTAGAATATCCGTCCACTCGTTCCAGGTATGCAAGGAGGCAAAAGTACCGTGAAGCAGAAGCAGCACCGGCGCATCAGCAGCTCCTTCATCCCGATAATGGACTTGCATTCCGTCGGCTTCCAGAAATACGGAAGCTTCATTCACATATCGGGCTGCAAGTTCCTCAACGCTAATATCCGGGCGGATTAAGCTCGCAAGAAGAAGAATCACAATGCCAAAAAGCACGGCAAATGAGTAAAGTATGAATCGGAGTACTTTCATTAATTCAACGAATTCGGTAACAATTGTGAAACGATAACTACTACATCAACCCCAATGTGCCAACTTGCCGATTAATTTACTCACTGCAGCCGAAAAATAACAGGCTGTATCATGCAGACGGCTACTGCTTCGCCGTCTATCTTGCCTGGTTCAAAACGAGTCTGTCTCAACGCGTTTATCGCGGCCTGATCCAGCAGTCTGTGTCCGCTTGATCTTCTAACCTCAATATTGGCAGGAATTCCATCGCGACTGACAACAAAATCCAGCAGAACTCTACCCTGATGGTTATTGTCTCGGGAAGCATTCGGATATCTCAAGTTGCTGTAAAAAGCCTCCATCCCGCCGATCATTACAGGCATTGGAGAAGATTCATCATAAATCGTTTCAGACTCGGGGATAACAAACTGAGTGTCTTCCGCAACATTTGAGGATGAAGAGCAGGCACCGATTAACATTAAAAGGAACAAAAGTGCAACTATTTTTCTCATAATTCTGATATGTTTAGCAAAATATAGTAGAATGCTAAATATACCCCGATACGAATTAAAATCAATACAGTTAAACCTCAAATTCTCGGAGCCTTGATTTGTTTAATTCTTTAACTTTAGCAGTTCTTATTAAAGGAGCAGGAAAATGGACTCTCAATTTGATCATTCGAGGGTTTTGAAATTAAACGGAGTAGAAGCAGCGTGGTGCCCAAAAATCGTCTTAGGACCCCGGCGCAAATAACCCGAGTGAAGTTCATTTCGAACAGGCTAACGATGGCTTTCACTATGGTTTATATGAGTAAGAAGAAGTCTACTTCGTATTTTCACACAAACCCAGCAGAATTGGCTACGTGCCCATTATTGTGATGGATAAAGATTTTGAGCTTGTGGCCGTATGGCCGCTGTTGGTGGCTAGGTGGCTATCTCTTCAAAAAGATCAATTTTTCAAAAGCTCGCTTTCCTTTTCGGTTATGCTATTGCTTGCTGATATTTCCGGAGTCGCATTAAAGGCCTGCTCAATATCCCATATCAGATCTTCGTAATGCTCAACACCGGCAGAAATACGAATCAATTTTTCGGTAACTCCGAATTCTGCTCGGTGCGCAGGGTCAACTCCGGCGTGGGTCATCGTCGCGGGATGCTCGGCCAGCGACTCGGTGCTTCCCAAGCTTACCGCAAGTTTTATGAGCCTCAGGGCATTTAGAAAAGCAAAAGCCTCTTTTTCGCCACCTTTAATATCAAAAGAAAGCATTGCGCCGGGCGACTCGTACTGACGCTGATAAATTTCATATTCGGCCGTATCGGGTTCTATCAAACCCAAATAGTACACTTTTTCCACTTTAGGATGCTGATGCAGAAACGCAGCAATTTTCTGCGCGTTTTTACACTGCTGCTCCATACGGACTTTTAGAGTTTCGAGACTTCTTAGCAGCATCCAGCCGGTGTGTGGCGAGGCCATATTACCCAGAAATGTGCGCAGTGTTTTTACCCGTTTAATCACCTCTTCGCTCCCGCAGCAGGCTCCTGCAATCAGGTCGCTGTGGCCGCCAATATATTTTGTGGCCGAGTACAGCACAATATCTGCTCCGTGTTTTAGAGGATGCTGCCATAGCGGCCCCATATAGGTATTGTCGACCGCCACATGCACGTGCTTTTCTTCGGTTGCAAAATAGTCTGCTACTTTCCTGCAGCAGGAAATATCAATAATAGCGTTTGTCGGGTTAGCGGGAGTTTCTACATAAACCATTGCCAAACGATCGGAATGTCCGGATTTTTCTACAATTTCACGGATTTCATCACAGCTTTGACCGGCCTTGAACGACACGGAATGCACCCCTATTTTTTTCAGGAAATGATGGATAAAGTGATCGGTACCTCCGTAGAGCGGCGCGCTGTGAAGCAGTAAGTCGCCAGGCGCCAGAAACTCCAGCATTGCGGTTGTAATCGCGCTCATGCCGCTTTCGAATACGGCGCAATCTTCTGCTTCATCCCAAAGAGAAAGACGGTCTTCCAGAATTTCAAGATCGGGATTGTTAATCCGGCTATAAATAAGCCCCAGCTCTTCACCCTGATTTTTCTCCCGTAGCCCGTAGGCTAGCTCAAAAAAGCTTTTGCCTTCTTCGGCATTTTTAAAAACAAAAGTAGATGTTAGAAAAACAGGCGATTTTATAGCGCCCTCAGAAAGTTCGGGTTTATAGCCATACGACATCATCAGGCTTTCTGGCCTTAGCGTTCTCTTTTTTCCCATAAGTCTTTGCGAGTTGGTAATCTGAATTGAAGGATTTTTTATTTCCTGCCAAAGATAGGGATTTAACAATATAAATTGGCCTAAAACATTGACAAATTATTCAAAAAAGCGCTTTTAATTATTTCGGATAGTATCCGTTTTTTTTCTAAAAAGAGTAGGATTTTTTTAAGAGTCCCATTTAGAAATGTAGAACCAGCAGAAGATTTTTTTCAGTGTCAACAGAGTCAACAGAGTCAACAGAAAGGTAAAATTAGTTTAAAAAAGCCCCTCTCCCGCTATATCACTCTGTATTTTGGCTCAAATGTTTTTCGGGAGAGGGGTTGGGGAGAGGGCGACCAATTAAACTCTAATATGTTTCGATAGTTGCCCTCGGTTGATTTATAGATTTCAAAGTCATCGGGGCTCAGGCATTTTTGTATTTCTTTCTCAGCCCGGTTGGGGGCTGGGTGTTGAATGTTCTAATTTATTTTTGAGTCAACCCTCGGTCCTCCGTCTTCTGTCTTCGGTATTAGGTCATTTTCGTTCAGCGATTTATCAAACCACTCTCCGACTCTTCCATTCTCCAAATCACCCAAAGTTTAATGAAACTATATGTGGTTATCCGTCGTCGTATGTTCAGCTTTACCTTAACACTATTGAAAAGTTTTAACTAACAGAAAGTTTTTATAACCTTCTTACTCATTTTTAGAAAGGTTTTTCAAAGCCTTCTCTTTTGCATTTATTCATTCCGGATTCTTTTCCGGGCTTGTTTATCATCCTTCAATCTGCTTTCGATAAAATGAAGATTAATTCCTGGCTTATCTATCCCTTCCCTGCTGCAAGCTCTGTTATCCTATTTCTTACACTTTCCATAGCCCTAACTGCCTGTCAGTCGGGAGATTCTTCGTCTGAAGCCCTTCAAGACGGTGCAATCGACCCGACCGCCTTAAATGAATGGACAACCGAAATAGCTTATATAGTTTCGGAGTCGGACGACTTCATGCCCGGCCGGCTTACCAATATGTTTGTATTAAGTAATGGCCATTTCGTTGTCTATGATCAGGCTTCTAACGAGCTTCATCAGTTTTCCGACTCGGGTCAATGGCTTGCACGAATTGCGGCCGGCGGAAGTGGACCCGGTGAACTTGAGCAATTTTCACAAATCAGAAAAACGAATACCGGTGTTCTTGTAAATAATATATCCGGCAAAGTTCAGCTCTATGAACCAGACGAAAATGGCCTGCTTCGTTTTGAAACTGATTTTGTTTTAGAAGCTGAAGACAAGCGGGTTAACATAATGGCCCGACCGACCAACGATACCTATCTGGCAAGTGAACAGGTTCGGATTACGCCGCAGCCAAACAGTAGACCCGAAGATATCTTCCCGGAATTTTCCAAAGCAACTATGATGCTGATTCACGAAGACGGCCGGATAATTTCCGACAGTCTTTTTACCAGACACGCGCACAACGGCTACATGCACATGGCCGACAACGGAGGCATTTTTATGTATTCCCTGCCCTACAGATTTACCGATTCCATCACCATGACAAGCGACGGGAAAACGATTTTAGGAAGAGCTGATACTGGCGAAATACTTGTTTTTGACGAATCGGGCAAACAGATACACACCACTTCCGGCAAAATAAAAAGCCGACCCGTAAATGATGATATCGTTCAAGATGCGATAGAACGAATACCCTCTGATCAAAGAAGAAACGCCATGGAGCGAATGAAAGCAGAACAGCCCACATTTCAATCGGCTATTCTGGATGATGAAAATCGCTTTTGGCTCCATACCGAAACCACAAAAACGGATCAAGAATATGTAGTAATAGACTATAACGGCAACCCGCTCGCAACGGTAAGACTCCCCCTCGAAAGCAGGCTCGCAGCTGTTTCCAGAAACATACTTTACCTACGACATGTACCAGACGATGATTTACACGAAATTCATCTGCTAAGACTTAATATCTAAAGCTAAAACTAATACCAGATCATGTTCGAATTCAGCTCGGATTCGCGCGACGAGGCTAACGCCGGCTGATGCACAGCGCTGCGGAAGTTTTCATTTGGGCGGTGATGGCATCCCAAATCGAATCAGAAAGCCCACCAAACGAGCCACGCCTGGGTCTACGGGGCAGAACAACATGCGTCGGCCCATTGCCAAGCTGAAGCATGGCAATGGAAGAAACATCTCGTTCCGGAGTTGGGATGCGCGAATCGAGTCAATTAAGCTGCTCCGTGGTCAACGCCGGCTGAAGCGCGGCGCTGTAGAGATTTTCATTTGGGCAGTGATGGCATCCCAAATCGAATCGGAAAGCCTGCCAAACTAGTCACGTCTGGGGCTACGGGGCAGAACAAAGTGCGTCGGTCCATTGCCAAGCTGAAGCATGGCAATGAAAAAAAATCTCGTTCCGGAATCATGCTTCAGCTTGATTCCGGATTTGGGATTTCTTCATTAACCTCCGAGCCCCAGTAGCTAAAATCTGCTCAGAAACTCCTATCGGTTCAGAAACCCATCACAACAAAGTAGCAAAATCTCAAGAGCCCATGCTTCAGCTTGGGCTCATTTGGGATGTATGAATCGAGCTAACTAAGCTGCTCCGGGGTCAACGCCGGCTGAAGCGCGGCGCTGTGGAAGTTTTCATTTGGGCAGTGATGGCATCCCAAATCGAATCAAAAAGCCTGCCAAACCAGCCACGCCTGGGTCTACGGGG
>JAIULZ010000209.1 GCA_022565805.1 Balneolales bacterium
GGTCGCCACCCGCTGTCCCGTAAGGTTAAAGATCTCGAGTCGCACATCTGCCGCCTCGGGCAGCGCGTACTCGATTTGAGTGGTCGGGTTGAAGGGGTTCGGGTAGTTTTGGTTTAGGGTGAAGGCGAGTGGTAGCTGTGAACCCGGATCTATTGAAGTGTCTGTCGGGCAGGTTCCCCAAACCGGAATATTTTCCGGAATAAGCTGGCTGCCATTAGAAAAGTTTATCGGCGTTGATGGAATCTGCTCTACACACCACATAGACAGATTTTGATTGAAAGAAGAAGCGTTCCAAAACATGAAGTTCATATTACTAACATTTGCCACATTCCAGCTACTAATGTCTGCATTAAAGGCGCTTGCCTGATGAAACAAATACACCATTGTGGTAATGTTGCTTACATCCCAATCCCCGATAGGCTGATTAAAAGATGACGCTTGATTGAACATGAAGGCTATGTCAGTGGAATTGCCTACATCCCAGCCGCTGATATCCTGATTAAATTCACTCACAAGCTGAAACATACCACGAAATGTGGTTACATTGCTTATGTCCCAATCCCCCAGCGGCTGATTAAAAGATGAGGCTGTATTAAACATGAAAGACATATCGGTTACATTCCCGACATCCCAGCTACTGATATCCTGATTAAAAGATCTTGCTTGCTGAAACATACCCCGCATTGTGGTAACACTGCTTACATCCCAATCGCCAATAGGCTGATCAAAGGATGGCTGTAATCCTCCACTGGAACAGGTATTACACCCGAACATATTTCCCATATTTGTAACATTACCCACGTTCCAGTTACCGATTGGCTGATCGAATGATACGGCAGTCCAGAACATTTCATTCATGTTGGTAACATTGCTTACATCCCAATCGCCAATAGGCTGATTAAACGAAATTGCTTCTGAGAACATGACCGACATATTTGTAACATTCCCTACATCCCACCCGCCGATTGGTTGATTAAAATTGCTGTTTCTTTGAAAAAGAAACGACATGTCTGTAACGTTACTCACATCCCAACCACTGATATCCTGATTAAATATGTGAGATGCTCCGTCTGCCTCACAATTAGAAAAGCAGCCAAACATTCCGGTAATAGTTGTTACGCTGCTCATGTCCCAATCCCCAAGGGGTTGATTGAAAGAGATAGCATCGTAGAAAATAGTAAACATATTGGTAACATTGCTCACATCCCAATCGCCAAGGGGCTGATTGAAAGATGCAGCTGCCCTGAACATAGCGTTCATATTCGTAACATTACTTAGATCCCAGCTGCTAATATCCTGATTAAAGGAGCCGGCATTTCGAAACATGCTATCCATAGTGGTAACATTGCTCACATCCCAACTGCTAAGGTCTTCATTAAAGTCGGCAGTGCCAATTCCCGAAGCGGTTATATATTCCTCCTGTAGCTTACTAACACTATAGCTCATCATCATTTCAGGAGAATAAGACGATGACAACGCACTTATCGAAACTTCGCCTTCAAAATAATTCGTACTGCCGGCTACGTGTTTAATATCTGGATCTAGCGTTGTAGTTGATGTCTCAACGGCAAATAAATGGCTCATATCCGTAATGCCGCTTGTGCAGGTGGTAGAGGCATTTTCGACGGTTATTTCATCGCGGGTTCGCTTGGTGTACACGGTTCCGTTTATTTCTCCTACATCACCGAAGGCCGCATCGGGGCACATAACGGTGATGCCATTTTCATGCAAAAAGAAATCGTCGTTTTGCTGGGCATTTACGCTGTCTGCAGATGATAATATTATTGCAATATTTATGAGTAGAATGGCAAAAAGGTATAGGAAACAGTTACCCCATTCCAGTGTTCTCGTTGTGTTTAAAATGGTTATCATTTTTTTCTAATTATAGATTTGATACTGCTGCTCACAGGCTGTTTGTTCATGCCTGAATTTCCCTCAACAAAAGCTGTAGGAAAACATAGGCTAAACAACTTTCGGGTGCGCGTTAATACGTAGTTAGTAATAGAAGATGTAGTTGAAATTACTTACGGATAAATTTAAATATTTCAGAAGCTTTTAAAAATTATTTTTCCATTAAATAACTCCTGAAGAAACTTTCCTTGCTGAAGGTGCTCGCGTACTGAAGATGGCTTAGTAGCAACAGGTTCAATTTCGGTAAGTTATGAGAAGGCTTTGAAAAACCTTCTATTTTGTTTGTATTCGACGCCGGAGCAAAAATAAAACCGGAGCCCCCGATGGTTCGGGGTCGAGGACTTTATTTTTGCTCCAAGGAAGAAGGCGGGTAAAAAGAGTGGTTTAAACTGCTGAAGTAAATAGAAATAAAAAAGCCACTACCCATTTGGATAGTAGCTTTAAATTTATTTCTTGGTCGATAATAATGGGAAGCTTTAACTAATTTCCCATCCCTATTTGGCCAGCATCATTTTACGAGTCTCTACAAAATTACCAGCCGTGAGGCGATAAATGTACATACCGCTCGCCAAACGATTTGTATCGAAGGTTATGGTGTGGATTCCCGCATTTTGCTGACCACTAACCAGGGTCGCCACCCGCTGTCCCGTAAGGTTAAAGATCTCGAGTCGCACATCTGCCGCCTCGGGCAGCGCGTACTCGATTTGAGTGGTCGGGTTGAAGGGGTTCGGGTAGTTTTGGTTTAGGGTGAAGGCGAGTGGTAGCTGATTGTCTGGATCAACATTGGTTGAGTTTCCATAGGTGATTGTAAGCTCGAAACGGCTTTCAGCAGACAGCTGCAGGCTTGAGGAATTATTTAGCATTTCAGCCAAGCTGAGTTCCTGTACAGTACTGTTTTTTTCCTGTAAAGCCTCATAATGGAATGTATAGGCTTCTCCGGATGAGAGGTCATGGACTTGTCCTGTTGCATAGTCCATCAATAAAACTTGTATTGAGTGGGCAGATTCGTTTGTTGTTAAAGAGAGCGTATATGCTCCGCTCACTAAAGAGGCAAAATCCAGTGGAACTGTAAGTTGATCTCCATTGCCTGTTTCAACATTCCGGAATACATCCGGCTGAGCCTGTTCAATTCCACTAAATCCAAAAAGTATGGTTTCGGCCGAGAGTGGAGACGGCTTGCTTGTGGCGCTTTCCGGGCCGTTGTTCAGCATGAGCAGAGCCGGCGCCCGCTGCTGTTCTCCTTGCATAGAAAAGGATAGAAACTCAAGATTATCTTGTGGTACCCTGTATAGGGTGCCTCCTGTTGCGGCATACGATTCCTTAAATGAAATACTTCCTCCGGCTAGTTCAGTGCCGCTAGTGCGAACCCAAAACGCCTGAAAAGGAGCCAGAATGCCATCATGTACGATATCTTCCGAAAGATCAGGAACATTAAATCCATAATTCATCCGATATGATCCCCCGGTTTCGTTTGTATTGGCATCAAAAATAAAAATGACGCTCAGCATGTCCTCAAGGCCGTTGTCAATCACCAGATCCATCCAGTTTATCGGGAATGGATAAGGATTGGAAGCCATATGCCAGCCATGTTGATTGTTATCGGCTAATATGGTGCGGGAAAAATTTAGGGTGATATCTCCGGTGTGGGCTACGCCGGTTACGGAAACAGATTTTGGCCAATCGAGAGAGATTCCGTCATTATCATCATCTTCATAAATGTAAGCGAGAATCCCGTGACCGGCATTGTCAAATCCGTTATTGCTACCGCTGCCTATTATGTTAGAGGCATTTAATGGGGCGTTGAAAGACCGTGAGGATTCGTTATACCAGTACAGATTTGGAAATCCATAATCTGCATCAGCGCCAGGGAAACCTTGAATCCACAGGCCGGTGAACATATCTCCATACGTGGCTCCGGCAACTGGTGACCCAAGCATGCGCCAGCCTTCGTTCGGACCGATAATTTGGGCTGTTAGTGTTTCCGCAAAACTACTCCCAAATTCAAACGCGCCAATATCACGTATACCAACTTTGGGGAATCATCTTTGATCTGTTTCGGGCACAAATTCATTTTCAAGGCCTGCATCTATTGCCGGGCTGCCAGGCTGCAGTGCGATTGTCATGGTCGGGCCTTCGTTATCTGCCAGACCTTCGGGGCTTAGCAGAGGATCGGCGGAAGTTACATTAGACGAGATCCCATTTATGGGAGTACCGCTATTTGCAGCACTTACGCCAATGATGGAGTTGTAGGCGTTTATCGTTCCATCCCGTCTATAAAGATCATCGCCGCCATTGCTTGCGGTATTACCAAATAAAATCGAATTGGTAATATTTGCAACAGGATTCTCACCGGTTGATACCGCGCCACCAAAATGGCCTTCATTAGCCGTGAAAGTTGAGTTAATAATATTAACTTCACTTAAAGAGCCTGTAACTAATACGGTTCCACCGTTAGTCTCCCAACCAACCGTTTCCGGATGCCGGACCACGCTGTTATTATAAAAAGTGGTGTTAATAATTTTTGCATGACCACTATCAATCCATATTGAACTACCTCCAGAATAAGGACCAGCATTTGTAATTGCATTATCCTCGAACAGACTGTCTTTAATTAAAGCATTTTTTGTGCCTGACATCGCTAACCCTAAGCCCGCTGCATTTGTATGTATACCCCTGTTTCCGTAAATGTGTGCACGTACCAGTTCAAAGTAACCTACTCCACTCATGCGAATTGACGTCATTCCACCACTGTTAAAGAAACCATATCTAAAGGTCATATCATGAAATCGTACGTTGTCGATATTAGAAGAATCCCAGCCACTAGCAGCAAAAAGGGCATGTGCGGTACCGCTTGAGGTTACTTCTGTGTTTCCCTGAATGATGGTTAGCCCCACACCCTGTCCTCTCAAAAGGAGAGACTTGTTAATCTGTATGGTTGATGTAACGGTGTATGTTTCTGCAGAGAGTTCAATTACATCATATTCAACAATGGCATCAACCGCAGCCTGAATACTGGTAAAGTCACCTCCGGAAGAAGCAACGGTTACGACTTCAATAAAATTAACTTCCAGGTCTGTTATGCTAAAATTGGTTACGCCCTGCGCATCACCCTGATCAAAAGCGGTATCACTAAATTCAAGCGTTAAATTGGTAATATCATTGGCATTCGTGTGCGACAGCGCGGTGCCACTAAAAGAAAACAGTAATTCCGAAGCTGATTGCCAAACCAAAGTAGCAGACAAGCCAGCAGGAACGTTTGTGATCTCAGCTTTCCCATTCAGAAGGAAATCCTCGCCGAAGGAGCCCGCAAAATAGTCATCGTCATTCTCATTGTGGGTAATAGTGATGCTGTTCCCTATTGACCCATCGTTTATATCCTGGTTTTCTACAAACATCTGCGTACTAAACGAAACAGCGCGGCCCGCCTGCGTAACGGTAGGAGCCGGAGAAAATCCCATAGATACATCCCAGGTTGTAACTAAATTCGGTGTAGCTACATTTTCCCAGGCTTCATAGTTTTCCATACCATACTCTGCAATCACCCACCTAATGCCCCATTGCCAAATTATTTCCCAACTTGGATCTCCATCTTTAACGTATCTGGGCTTTCCTTCACTCGTGCCGGTTTCGATATAGGTTCCGTTGGCATTTGCTGAACCGGCGCCGCTTACTTCCATATTTTGCGCGAAGAGCTCAGTTGTCATCAAACTGATAAAAATCAGGATTAGAACCGGCAGCCATTTAGCGGTAGTTGTTTTTTTCATACTTATCCAATAGTAATTTATAAATTATTGTTGCGCTTTTAGTCCACAAATCCATTCGATCGTAATCATTATTCAGTATCTCAATCTTTATTCGCATACATTTATCGAAGGCTTTGCAAAACCACTCTTTTGCCCGCCTTCTTCCTTGGATCAAAAATAAA
>JAIULZ010000210.1 GCA_022565805.1 Balneolales bacterium
ACCGCCGACACACGGATTTTCAGTCCGTTGCTCTACCGACTGAGCTACAGTCCCTCATTCACAGAAGCCAAATATAAGATGGTTTTGACCTGAATGAAAATCTTTTTTTTATTTTTTTGAATATTTTTTGAAGCCACATTTTCGAATCACATATTATCAACTGTTTAGCTTAAGCACAAAAAATTCTATTAAGGCGTTCGTATCCAACAGTATATCGTTTATCTGCTATCGCTGCTGATTCCTGCCGGGATGTTTGTGGCCCTCTGCCGGCTTTCGCTCGGTTCCGAAGCTTCGGCTCTGCCGTGGAATGGTTTATAGCTAAGATTACACCAGCCTGTTTATTGTTACATAAGGCTGTTAGCGGGCAAAGTTTACAAGCAGGTTAAACGGATCGAGGCCGAATAGCAGCAATATAGCCAGGGATATGCACGATAGAATCGAAAGAAGCACCAGTTTCATGAGAAATAGAATTTTGTCTTCTCTCGTTTTGAGGCTTCGCGGCGGCGGGTAGCCGTAAATGCGCATCAGATAATTCGCCAACAGCGAGCAGACTATAAAAAGTACGGCAAGCAGCAGGAGGTTAAACGGGTTCATGTCGGGTTATAATTTGTTCTTAGATTGTGTGGTTTGTGGCAGGTGTTTTTGCCTTTTTACTCGGTAACGGCTTTTGGATCAGGCTTTTTTGCTGTAGCTCTTCCTGCTCTTGGCCTTTTTAAAACATGTATCCTATGCCGGTGTAAAATCGCCATGTTTCGTGCGAGAAGCCCACATCGCCACGTAGTATAAAGTCGGGGTTAAATATAGACAGCGCACCGCCAAATCCAAGGGTAAATCGAAAATCAGATAATGGCTTTATGCTGGCAGGTGTTTCAAAAACAGTGCCTCCATCGGTAAAGAGCTGTCCGCCAATTTCAATTTCCCAAAACGGCAGCGAAAAAAGCCAGGTTCTTAGTTCGATATTCATGAGCAGGCTTCCCATATCCATATATCGGTTAGGGACTGCTCCCCTCAACGAGTATTCTCCACCAAGACTGGATAGCTCGTAAAAGGGGGCTTTTCCTACAGCCTGAACGTATTGTATACGACTTGCGAATACGGCATCATGCAAAAAACGGAAGCCCTGATATATCGAGGCTTCTGCAGTAAGGCGACCGAGGTTTTCTCGATTACCGGCCAATTGGGGCAGTAACCCGGTTTGCACTTTTACGCGATAGCCTGCTTCGGGGCGAAAACGATCGTCGCGGCGGTCAGACATAAGTCCGGTGTAAAGCCGCGAGCGCCATCCCCCTTTTATACCTGGCGGGTCGGCCTCTTCTATAAAGCGACCATCCAGGCGGGATGCTTCCATATATCCGCCGGCGATTCCGACAAATACCTCTGTGCGCCTTCGCGAATCTGAACCAGCAATTAAGGTGCCGTATTCGAAATTAAGGTCTAGCTCCTGCCGCCGGTAGTCATAAAACTGATCATCAAACTGTGTTGCCGAAAAAGGAGTGCCGGGGCCGATACCAAAAAAGTGGGCGTTATCTTCCTGAATCGCCACCAAGGAAAATTCCATCCGGTCTCCCGATTCGTTGTACAGCTCAACAGTGGCATCGAAATTGTAGATTCCTTTACTAAAGGCATAGCCTTTGAAAACCACAAGACTGCGAAAGGGATAAATGTCGTCGCGATAGGTTTGCCTTTGTAGCAACAGGCCACCCCCAATACCCGAATCGGCAGATATTCCGGCCGATGGTATAAACGCATACCGCACTGAATCGGGCTGGACCGTATGGCCCGGCACGTGCAGCGTAAGAAGCGCAACGGTTGCGAGCAGAAGAATGCGAAAACACAGAATTCCGGCTAAGGTTTGGTTCATTTCACGCCTAGCAGTTTTAAGGGTTGCAGCCTTAGAATTTTTTCTATGTAATTTAGCTTTTTTCAGCGGAGTGAGCCTTCTTCCTGCAGTTGTTCCATCGTAGAAACGGCATGACGAAAATGGGGAATCACGATGCTTCCACCTACAATTAAGGCCACATTAAGGGCATCGGTTAGCTCTGCTTTTGTCCAGCCGGCTAAAGCACATTGTTCAAGATGGTAGTCGATGCAGTCGTTGCAGCGTAATACTGCAGAAGCAACCAAACCCAACAGCTCCTTCGTTTTTCCATCGAGGCTGCCATCCCGGTAGGTATTAGTATCGAGATTAAAAAAACGCTTTACTCCCAAATGATCGAGGGCCATAACTTTTTCGTTCATTCGAGCCCTTTTCTCACGGAACTCCTGCAATTCAGACATAATTTCTTGAGTTTAATATGTTCGGTTTAAAAGAAGGCTTTGAAAAACCTTCTAACAATCTGTCAGCTACATAATTTGATGTTTATAAGATATGAGCTGTTCTTAATTTTATGTAAATCTAAGTACGCTCAGCCGGCGCGTAAAATACGCATTCAGATCGAAGATATTTACTCCTGCATAGTAATCAAACAGGAGTTCATGCTACAATTTTACCCATGAAAAGTATAGACTGACCCGCATTCTGTTTCACAAAAAATGGCTTTACAAATGCAGTTCTTAAATTCATAAGCTGTATGATTAGATAACCACAATTTTAACAGATGCCGGCATTAGCTATTCATATTTAACACTTCAGCTTTTGCCGTTCGAATAGGAAAATCGGCAAAGCGTGTAACGTAATTTTATGGAACGTAATAAAGGTATAATTCCATTATGTTAATGTATGGCAAAGCATAAGCGCCTAAAACCAATAATCATTTTAGGTTTAGCTTAGTTTGGTTTACTACAGCCGGCAGTTATTATTTGCTATTTTTATTTTATGGGCACAATTGCAATACTTAAGCACTGCTACTCAACAACACGCAGGCTACCACCACCCATAAGCTATCGCACTTGTATTTTTCGCAACACAACTTATTCATTTCAAACAAATTTTTATGGAAAACGAAAAACAGATTCGACGCAACGTACAGCTCATCAACAATACCGAATATACCGTTAACGTAGACCTTAAACTACCAAATGGCTACAAAGGCGTTGGTCCGTCACACAAAAACCGCCTGCACATAACGTTCATAAATGATGAAGGCAAAACCGATAAGCAGGGGGAAATCATTCGCGAAAATCCTGATTTCCCAGTTGGAGTACCCGTTAGAAGTAATGGCGAAAATGCCGACATACACGTTATATATAACTTTTTATATACAAAAGAAACCGATCCCGGTACCGAACATTACATGAGTTTCCGTTATATTTTACCGGTAAAAATTGAAGAGGGCGCATCGGGCGGCACAAGTTCCATAATGCTTTCGGAAGTACTTGATATGGAGTAATCCGGGTTTTTTACCGCAGAGTTGGAGAAGACCAATACATTTGTTAAAACCAATCTTACTAGCGGTCGTAGAACAAGAATATAACTAACCTCTCCCGCACAAAATTCGGTTACAAGCCGCATAACTACTTCGGGAGAGGTTTGGTAGCAGGGCTAAAATACCATCCGCTTTTGTGCAACTAAGCACACATAACTAATCTCGTTTACACTACGAATCTGCGCCAATTTTCAGGCGCTCTCGCCACCCCACTGCCCACCTGCT
This sequence comes from Balneolales bacterium, assembly GCA_022565805.1. Classification (GTDB taxonomy): domain Bacteria; phylum Bacteroidota; class Rhodothermia; order Balneolales; family Cyclonatronaceae; genus Cyclonatronum. The sequence continues at coordinate 3,591 of JAIULZ010000210.1, forward strand.
TTCTCGCTCTGTCTACCTCTTCGCACACAAACAAAAACGAACGTTTTTAGGTCGCTTATTTTTAGTATTTTGGGAATGAAAGCGGTTACATTCCTTAAATAATTATCCTTCAATGAAGAAAAAACCAAGTCTGAGTTTCTGGCAAATCTGGAATATGAGTTTCGGATTTCTGGGAATACAGTTCGGCTTTGCTTTGCAGAATGCCAACGTAAGCCGGATTTTTGAAACTTTAGGAGCCGATGTGGCTCAAATTCCTATCCTTTGGATTGCGGCTCCGGTTACCGGGCTCATTGTGCAGCCAATCGTTGGCTACCTGAGCGACAATACCTGGAACAGCTTTGGCCGGCGCCGACCGTTTTTCCTGATCGGAGCCATCCTGGCATCGGCTGCGCTCTTTATTATGCCTAATTCGCCCTACTTGTGGATTGCCGCGGGTATGCTATGGATTCTGGATGCCTCTATCAATATAACCATGGAGCCTTTCCGGGCGTTTGTGGGCGACATGCTGCCATCCGAGCAACGAACCAAAGGCTTTGCTATGCAGTCGTTTTTTATCGGCATTGCAGCTTTCATTGGCTCGTTTCTGCCGTGGATCATGACCAATATCTTTAATATTTCCAATACAGCACCCGAAGGGATGATTCCCGATTCGGTAAAGTATTCTTTTTACTTCGGGGGTGTCATTTTCTTCCTTGCGGTAATGTGGACCATCTACAAAACTAAAGAATACAGCCCGCAAGAACTGGAAGAGTTCGAAGCTTATGAAAATCAAAAGCACGGCGTAACCGAAAAGATAGAAACGCCCGACCTGCCGCCACAAGACATGGCGAGCAGCAAGTTACAGCATGGTCCTATTCTTGTGCTTTTGGGTCTGTTACTTTCTGCCGGCGTGTGGTACCGCGATTATGCTCAGGAACTCTATATTCTCACTTTTGGGATCGCTTCTATCGGGTTAATTCTCGTGATTGCGGGTCTTATGCAAAAAGACGGCAGCCGAAATGGTCTCGTGGTCGTTTTTGATGATTTGTATCTGATGCCCAAAACCATGAAGCAGCTGGCCGTTGTTCAGTTTTTTTCCTGGTTCGCCCTTTTTGCCATGTGGATTTACACCACTTCTGCGGTAACAAGCCATATTTATGACATGAAAATGACGGCCACCGAGGTTACCGAGCTCACCGGTTCCGCCCTTCTTCTGCAAGAACAGACAGACGCAAGCTGGTTCGATCGGCTGCAGCGTATTCAAGGCGACTTACAAACCTATCAGTCGCAGATAGATGCGGGTCAGGCCAATGTAACAGCCAGCATGCGAGTCGTAAATTTCTTTCTCGAAGAAGGTCGCGTTGAGCTTACCGAGGGAACCCGAAACACCCTCCAACGCATCGAAAAAGAATACAATGCCGGGGCCGACTGGGTTGGGGTAGCCTTTGGGATTTATAACGGATTTGCGGCACTTGTTGCTTTTTTACTACCAGTCATTGCCGGTTATACCAATCGAAAAACAACACATGCACTTTGTCTGGTTGGTGGCGCTGCCGGCTTAATCTCCATCTATTTTATGACGAGCCCGCTCATGATTCTGGTAGCCATGGTTGGGGTGGGCCTTGCCTGGGCCAGTATACTTTCGATGCCCTATGCTATTTTAGCAGGCTCGCTTCCAGCTTCTAAGATGGGTACCTATATGGGTATTTTCAATTTTTTTATTGTATTGCCCCAAATTTTGGCAGCTTCTATTTTAGGCTTTATCGTAGGCACCCTATTCGACGGTCAGGCAATCTTCGCCCTCGTGCTCGGTGGCTTAACCTGGATTCTCGCAGCCGGACTTACTTTCCTCGTAGATGATGTAGACGATCCCGGCAAAACTGAAGCTACGTTGTCTTAATAAGTATTAATTTTCCTGCTATCAGGTGATGGGTTCCCGGGCTGAATGATAATTTCAGCCCGGCTAAACCTATGGATTTTCTTTGGGGAATAGCTTATATTGAAAATCTGCAACACAAGCGCCCGTAGCTCAGCTGGATAGAGCGTCAGATTCCGGTTCTGAAGGTCGGGGGTTCGACTCCCTTCGGGCGCACTTATTGTTT
>JAIULZ010000211.1 GCA_022565805.1 Balneolales bacterium
ATGAATCTGCTCGACATCATGGAAAAAATGAACCGGGAGCAGGAGATCACCTTCATCTTCTCAACCCACGATCAAAGGGTTATCGATAGGGCGAGAAGAGTGATTACTATGGTGGATGGCTCTATCGACAGTGATGAAAGAGTAGAAATGCCAACCGGAAGCTGATATAAAACAGAGATAGGATGAAGACGGAAAGCACCTGCGTTACGATAATTATCGTAATATACTTTACGACGAACTTCGTTACGAAGAATTTCGTAGTATAAGTAACGTAAATTCTCGCAACAAAATAGTGTATATACAAGTCCGGCAACCGATATGAGCAAAGCAGCAAACCCATTTAAGTTTGGAACCGTAGTCGATGGTGAGTATTTCACCAACAGAACCAGAGAAATAGCTGAGTACAGCTCAATTATAAACGGGCAGAATCATCTGGTGCTGATTGGCCCCCGGCGATTTGGGAAAACAAGCCTGATTCGAAAAATCACAGCGGGCGGGAAAAGGCCGGTTGTTCATCTGGATGCCTATATGATAACTTCCCCGGCCGATTTGGCCGCGCAGCTTGTCTCACGCCTGTTTCGTTTGTTTCCACTGCAGCGCATAAAAGAATTTCTGAAGAGTTTCACCATTGTCCCAACAATTACCATCAACCCGGTAAGCGGAGAAACCGAAATATCATTTGGTACAAGAACCCGTGGCGAAGACGGGCTGCATTCAGTCGAAGATGCCTTCAATCTGGTGGAAAAACTGAGCAAACCGTCCGCAAAGCTAATTGTAGTTATAGATGAGTTTCAGGAGATCCTGAAGCTGGATAAGCAGCTCGACAGACACATACGATCGGTAATCCAGCATCATAAAAATGTGAACTACGTGTTTACCGGAAGCCAGGAATCGATGATGCGGGACATGTTCGAGGACAAAAAATCTCCTTTTTACCACTTTGGTGTGGTCAGGCATATTGAACGGATTCCACGGGAAGACTTCAGCACATTTCTTAGTGAGAGATTTGATAAAGTTTCGGATAAAGGAACTGAGATTTCGGAAGGTATCCTGTATGTAACCGACTGCCATCCCTACTACACTCAACAGCTGGCCTGGCAGACATGGGAGGAAATGTCAAGATCTGCGGAATATTCAGATAATCCCGAAGTCAGTGTTGGTCAGGCGGTCGAAAAGCTGGTGAGGATGCATGATTTCGACTACGACCGAATGTGGAGTAATTTTAATACCACGGATCGAAAAATACTGGTATATATGGCCGGTGGAACGCTTACCCCGCTGAGCAGCGAGTTTTTGCAGAAGGCCGGATTCTCATCAGCCAGTACGGCAAGCAGTGCGCTAAAGCGACTGATTGGCTCGGGGTATTTAACTCAGGAACAAGGCGCATACCGAATCGATGATCCGTTTTTTTCGCGCTGGATAAACATCAGGCGAAATCTGTAGATGGAGCAGTTCACAGTCATCAGTAAACAGTAAACAGTAAAGAGGCTTAAGATAAATGAAAGCAATATCTATGCTCATTTCTTTCGACCTGTAGTTTTGAGAATTGAAAACATGATTTTTGCTAATTCATCTGCGTTTTCTTCCATCGTCAAATATGATTCGTTAGTGATGTATCCAGTGTCCTTATGAAGCGAGAGCCAGTACTTTGTTTCAAGACATTCCTTATACGCTATAGAAATTTAAGCAGGGAAGTCAGAGTTTGATATTGCTCCATTGGCTTCGGCTACATTTACACCAATACTCGTACCTGACTTTAGCAGTTGTTTTGATAAAATAAATTCTCGCTGTTGGTTGCTAAGGAATTTGTAAGCATTAAAAACGCGAATCGCGAAAGCATACGACTTAGAGTAGAGAATTGAATTTTCCATGATTGAGGGATTTATGAATTTGAGTTGACTTGGCTTGCATATAGATTCATTAACCGTGAAAACCCTACAGAAAGACTATAGAAATCTGAAAAATACTGTTTACTGTTAACTATATGTCATAATGGTCAATAAAATATTCATAGGATTAATCATTTTGATAATCTCTGGAATAGAACCCGCCCATGCCCAGGATTTAACCTACGGTGGTTATGTGCAGGTATTGCCCTTGCGAATTTCGGCCGATCTGCCGGAGCCGTTTGGTGAAGAAGTTTTCTGGGAGTATCGTCTGCAGAGCCGTTTGGAACTAAGATGGAGAGCCACAGATAATCTGGAATTCAACGCTCAGGGCCGCGCCCGGTTATTTGCGGGTGATCTCGTTCAGAATTTTCCGGGCTACGCGTCGGTGATACATACCGACGACGGCTACGTAAACCTCTCCTGGATGGCGATTGAAAACGATGATATGCTGCTTCATCTTATTCCGGATCGTTTGTATGCAGACTGGTCAGCCGGGGACTGGAATATTCGCGCCGGGCGACAGAGGGTGAACTGGGGCATCAACACCATCACGAACCCAAATGATCTGTTCAACATCTACTCAATTTACGAATTCGACTATCCCGAGCGGCCGGGAACCGATGCTGTTCGTGTCCGCTATTTTCTAAACTGGGCATCACGAATAGAGTTTGCCGCGGCGCCATCAAGTCACGGGATTCGGCAAAGCGTGTACGCGGGTATGTATGGATTCAACGCCCGGGGCTACGATATACAGTTCATAACCGGGTACTATCAAAATCGTTTAGCAATGGGCGGGGGTTGGGCCGGCAGTATTTCGGATACGGGATTCAAAGGAGAAATTATGGCTTTTTATGATGCCGAAACGCCCGAATTCGGAGACCGTGAAGTCAGCGTGGTTGCAGCAGTGTCAGCCGATCATATGTTCGACAACGGCTTGTTTATAATAGCCGAAGGGCTCTACAACAGCCGTGGTGGGCTTGAAGAGTTTGGGCTTTTGGGTCAGCCGCTGTCGGCCGACAATCCTTCGATATCCACCTGGCAGCTAAGCGGTATCTTTCAATATCAGTTTACCCCTTTGCTAAATGGAAGCCTGTCGGCTATCTGGTATCCGGATGAAAGCGGGCTGTTCCTTTCGCCCTCGGTCGACTACAGCCTCACCCAAAACACCGATGCCATGCTTCTGGCGCAGTTTTTTATCGGTGCCGATGATTCACCCTTAGCCAATGCCGGCAACGTGATTGCGTTTTCGGTGAAATGGAATTTTTAGGGTTTCACACACGACGCTAACGCTAAAGCGCTAAGACTTAGCGTGAAAACCTTTTAAGTGCAGAAGTAGCTCAAACGTCTGATCCCAACCAAACCAAACCTCCAATCCCGAAAACTGACAGCTGCCGTTTGCAATGAGCGGAGAACTTCAGCATTTTAGCACTATCAACATATTTGTATTTTAAAATCTTAAAAAGCATGCGCTCATATAAAGTAATCCCTCTTTCAATTTTGGCAAGTTGCCTGCTTTCCGCTCTTCTCCTTCAATCCTGCGCTCAAGAGGTCGATACTGATGAATGGAGCGAGCGACAATTCGACGAGCTGCCCGTCATACTTCCGGAACCTTTATTCATCTCGGATCAGTTTGGGGAGAATTATCTCACCCATCTCTCTTATACTACCGTTGCATTGGATAATGGCCGCGTGCTGGTCGGCGACCGGGAGCTTAACAAGCTGTTTCTGATTTCAGCAGAAGGAAAACTTTTCGAAGTAGTTGCGAGAGGTGGTCGCGGTCCGGGTGAGATTCAGGACGCCATAAGACCGAAAAAGTCAGCTGACGGCTCAATTCTGCTTTACGATGCGATGAATGCAAAGCTCCTCAGCTTCGATGAGCAGGCGGCACTTGTTTATGAGTACACCTTTCCACAGAACAACTCGGGTATATTAAACGATGTGTATAAGCTGAGTGAATCAATTTATCTGCTCGCATACCGCTCAACCGAGCATATTTTTAATCCCGATGCGGCTCCTGAAACCAGACTGATTTTGTATGATAAATCCACCGGTGAATTTGGCAATCAGCTCGTGTTGCCGGATGATCCGTATGCCCCGATGTACTTTGGTGATCAGATCGTAGGCGGACGCCGGGTTCCATTTGACGGCGGGCATCATTTAAGCATAAGTAAAACCAATGGTGATATATTCGTGATGCTTGCCCATGAAAACCGCATCACACGATTTAACGCACAGCTGGATACGGTGGCGAGTGTTACTTTTAAGCTGTATCCGGAGCGGATAAATCATGAGGACAGAGAGGCTATCCGCGAGGAGGACGGCGATGAAATGTGGAAATCGATTGAGCCATTGCTACCGGCCTACAAGGCCCTTGCCGATAATATGAAAATTGATTACCACGGCAACTTCTGGCTCAGGCTTAACCACCGGAGCGCCATGCAAAGATGGCTGGTTTTGTCTCCGGATGGCGAGCGCAAGGCCATGGTCCACCTGCCGGAAGAGGCGATGCTGACCCATATCTCGGATCATCATCTCGGGCTACGGCTAGATCACCATGCCTTCGGGCTGTTCAAGCCTATACGGTTTTAAAAGACTATCTGTTCAGTTGCATCTTAAAAGGGAAATATTAAATTAATATTTGCTAACCGAATAATTAACAGCACCCAGAAAGTTTTATAACCATGGGCATCAACAACGACAATTTCGAAGATCATGACGACGATGATTCACCAGACATGATGGACGAGCACGAGTGGGAGGCTCTGTTCCGTGAGTCAGACAGACGGACGGATAACTATATAAAGCTGTTAGAAAAATACAGAGACGACCCGGACCGGGATAAAAAAATAGAAGTAGAAATGGGTTGGAATAAGCCGACCGAAGAAGAGGACGAGTCTAAAGCTTTCCGGGAAGCGTTTTGGAAAGAGTATGAAGAATTCGAGCAAAGCGGGCGCTGGAAAAAACTAACCGGATATGAAGATCCGGAGGAAATGGAAGAGATTGAGAATCTGCCTGTCTATCAAAAAAACTTCCAGTATTCTTTAGAGGCGCTCAAAATCATGAGCGTATCCCTTACAGACTCGAAAGATAGTTCTGTTCAGGAATTCCGGGAGACGGTATTAATCCCGGCAGCCAAAATAGCAGGCGGCTTTGGTATGGGCTTTGATGCAGAAAGGTTAGGTGGCAACATCGCAAACTGCAAACGGGGCCTAACAGCCGCAAACCGGGCTATGGATGCGCTATATGATATTGGCCAGAAAGGGCTGCTCGATCGCGAAACCTACCTGAAACTGCAACAGCGCGGTAAAGAAGCCCGGGACGAACTCGCGCTATACATACTCGAACTCCGTCGGCGGTTTGAGGAGTTACGGGGATAATTCTTTGGGAAAGCCAATGCTTAGCAGATAAATAATGCGAAAAACATTATGAATTACTTTTACCCGATTTTTTATACGGCATTTCCAATATTACAATATAATGATAATTAGAAACGCTGCTAACTCATTGCAATAAGCTCGAAAACGAAAATGAATCCGCGCTGTTTATCATAGTATTAATCTCAACTGTCGCAGTTCGAATAGAGGGATCAGCAAGAGTGATTTAAAACCTACAATTTGATAGCCTATAATTTGGTTATGGGCGAAATAATCAAGTGAGATGAACACTTTGATGGTTTTGGATAGTTACCCTCGATAAATTTCCTGATTTCAAGGACATCGCGGCTCGGGCTTACTTGTGGTTTCTTCAT
>JAIULZ010000212.1 GCA_022565805.1 Balneolales bacterium
TTGAGGCTACTCCGATTAATCTCTAATTCGAAATTTATGTCTTCAAGCGTAAAATTTTGTGTCATAAAAACAATTACTTACTTTCGTGAAACTTCGAGTCTTCGTGACCTCGAGGTTCAAATTTGACTTTTCGGAGCGGGCTCAAATATTATAATTGAGTAACGCAAAAAGGAGAAATAAGCATTAGCCTGTATAATTCACAAATAATTGTTGATAGGATGTATCACTTTATACCTCAATTAGAGGCATCATTTAAAATATAAAGTTCTATACAGCGTGGTGAATAATGCAGGTTATAAAAAAACATTCAAGTATAATTTCGTTACCTCTATTTAGCACTTGAAAAACGATATCGAACTCTATTTTCGTCATCCAGAAAACGTCCGGTTAAAGGAAGGTCTGCCGGTTTTCCATTTATATAAACCTGAACAACGGTTTCATCTAAAGTAGTATCGCTCAGGCGCAAGCCACGAACAAAGCTGCCATCATAAAGATAAAGTGGAATTCGGCCTGCAAACGAAAGATCGCTTCCGCTAATATGTACGCTTATACTCTGTTCTTCGTACTCCTCTGCTAATACCGACTCGATTAACTCCACCGGTATATCAACCAGAATATCCCCTTTTTTTAATCTTTCGGCTCGGGTTGAGTTAAAGCCGACTAACTGAGCCATCATTTCTTCAAGCAAAAACCCGCGTAGCGATTTACCAGGCTCTATAACGCCATCGGGGTTGAGCAATATGGTTGTAGGCCATGATCGGATTCCGAACAGTTCATTTATTGTAACAGATTCTGAATGATGACTTATGAGCTGTGGCCAACCAAGTTCGTTCTCTCTCAAAAATCGGGATAATGTTTCCCGATTATCATTTGCTATACCTACAATTTCAAATTCTTTTCCATTAAAAATACGCCATGCTTCCTGTAAATAAGGTAATTCTGTTATGCATGGTGCGCACCATGTACCCCAAAAATCGAGTAAAACCCATTTCCCAAGCTGATCGTCTATCCGGAAAGTTTGGCCATCCAGGGTTTCTTGTTCAAACCCAAACACGCGCATGCCGGCCTGCGACCCACGGCGGGAATCGAAGTCTGGTACGAGCTGCAGATATATTTCACTACCATCGAAACGCGCTTCAACAAATTGATAAACGATGTCGCCAAAGTGTACATACTGGCCCAAGCTGATAGACTCGAACCAGCTGCCGCCCTTTTTCCGGATCTGTATTACATCTCCTTCCTCTCCGTAAAAAGGACTCATAAACTTACTATGAAGGGCAATTTCCCAATGTTTATCTCCAATTTCTGCCTCAGTAAAATAGTATTGATAATAAGACTGTAAAATCATGGGTTTACCGGTGTCGGGTCTGCGAAAATCATTTACCTTGCTAAGGCTCAAATAGCTGGAGATAGTATAGATTTCATCATTCCGGAATAGCTCGAAACGGACGGGAAGAACGAGGGGCTTACTCTCTTTGTCGGAAAAAGCAATAGATGGAATTTCATGGACTTTAGCTTCATCAAATGAGTATGGTGGAGAGTCGGCATACATCAAAAAAGAACGTTCATCATCATTTTCCCATAATAAAACAACCGTAACGAGCTGAAGCTCTGTATCCGTTAGGCGGCTTTGGTCGGTTCCCCAGCTATCTAAGGCACTCATCACGAAAGTGCTGTCTAAAGTACCATTAAGCTTAGACTGCCAGGCATGCTGAACAAAATCGTGAGTGATATAAATGATATCGACCTCATAACCTTTCTGTCGTAACCATTCTGGAATGATGATTTCCTGTGGATAGCTTTTTTTCCATGGATTTGAATCTGATAGCGCGGAAAGCATGCCAGACATAACTTCCAGCTCGTCGTACCCCTTTTTCGCCTCCAGTAACAGCCGAAGCTCGTGTGGTGGAGCCTGAGCATCTTGTAATGAATAGACTTTCTGATAAAGTAGCCCGGATACAAAACAGGCAAGGATAAGGCTTATAAACGTTTTTGGCGATGAAATTTCAGAAAAAGAAATATACATAGTGAATACAGCTAACAGATTAAATTCTAAGGCTATGAAATGAGTGAAAACCCTATTTATAAGTCGACTATATAATAAAGGTGGAAAATCACTATTCTTGTGCCCATACATCCGTAAAATAAAAAAAGCCATCGGTTCGTAAACCGACGGCTTTAGGAAAAGCAAAAAAAATAATGCTGTTACTCAGAATCGTCGTTGGATGGTTCAGGAGAAACAGGAGACTGCTGCTGTTGTGGAATTGCAGGTGCAGACTCTCTTTGAAGATCATCCAGGTTTGGAACCGCTGGCTGTTCGAAGCCGGTGCTGCGTTGAATAACACTGCGCTCGTCGGTACCGGAATCTATAAGGAAATTTGCAAGTACACAAAGTACAAGAAAAACGCCACCAAGAATAGATGTAGTGCGCGAAAGGAAATCAGCGGTACGTCTTGCGCCAACCATGTTACCGGCACCACCGCCTACATTACCAGCCATACCGCCGGACAAGCCGCCGCCCTGACCACTTTGCAGCAGAACTACGATAATGAGAACGAGACAAATAATTGCAATTAAAATAATGGTTAATGTGTACAGCATGATAATGGTTATATAGTTGGTATGGTTAGCCTTGAAATTTATCAACAAAAAACAAGAATTTCAACAAGAACTTATATAGAAGACTTTTTTTGAAACAAGTAATCTGCAATAACAATTAAGAAAGCTTTTTCATACCCATTATTGGGTACTTTGTTCATGGTATATTCATAATAATTAAAAGAATAACACATTCTAAAATTGTGCTAGTGTTCAAAATTAGGTATAATTGATCTTTGGTTTAACTTCCCGAATATCACTTGTATGAGGGATTAAAAATAAAAACTTCTTTTTACACTAGTCGTGGGGTGAGAAAAAAAGAGCGAATTCAAAGCAAGGTTCCACTACTTTAATTAAGTGGGATGGCCAAAAAAATCATCACTAAACTATTTATTACATTTTTCAAAACTAGTTTATGTCGGGTGGTTTACTACATTTTTTATATAGCGGGCAGATTTATTTTAACAAATAGGTATGCTTTTATATGTAGGTGTAATCCGTTAATTCCTTGATTTAGTTTAAGTCGACGGTAAAAACTGCTTAACTATTTAATTCTTTTTTTATTCTCTATTAAAACGTATCTAAGACTATTAAAAATAATTAGAAACGTATTAAATAGAAAAGCGATTCTGTTTTACAGATTTGTAAAAAGAGAGTTGGTCATTAATCATCAGGATTTCCGGAATCTATCATCAAAGCTACCGCAGGAAATAAATCAGCTTAAGCATTAATGCCGGGCTATCGATTCAGTTATTAGATTTAATTTTTGAGCATAAGCAGTAATGGGACCTATCCCTGTCTGCTTAATATAAATTCATTGAGAATTTAAGAGAGGGTTGCAGTTGGCTTAACTCCAACCGAGCCGTAAGTAGTTTGCTCAGAATAGAGCATGAGGAAAAACGAAGATTTAACCTACATGGTGATCTTTCGGGTATACGCATATCCTTTTTACAATCTCATCTAAAAAGGTAAGCTAAGATCAAATAATCCAATGTTTATTGGAAAAAATTTCATAAGCCATAGAGAGGTATACTGGCCAGTTTAGAAAGCTTGAAAGAGCATCTGGTTTTGCTATACAAAATATTAAAGCACCTAAAGAGACCTACTACATGAAGATTAACAAAAAGTGGCAAGGCTGTCTCAAACAGCTATTGCTTCTGCTATTTTGTACTTTTTTTCTGTTGGCTAAAGAAGAATTAGCTGCCACAGACGCTGAGGTACGAAATTGCTATCAATCTGTACTTTGGCCTGGAGGCCTTTTGCATCAACCTATAAATGATGTCTCGGCAGAACTTTCATTTTGTCTTGAGCGGAATACATTAAAGATTTCCGGTCATGTTATAGGAATAGATGAAAGAGCCGAAATTGTGCTTAGCAGGGCATATAGTGGCCAACAGCCGTCACACCTTTCGGGTATTCCATTAAAATGTGAAGCTTCAGATACAGAAAAAGAACAAAATACATTTACGAAAAACTGTGTTCTGGAAACGGGTTCGCATAGTATACAGCTGAATAACACGGCATTATTTCTGCTGGATGAACGTGCTTTACAGGTTTCTATTCTAACAGAATCTAATCCCCGGGGGGTAGTAGCCGGCCAAATTGTTCCCCAAACGCGCGATAACAGGCCTTTTACAGGTAATTTACTCCAGGCTACGCTGGCGGCAAATGCTGCTGACAATAATCTAAAAGGATACGGCGCTGTTATTTTTGAGGTAAGTGATATAGACGAAATAATGACGTTTTCGGGATACTTCAATGGTTTAAGCAGTCCTGTAATTGTAAATGAACATACCTTCCCCGCTGCTTTCTCTGGTGTTCCCGGACAATTGGGTGAACTTTTATTTCCACTTGATGTTGAGCTTGGTGCAGATTACAGGTCTGGTATTATTCGTGTGAATAAAAATAAATTAGAACAAATATACGGGAGAGAACTGGTAGCAAAACTATACCATAGTGGTGTTGTAATCCGCATCCCTACAGAACAGTATCCCGATGGTGAGTTAATGGGGTCTGTTGTACGTTTCTATCCAAATATTCGTCATTTATACAGAGCTGTAAACCCGCCTAATACTCAAATTGCATCTAATTTGAATGTTCTTATTGAACAGCATGAAAACCAGATGAGAGTAACGGGAAGCCTTGCTCCAGAGTATTTCAGGTCGGGAGCAGATGCATGGCTTATCGATTTTGGGAAAGACGACGGGCCCGACAGGCTTCATCAGCTGTATCCACAAAGGATTGCCGCCAACACCCGAAGCGTAGTGTTCTTGTACACACCATTACAATTGCAACAAAATGTATTTACACCAAGTGAAGAGCTGTCTGAAGCCGTGAAAAAAGGAACATTGGCGATTATGTATGGAACAGAGATTTATCCATTAGAGCCAATCAGGTTTCAAAAAGCAGACTCGAGAGTTCGGGCCGGAAATTAAATTTGAGCCCGCCCCGAAAACTTAAATTTGAACAACGGAGTTACGAAGACTCGAAGTTTAATGAAGGTAAGCAACTGTTTTTATCATACGATATTTTACGCTTGAAGACATAAATTTCGAATTAGAGATTAATCGGAGTAACCTCAATTCTTAATAGAAGGTTTTTCAAAGGCTTCGTATAGATATTACGGTCTCTTTTAAAATTAGACTGCTATTAAGGTTTATTCTCTTGTTCAAGGGAACTTTAAATATCAGATTAGAAAAGCTTGAATGGAAATATTATGCTGTGTAAATAGTATTGCGTTAGTGGCGCTTCCATAAAATTAGGGATACTTGTATAACTCGCAGGTACTCCTTATGATCCCGTGGGGCTAAGAATATCTCGGCCCGTAGCGGGGCTTATTTCATTCCTGAAGAGCTGAACGCCATTCTTTGTAACTGTGAAACAAGCTATTTTGTAGCCACTGTACCGCATAGCCATTTAGCCGAACTTGAGTTAAAGGTAAATAGTGCGGCTTATTAAGTAGTAGAAGGCTTTGAAAAACCTTCTATTTTGTTCGTATTCGACGCCGGAGCAAA
>JAIULZ010000213.1 GCA_022565805.1 Balneolales bacterium
GATATTTTTATTTGTTTCCAATTTTTAGACCACTAACCACTAACCACTAACCACTGACCACTGACTACTGATCTCCGGTCTTCCGTCTCCGGTCTTCGGTCAACCCAACAACCAACACCCAATCAACCCGGTAGCTCATACACCTCGGCGTAAAACATCCCGCTATCATCATCATAGCTGATGCCGTAAATTTTTCCATTTTGTATGGCCGATATCTGTGTGAAGCGCTCAAAGCCGATGAATTGCTCTGCCCGGCCATTTTCGGGATTGATGGCCACGAAACGGGATGGATTTTGCAGTCGCGTAGTAGAAGGGTGATACAGCTGAGCCCAAAGTAGTTCATCATCAGAAGGAATAAATGCGGAAAAATGTGGCTTGGTTTCAGATATGGATCTACGGGCCTCGCCGCTTATTTCGGCTTCTACTAACTCCAAAAATTCCCGCACATCGGCAGAAGTAACGGGCACAGATTCTATCGGAACATCTATAGTGGCATTGCTGCGAAGTAGTTTTTCATCAGCTGCTGCTTCATCATCCTCAAAAACGGGGTCATGAAGCGAGTATATGGCAATTTGCGAATTTAATGACCAGTTGTGGTACAGGGTTCCGTCCCGGGTTACTTTATTCAGGTTTGTGCCGCCGAATGGATTAATTAAAAAAGTTTCATTTCCACGCACTCGGCCCTCAATAAGGTCTTCTTTTTCTGCTTGTAATCGAAATGTTTCATGCTGATTTCCATCATAATCGAACAGACTCACAAGCAGCGGCTCCGGAGTATCTTCATCAGAACCGGGCATTCCCATGTAGTAGCTGTACTGCACCGCAATTCGATCGTTATCAATTACATCAAAAATGGTTGGGATACGCCGTGGCGAACCCGCCGCGCCCCATTGAAAAATGGAAAAGGAATGCTCAAATTCCCAGTTACCGCTGCTATTTTGGCTGAAAATACTCAGGTTAAAGCTTCCATAGTCGAGCGCGAACATGCGGTTTTTTTCATCAAAACGAATGTAGCCAAGCTGCTCAAACTCGCCCGGACCGCGACCCTGCCTGCCGATAGTTTGCATGTGATTTGCGTCGCGATCATATTTATGGATTTCACTGCTTCCGCTATCAATTACAAACAGATTTCCGCTTTTATCCTGTGTGAAGCCCGAAATGCGCGTAAAGAATAAATCATCGGATTCCTCTATCTGTAGCAGCAGCTCGGGTTGGTCAAAGCTTACTTCATTCACGTTAAATCTTTCGTCGCTGTATTGTCCGTCGTCTGTACCACCGCAGGCCGTAAAGCTGAGCAGCGAGCACATCATCATAAAAAAAATCAGAAACGAAAACCTGAATGGCGCTGTCTGCATCATATCAACTGTGTATTTGGTCCTAAAAAACAGGGTGAGCTTTTGGGCAGGCTCACCCTGTAAGAAAAAAGATTACTTTACAAGCATCATGCTCCGTGTAAAGTTTTGTCCGTTTGCATTCAGGCGGTACAAATAAACCCCGCTCGACAGCGAAGCCGCATTAAAGCTGATGGTGTGTTCGCCGGCAGAGCGGGCTCCGTTCACCAAAGTAGCCACTCGCTGACCCTGCACATTATACACGTCTAAACGAACATCTCCGGCTTCAGGAAGTTCAAAGCTGATATTGGTTACGGGATTAAACGGGTTCGGGTAGTTTTGTTGCAGGGTGATGGTTCTCGGAACTTCGGGTTCTTCCGAAACTGATACCGGCCCCGTGCTTGCGGTTACCTGTATGAAATCCACTTCAGGTGCAACGGAAATGGTTTCATTGCCTTCGATTTCTTCGGAGTAAAGGAGCTCATCACCCGAATAAAAATCAAAAAAGTAGGTGTACATCATATCAGAATTGATGAATGGGGTAACCGCTACGGGAATATACTCGCCGCTAAGGTCTTTGCCGTGGCGAATATACACTTCAGCTATTTCAGCCGATGTTTCGGTTGTTCCTCCGCTGAATAAAGCGTCCATAAACCGAACATCGAAAATGGTAACCACCTCGGGTGGTAACGGCGGGATAGATTCGCACGGAACAACGCAGGGCATGGGATCAGGATCGAAGGCATCGAATACAAGTACATACTCAGTGTTTCCGGATTCGAACCGAAGCTGATGTCTGTTGCCATAATTAAATTCTGAAAGCTGAGCATCTCCGGTAAATGCGGATGATTTTCTATCCAATTGTTTCTTGCTATTCAGAAATGGCCCGATTTCATATTCGCCGGGATCAAGTACTCCATATAATCCTCTGCCGGGCACAAATTCATCGGTTCTGATCCATTTCCCGTCAAAGGTGTAGTCAACCGACCATGAAAAAGGCTGGGACGGTCCGCTTAAAAGTTGCCAGTCTTCGGTAATTCCCGGAACCTCGAAAGAGACCGACTCCAGTAAATCCGAATCGAAAAGTATTTGGGTTTCTTCTTCCAGATAAAGCCAAAAACCCTCGCCGGGCGTAAAGTTGGTGATGGTTTCGTGCGTGCGGGTTTCGGCGTTCCATGCAATAGGTGCTGGACCGGGTGCATTTGGGAATAATTCTTCGAAAGTGGCTTCAGTTTCAGCAGGAATGCCTGCAAGACTCCATCCGGCGGGATAGGTCACCAAAATCTGACTGCGGTCAACTTCGAAAGTACGGGCGCCGGGCTCGCCAATTAGCGGCCATTTTTCTTCTCTGCCAGACTCATCGGCCGCAGAAAAATAGTAGGAAACCAATTCTGTGCCTGCCTGCATGGTGATGGTGCCTTCCCAGGTATGTCCATCGGTGTGGAAAAGGGGCACGGTTTGCCATTCGTCTTCGTTCAGGCGGTAGTGCAGCAGCATCGATTCTTCAATAAGAGCTTCGCCGCTATAAGGGATGGCGTCTACCGATAAATTAAACTGATGCTGCCAGGGTTGAGTTTCCATCACCGGTAAATGCTGTAAAAAAAGCATGCCGCGATCCGGAATTTCTTTTACTCTGCAGTGCAGCGCATCCTGATAGTTCCAGCCCGTGTTACCGGGATTTAGAAAACCCAGAATTTCGTAACCGGGCATGGCTTCTTCGTAGGCGGCAATGGCGGCGGCATCATGTATTGTGCCCATCAGCGGGACATAAACCCGCTCGTTTACAATTAACGAATTCGTGTACGGATGCGGACGATACACGTTTGGATTGCCGGGTGCGAGATCGGGCGTATCAACACGATACACCTGATACGGAGTGCCCCAGCCGCTGAGGGCGTTTTCGAAATAGGTAACCACTTCTTCGTGTTGCTCGTAATACAGGCTGCCTTCCGGAACCCGTGCAATAAGAATTTTATCCACATCCAGAAACTTGGCCCAGGTATCTATATGGCTAATGGCCGAATTCTGCGGATCGATTGTTACGTGGTAGCTTTGGGTGTTGAGATACAGCTCCATATTCTCGAGCACAAACTGCTCGTTAAAACTGTTCTCTTCCCAAATAAGATCTGTAGAAGCCGAAACCTGCCAGCCGTCGGTCATGTAATTTCCGCCCGTATGCACAACCGGCATTCCGTAATATGGAATATCAAGCATATCCGCCAAAGATTCCGGAATCATGTCGTCTGCGGGGCGCGGCCTGTTATAAATAAAGTTTACAATACTCACCTGATGGTTTCCGTCGGCAATATACATCGGACCGTAATCGCGCGTCCAAACCGAGTTAGAAGGAGCTACCAGAAAATTGGCGTTGTCCATCGTAACCCCGGCATTCTGATAGGCATTAATCGCCTGATTGCGCTGCGAGTTATTGGCCACAATGGTAGTTACCATAACATGCTCCGACATGGCGGCAACCAGATTTAAAGGAACCCAAAGCGGCCAGCGAATTAAAACGCCCTCATTGCGCTCAAACTCGGAAATATTGCGAATCTCGCCTTGCGGTGGGGCGGTCGGCGAAAAGTGAAGCCCAATTTCATGAAGACGGGTTTTTTCCTCGTCGGTTAGGTCCTTTGGAAGGGAAGTTTCCTCAATCTGCTGAGCCCAGGCGGTTGAGGCAATCAAAAGCAGAATAAAAAAGGCTGAAATCAGGGGAAAAGGTCGTAGTAAAAAATTCATCTGGTAGGAAATAGCGGTTTGAAACATGGATTTACAAATCGGAAATAAAAATAATATAATGCATTGAGTTTATCCCTCAAATTAAAGAGGTAATAAATAATGGGATTTATCGTAAAGGTATTTTTGTGAAATTGCTGAGATCGGGTTAGTTACATATAATTACTAATAAGCCCTGTAAAGATTTTAATAAAGAATAGAGGATGAAAGAGAGGGCTACGGTATTTCGATCTATGATTTAACCAAATGGCTTATTTACTCATTCTAAAATGCTAATGGTCATAAAAAAGGATTGAAATTGGATTATCTGAATTTTAATGGAAAAGATTAGCTTGTTAATAAGAAACAAAAAAGACTCACAATTTTTCTTTAGTAAGTATGTGCACGCTTAGCTGGCAGGTAATTCCCGAAAACGAAACCCTGCATGTTTTCTTTAATCGCGATGAGCTGTTTTCGCGTCCGGAGGCTGAGCCGCCCAACGTACTGCAGGATGATGATGATCGCGCCCGTTTTCTGGCTCCGGTAGATCCGCAGGGTGGTGGAACATGGATTGCTGCAAACGAACACGGACTCATTATTTGTCTGCTTAATGATTATCAGGGCCGATCGGTGGAAAATCTGACTGACAAAGCCAAAAGCCGCGGACTGCTGGTAAGAAAGCTCGCCGGATTCGATTCGGTTGCGTCTGTTAAGGCCTGCCTAACCGAAAAGCGCTTGAAGATTTTTCAACCGTTTAACCTGGTGCTTTTTGATAGGATATCGGAGCCAGTAATGTGGCATTGGGATGGAGAAAAGCTGCGGTATGAGGCAAATCCGGCGCTTCCCGTAGTTTCATCAGGTTTTGATCAGCCCATGGTAAGGCGAAAGCGGGCAGAAGTTTTTAGCCGGGCACGAAATGCAGACGGTTTGCTCACGCCCGAAGCTATGCTTAATGTACACCGCAGTGCCGAGCCTCAACCTCAGCCTCTGAGCGTAGCCATGCAGCTGCCTGATAAAGGCACGGTAAGCATCACGCAGATCGAAATGAAAATGAAATTGGATGCAAAAAAAGCAGGGAAGTTTCCACATATTATGATGCGGTACTGGCCCGGAAAACCTCTTGAGGTTGAGCCGGAGCCGGGAGAGATTGAATTTTAGTGGGAATTGAGGGAGATAGGGGGAGTGGGGGAGAGAGGGAGACGGGGAGAGTGGGGGAGCAATCCCGAGCCTCGATGCAATCAATTGGAGCAAGGATGAATTGTATTGAGGTTGAGTTTTTGAGTTGACCGAGGACTGAAGACCGAGGACCGAAGGTTAGCTCAAAAACAGATTACAACATCAAAACCAAACAGCAGCGCGGCGACCTATCCGTAGCCTTGGGATGGGAGGGTGAAGTAAGGCGCGCGATTTCACTTTACCTTACAATCTCGTTTTTATTCTTCGAAGCCAGATTCCAATAGAGGCTGTCTCAAAAGTTACATTTGATTTATGAATGCCTTAATAATTTAAGTTTA
>JAIULZ010000214.1 GCA_022565805.1 Balneolales bacterium
CCAAGGATTCATTTTTCCGCAGAATCGGGCACTTCAAATGTTAATTAGCCCAGTTTGTGATGGCTTTAAAGATTAAATTTAATATTTTAAACAAAATTTAGTTTACGTCAATTTTGCTAAACCATTATTTTGAATACTCGAAGGCTTTGCGAAAGCTTCTACTATTTTAATTGTAGCAAAAGGCATAGATAATTTCCATTCTCATTATAATACTCGTTTGTATGATAAAGGCATTCCCCATTTCTTTCACCTTAATGCTGCTGATAGGTCTGTCATTTTCTTTTATTGCCAACTCAGCCTATGCCAATCCCGAAGAAAGAACTGAATTGAACCTGAATCTCACAAACGAAATTCATGAGATAGTACTGTTTCTGAATAATTTGGAAGAAGCCAAGTGGAATCTAAGCAGAGTTTTTCCTGTGATGATCGATCAGATCGAAATCCTTACAAAATCGGAGGCTCAATCCAGATATGGAAGCCGTGGAGCCGAAGGCGCGCTCGTTATTCGACACAGGCCAACCCAGACGCGCTTGGTTTATCAAGCTCGGCACTCATCACCCTTCCCACAAACATTGCATCAGGGTCCGGTCAATCCGGCTCTGCAGAGTCGCCCGGTAGCCAAACCAGCTATACCGCAGAAACCGAATCTGAGGACACAATCTTTGTAGTTGTAGAAAAAATGCCCGAAATGATTGGTGGTCAACGAGCCCTATATCGCAACCTCGTTTACCCCAACATTGCACGCAGGAGCGGGATTGAGGGGCGCGTAATACTTCAGTTTATAGTAGACGAAAACGGAAGACCACAAGACATAAACATACTAAGAGACCCCGGCGGCGGACTCGGAGATGCCGCCGTAAATGCCCTGCGACAGGTTCGTTTCACACCGGGTATGCAGCGTGGTAAAGCCGTAAGAGTACAACTAACCCAGCCTGTTGTATTTCGTCTTTCTGATTGAGCGGGGTGGTGAGTTGACCGAGATCGGAAAGCGGAAAGTGAATTTCCATGCAGACTCCCGCCCATATCTTTCCCAATCGACACATTAATAAGTTAGCTTTTGCCACGGCTATGGCCATCGGTTTGGGGCGGCACGTATCGTACCGAGAGACAGGGTTCATTAGATCTGGCCCTGCAAAAAAAGCTTCTTTAGCACAAACTTACGGTTAGGGCTACGATGAGTGATGTCTTTTTCTTCTCACCCTGGCGTGGAGAAACACGCTATACCGATGTGTTTATTCAAGGGAGCGGAGGCTGGGAAAGTCGTCAGCTCCGAATAAATTTATCCTACAATTTTGGAAGAAATACTAACAACCGACCAAGAACTCGCGAGACCGGAATTGAATCTGAGATAGAAAGAATAGATTGATTCCAAACCCGGTTTTTTAAGGGTGATGCTATTTCAGGATAAAGCTTCCGCTCAGGAAAGTATTGGGTTTTCTGTTTTTCCGGGATATCATATTCTGAATTCAGATCAGGTTTCCGGTAGTCCCAATGTTTCTCAAACTGATTGGGTTTTTGGCGGAAATCTTGTCGCTCGTTTCCACATAAAAATGTTCCTTTAGAGTACTCTATTGGCTATTCGCAGGGTAATTCAAATATTTTTGAGATGAGTGAAAGCGGACCCACAACGCAGCAGTACTCTATAGGACTGAGGTACAGAACGCTTCCTCAGGAAATATTTCTGGTAACTTCTATTACTGACAGAATCGAGCTGTTAAGCGGAGTTAATGTTACTGCTTAGGACCGTACTTTACAATATTCAAACCTGGATGTAGAAGATGATCGTCTGTTCAGTATGGGAATCGGGCTATCTGGCAAGATTCATTTTGTGCTTAACTCATTTAGCTCCGGAAATGGAAAGGTTTTCCTTAACCTGTCTGCCCGGTGGACAGAATTTCTCTTTCATGATGAGAAAAACAGAAATCTTGATGATTTTACGCTCAGACATATTACGCTGATTCCACAAAGTAGTGTTGCATACCGTTTATAAGGGAGCGCATCTTATTCTATTCGAAAGAGAAAAGCAGATTTAGCTTTTGTGTTGAATGTATTTTACTGGAAATATTTGTCAGGAAATACAAGGAGTCACAATCCAAAATAGATCTACTAAACACGGAGCGGAGCGTATTCTCTGTATAATAAATACCTACTCTCACCTGCCTACTCAGATGAACCCTTGTTAGCATGTAATCTATCATATAAAAGATAATATGCTATCACTCCAAAAAGAGAAATAATCAGGAATGCCATCACAACAGCGTTCAATCCCTCTGTGTAACCAAATGCATTTGAGATCATGCGAAATGTAATGAATAAAAAAATAAGGGCACAAATCAAGTTTACCCAGCGCATCATTCGCATTGCTTTCCGGTATTCATAAGGGGCGTTTTCCGGAGTGATGGTAACTGTGTAATTAAAAGTATGCGGAGCCTTATTCAGAAAATAAATAAATGTGAACGTAAAAATACCGATCAATGGGTTTAGCAAAATCGTATAGCGGGAGCCCGTAGCAATAACATCACCTGACAAGCCATACCGGGTTGGAATTATATCCGGAAGACCGCTAAAGCTAAAAATAACAATCAACACCATCAGCAGTATGGAAACCATACCAAGACGATCCAGCAGGATATCAAAGGATTCCGGCTCAATATGAATCTTAGGAGGTTGAGACCGTTTCATAATGTGAAGTTCATTGCTACTTATATTAAGTTCGGAATTAATCTGAGTTCAAGCGGATACTTAACTTATTACGACAGTATCGCCGCTCTGTTTCATTAAAGCATAAAAGTTTAAAAGCTTTCAATTCGAACAGAGCCAAAACATATAAAGACACTTCTATCGGGAATGCAATTACATTCCCGCTTAATAAAAGCCCCCGCAAATACAAAAGTAGCGATCAGACCTTAAATAACAACATCCAGCAAAATGAAAATCCAGACCACAGGCAGGTAAAAAATTGAGGCGAACATAAGCCTTTTGGCATTGTAGTTACTTCTGTCTAAAAAGAAAATGAGGCTATATATAAAGAAGCCAAGGCCAGACAAAAGCGCACCAGCAAGATAGATCATTCCATTATAACCCATAAAATACAAGCTCGCTGAAACCGGGATCAGCAGTAGAAGGCAGATTAAATTAACCCATCCTGCACGTATACCACTGCTATCGTTTTTAGGCAACATTTTAAAGCCGGCTCTGGTATAATCCTCGTTACATAACCATGCAATAGAAACAACATGAGGAACCTGCCACAGAAAGACTATAGCAAACAGAACCCATACTCCCGGCTCTGTTATAGACCCGGTTGCAGCGGCCCATCCACCAACAGGTGGCAGCGCACCAGGCACCGCACCAATCCAGACATTACTAAAAGAAACACGCTTCATTGGGGTATACATCGCCAAATAAGAAAAGGCTGTTAAAGCCGAGATAGCGCCCGCAACAAAATTAACGGTAAATATCAAATATATAAGACCGCCAAAAATGAGTGTAAGGGAATAAACAAGAGCATGGGTGTCTGGTATTCGCTCTGTAGGAAGTGGCCTGTTACTGGTTCTAATCATTAGCTTATCAAGATTTCTCTCGATATACTGATTGTGTGCGGCTGTACCAGCAGCAATCATAACTGTACCGATTACGGCATGCAATAATAATATAAAATTAACAGCACCAGCTGACCCAAGCAAAAAACCAATGGCCATACTGGCCAGTACTAAAATGGTGATGCCGGGTTTGGTCAGCTCAATATAATCAGCAATAGTTTGCGTAAATAATGGCTTGGGGAGTGTTTTTTCCTCGGAAAGCTTCATTCTTGATTCAAGAGAAATAATATTTAAATAAAGTTTGTCAAAATAAGAAATAATAGACTAATACACACAGCAGTACTGTGCATATAAGATGTAGAAACGTTAATTTACAAATAATCATTACAGTATAAGAAGGTCTTTTGTACTGCATATGAAGATTTAAAGAAGAATATTTATTTTATATGTCAGCTACGTTTAATCAGCTGGCCGTCCTATGCATGTTTATTCATAAACTTGAATATTTTCATTTGGCTTTTTGAAATGACCCTCAGATAGTATCTTCAGGAAAAATCAACTAATAGTTCACAAGCTTGGTTGTACTAAAAAGTCTTTTCTGTAATGATCTATAATTCAAGTATATTACTTCAAACTACATAATTTCAATAGGTTAAGATAATCGGTACATATCATGCAAAATTCCCTGAAAAAGAATTGCTGATTTATAAGGCTTTTGGTCTGCTTAATTAATTTTTTCTCCCTACGTAATTTTATGCTTAAACGAATTTTTCCAACAGTTGCAATTACTACCGTTGTAGTAACCGTAATTTTAATATTTATAGGAGTAATTGTAAGAGCGAGCGGTGCTGGATTAGGATGCCCCGACTGGCCTCAATGCTTCGGGATGTGGATTCCACCAACAGACGTTTCACAGCTACCACCACAGTTTGATCCTGACGAGTTTAACGTTGTTAAAACATGGACTGAATATATAAATCGCCTGGTAGGCGTTCTTGTTGGATTTTTGATTCTCATTACTGCTGTATGCTCTCTAAGTTTTATAAAGACCAGAACCAATGTATTTGTTTCTGCTTTTCTGGCGCTGGTGCTCGTTATTTTCCAGGGCTGGTTGGGGGGGCAGGTAGTTAGAAGCGGCTTGCAGCCTGGCATGATAAGTGTACACATGGTAGTTGCTATGTTAATACTAATGACCCTGGTCTATAGTGCATGGCATTCCATTAAGGAAAAGTACAGGTTTACTTTAATGCAGCATCATAAACGTGCTTTATTCAGAATCGGTCTTGCCTTAATAACGGTTACACTTATACAAATAGTGTTAGGAACTCAGGTGCGTGAAGGAATAGATCTGGTTGATAAATCAATATACGATCGCTCTGAGTGGCTGGACCAAGTGGGTATTATAGATGACATACATCGAAGTTTTTCATGGGTGATAGTTATGATTACCGTATATCTGATTTATTATGTTAAAAAGAATAATTTAGTACTAAACATCACTAGGCTTAGCTTTACTATTGCCGGTTTATTGGTAACACAAATATTAATCGGTGTTGTATTAGCCTACGGAGGTTTGCCGGCATCTTTTCAGGTATTGCACCTTGGTGTATCGTCATTCTTAATTATAGCTCTCCAACTTTTGATATTGGCTTCCCGGCATAAATAGAAAGTATTTGGATAACTAATATGCTGCGTACGCCCAAATTCACAAAAGTAAATAATTGCTGGCATGCATAATTCGCAGTTAACAGATGGATAAATACTTCGCTTTATAGAAGGCTTTGAAAAACCTTCTATTTTGTTCGTATTCGACGCCGGAGCAAA
>JAIULZ010000215.1 GCA_022565805.1 Balneolales bacterium
TGGCAGAAAGTAAAGCCCTCTCCCGGCTTTGAATTCTTTTTTAGGCGCACAAAACCCATCGGGGGAGGGTTGGGAGGGGGCGAAAGAATAGCAATTAGCAATTAGCAATTAACAATGCAGGTTTTGGTTTAGTACGCCATCAAATAGCCAGGAAAAAACAGTGCAACTCCGTGTCATACTCCGTGTAACACTGTACCACCTATACGTAACACGCCAAAGCCTAAAAAACCTATAAACTGCCACAAAACCCATCGGGGGAGGGTTGGGAGGGGGCGAAAGAATAGCAATTAGCAATTAACAATTAACAATGCAGATTTTGGTTTAGTACGCCATCAAATAACCAGAAAAAAACTGTGCAACTCCGTGTCATACTCCGTGTAACACTGTGCCACCTATTCGTAACACGCCAACGCCCAAAACCCCATAAACTGCCACAAAACCCATCACCCAAAGAAAAATCTGCGGAAATTGCGAATTGTTTAATAATAAATAGAGCACAGGTTTATCCTGATGTCTGCAGATTGGGAATTGAAGGCCCCCGGAGCTCATTCAGGATTTGCTCCCACAGGCCCAGCATTAGGGGGCCGTCTACGAGTTTGTGGGGCCAGCCTTTGGTAGAGGTGAAGCGGTAGCCCTGCTGTGTTTGTTCCTGGATGAAGGCTTCATAAGCCGTAATAAACTCTATGAAGCTTATAAAATACGGCATGTAAATCTGCTGAGAGGAAGTGGGAATACGCTCCGATATTTCAAAAAGTGAATCGGCTTGCTGTACGTTCGGGATTTCCGAAAATTTCGATTGGCTGAGCATACGGGGTATGGATTCATATCTTCTCATTATGATTCCCGTTTGCGCTCTCGGGTCAACTATGGCCGCTCCAAATGCCCAAAGATGGATTTCAAAACCCGCTTTGCCGCAGTTCAGAAAATAGCGGCTGCTTCCGGCGCCTTCAGCTGGTTTTGGAAACTTTGTGAAGCCATACTTCACCATCAGATTGCAGCTGCAGTTCCGTATATCGCATCCCCAGCACCAGCACTGCTGATGAAAAAGTCTTTTTAAAAGGCGTTTATTTGTTTTGGAAATCATCACCAAATATATGCAATAATGTTGCATTTGCAAAGGTGGTGAATACCAGAAATCCGCATAGTTTCCTCATAAACCGAAGTAAGTAAATAACCTGGATAAAAAAAGACCACGAACAGCAGCCCGTGGTCTTTTTTCAAATACTTCAAGATGTTATGAGAAGAGGCTTAGTCTGTTATGCTTCTACAGCTTTCGCAACTTCTTTTTTCTTCTCGGCAGCGCCGTTAGTCGCCGGCATATCGTTGCCCCGCGGGGTAAACGACTGAATACCGGTGATATCCCGACCCAGAATAAGCCCGTGAATATCGTAGGTTCCTTCGTAAGTATTTACGGATTCCAGATTAACAACATGATGAATAACTCTGTATTCGCCCGTAATACCGTTGCCACCGAGCATATCACGCGCAATTCTGGCTATATCGAGCGCGCGGCCGCAGTTATTACGCTTTGCAAGGGAGGTCATGGAAGGATGATCTTTGCCCTGATCTTTAAGCTCGCCGAGTCGGTGAGCCAGCAGCTGCATTTGCGTAATATCGGTAAGCATATTCGCAAGTTTGGTTTGTATGAGCTGATTGGCAGCAAGCGGGTAGCCAAACTGTTTGCGCTCCATTACATATTGCCGGGCTCTGCTGTAGCAATTTTCGGCGGCTCCCAGCGCTCCCCAAACAATACCATACCGGGCGCTGTTAAGACAGGTAAAAGGGCCTTTGAGTCCACGTACTTCGGGGAAAGCATTCTCGTCGGGTACAAAAACATCTTCAAAAATAAGTTCTCCCGTTTGAGATGCTCTCAGCGACATTTTGTTATGCGTAACCGGAGCGGAAAAACCAGCATAGTCTTTTTCAACAATAAAACCCATAATTTTGCCTTCATCGGCCCCGGCATTTCGGGCTTTTGCCCAAACAATAGCAATATCGGCGATGGGGGAATTGGTGATCCACATTTTTGCGCCATTCAAAATCCAGCCGCCGTTGGTTTTAGTTGCGGTTGTAACCATTGAAGAAGGATCTGAGCCATGATCGGGCTCAGTGAGCCCAAAGCAGCCAATGAGTTCGGCAGCGGCGAGTTTTGGCAGGTATTTTCTTTTTTGTTCTTCGGTACCGAAAACGTGAATCGGATGCATCACAAGCGAAGACTGTACCGATAAAAAAGAGCGGTAGGAAGAGTCAACCCGCTCGATTTCGCGGGCAATGAGTCCGTACGCGGTATAGCTGGCGCCAATGCCGCCGTATTCTTCAGGAATTACGGCTCCAAGTAGATTAAGACTTGCCATTTCTTTTGGGATGTCCATATCGAAAATACCTTCCTGATTTCCTTCGCAGGCTCTGGGCTCAAGATGGTTTTGGGCATACTCTCTGGCAGTTTCCATAATCATGCGGTCGTCTTCACCAAGCATGGATTCGAACTGATAAGGATCGTCTATATTAAAATGATTTTTTGCCATGATGCGTAAACTTGTGGGTAAAATGTTTTAGTAAAGCGGAAAGGTAAAAGGGCTGTTTTCTTAATATGAAGCTGTGTTACGCTCGATTGCGATTTTTTCAAATAATAGAAGGCTTACCCCAAATATAAGATTCTCCAACGAGTATAGCACGATATATTAGAGAATACCCGCATGAAAACACTTGCTTCCGGCTCTTGTTGAGAGATGTTGAATTACGCTATTACGCCAAAATAAAACGGGCCGCAATGCGGTATCTGCGGCCCGGTGTAGATTCAAAAAATAGCGTTATGTTAGCGAATCAAATGTCTCGATAGCACCATGCGCTGTACTTCGCTTGTGCCTTCACCAATCTCGAGAAGCTTGGCGTCGCGAAGGAAGCGCTCTACATGGTATTCCTTGGTGTAGCCGTAGCCACCGTGGATTTGTATAGCTTCGAGGCAGGCCTGAGTGCAGATTTCTGAAGAAAATAGTTTGGCCATAGAAGCTTCTTTTGTATGTGGTCTTCCTTTGTCTTTAAGCCAGGCCGCGCGCTGCACCAAAAGCCGGGAAGCATCAATTTGTACGCCCATATCAACCAGTTTCCACTGTATAGCCTGATTATGACCAATCGGGCGACCAAACTGCTGACGCTCCAGCGAGTAGCGTACCGATTCTTCGAATGCTCCTCTTGCGATTCCAACGGCGATAGATCCGATTCCAATACGGCCGCCATCCAGAATTTTCATGGTATCAATAAAGCCCGCGCCCAATTCACCAAGCTGATTTTCGGCCGGAACTTCTACATCCTCCATATAAATTTCGCAGGTATCGGAAGAGTTCATGCCCAGTTTCTTAAGCTTGGGGCCATAGCTAAATCCTTTCATTCCTTTTTCCAGGATGAAGGCTGTAACGCCTTTGGCACCCTGTGTGCGGTCGGTTACCGCAAGTACAACATAAATACCGCCTACAGAACCCTGAGTAATAAAAATCTTGGAGCCATTTAGAATCCATTTGTCGCCTTTTTTAACAGCGGTGGTCTTCATATTAGAAGCGTCGCTGCCAGAACCCGGCTCGGTAAGGGCCCATGCCCCAAGCTGTGTGCCGGATGCAAGCTGAGTGAGGTATTTCATTTTCTGATCTTCGTTTCCCGCAAGCGCTATATGCGCAGAGCAGAGCGAAGTATGAGAAGCTACGGTAAGAGCAAGTGAGGCATCCCAGCGGGCAATTTCTTCCAAAACAATGGCGAAACTAACGGTATCGGCTCCGGCACCACCATATTTCTCATCATGATAAATTCCAAGCATATTCATATCCGCCAGTTCGGCAACAATATCATGCGGGAAACTACAGCTTTCGTCGCGCTCCATAACTCCCGGGGCTACGCGCTGTTCTACAAAGTCGCGAATACTCTCTTTAATGAGCTGCTGGTCTTCGTTTAAATCAAATCCTAAGGATGGTGGGGCTAATGTGTCGATATTCATGTTATACTCAAAAATTTGTTATGGGATTAATGGTTTGAAAATAGTTCGGGGCTGCGATTATTGTACATTTAGTATCAGTTTCAGGTTTAAAGCCTGAACGAACAACTCGCAGCGTTTGAAAAGCGTTGATATATATTGATGTAATAATAAACTCGATGACTAAACTGCAACTGTTTCGCTGCGAGATGATTATGTTTGGTTTAAGGCCTTAACAAGGCTGTGCTGGTTTAGAATAATTAATTTTGATATCGATTATTATACAAATACTGAACTTTTGAAGCCGCTATGTGTATCTAAATGTATGTCGAATCGTTGTACTTGGGAGATGTTTAACAGCCGTTAAAACTATATTGATATACTTAATCGATAGAATTAACAGAACAGAGCCGATAACTTATGCATTCCGAACGGATAAAAAGACAAGCTGTATTTGTATTTCCGGCAACTCCCGGCAGACGTTATTGTAAACGCTTTTCTGATCAAATATAAGCACTTTTAGCGAGAAATCTATACGTAGAACATATACAAAGGTGTTGCGGCATAGTTTATGCTGTTAAGGCATTGAGAGGCATATTCGGCCATCGTTTTGTAGGGTTTGCTTTTATCGTTTTTAAGTGATGGGTTTTAAACGGCCAAAATTTATTAAGGCGAAAAAATATCGGGTAAATGAAAACTGTATCATTTATTTTCAGTTAATGAAATCCGGTTTGCACAAAAAGAAAACAAATCGGAAAACCTAAGAAGGTATCCGAACACACAACGGGTACAGAATACTTATTATGCAATCATTTTTTATAAACACCCCGCAGGCTAATCCGGTCAGGAAGGTTACAAATGGCATTATAGCGCTAATTACTGGGCTTTTTACGCTTGCTATGCCTGAGATGCTAACCGTAATTGTGGCCGCCTATTTAATTTCCAACGGTATCGATTTCTTTTTTTACCGAAATGCGGGTTTCGTGGGCGGAGTTTCTGTCTTTGCGGGCATAATTATTTATACTTTCCCCAATTTTGTGCCATACGCATTCGCGCTTTTTCTATTTGCGCTGGCATTTGGGACCATACTATCCGGTGGACTAAGTCTTTTGGGGCTTGTAGCTTTTGGAGTGGCTTTGGTTATTATTTCAACAGAAACCTTTTTTAATCAGGTGATAGCGTCTTTTCTTACCTTTTACGGTATTATGTCCATTTTAACCTGGTGGCAGCTGAGGAAGCTTCAGAATAGTTAGGTGGATTTTGAGTGCTAAGTGCTAAGTGTTGAGTGTTGAGTGTTGAGAGGGAAATTAACAATTAGCAATTAACAATGTGGATTTGGGCTTAGTAAGCCATCAAATAGCCAGAAAAAAACTGTGCAACCCCGTGTCATACTCCGTGTAA